>NYWC01000039.1 GCA_002684935.1 Gammaproteobacteria bacterium
CGGGTGTTTGAGGTATGGCAAATCGAGACATGCCGTGAACCCCTCCCTGGGGACTCGGGCTCGCCTTCCCGCCTCGCACGGTCTCAATCTGCCATACCTAAAGCCTCCTTCGGTGCTCTCCCACGTGCGATATCAAGAACCCTTGGGTCTTGATTTCTGTGTATGCATGAGATGATTCCTCAAGCCTGCAGCCACTAATCATCGATTGGCATCGTTCGAAAGCGCTTGAAGCGAGCGCTTCCAAATCACTTACCTGAACGCAGAGGGTTCGGAAGCATGCCCGCGCAGTCTCAATTCACAACACAGGAATCCNCGTTGAGCTATTGCGCTCACTCCGCCGCATTGAGCNTGTTGGTNTATGTGGACTCGAGGCAGTAAATCTGGATTCTGGCGCTGAGGCTATGCCCCAAAATCCTGGGCACTCAATGTACCAATGAGGCTGCGATCTTTTAGTCCCAAATGACTAGCNTCCAGTAACTGGATGAGGTCATTCATGTCGCTGCCGGCATTGAGTGCTGCCAAAGCATACTGGCGAAACAGTTTGTGCACCTTGTCCTAGGAAGACATCAAGCCCTGAATTTCTCTCGATGAGAGCATATTAAGAGTGCGTAACGGGCGCAGGTTTTCCCGGCTGATTTTTGCCATGTGTTTAGTCTTGCCGGATGTTAGCTGTAATGGCGTTGCCATGAGTGGCTGCCTAAAGAAGCATCAATCATAACAGTTTTGCTTGCATAATGACGGCGGTAGTAGTCCGCACTGAAAAAAGCCTGAGGCAGTCTCTAGGTTTGAGGGGCGCCAGATATTAAGGAGCGGGGCGGATTCAAATTTATCCGCTTCAGTTTTTGAGCACGCATCGGCCCAAAAGGGCTGTCAACATCACCTCCTGTATCAGCGCTTGGCTGTCGTGTGAATCCAGTAGAACTAAACAAAGCCTAGAAACTCGTGCGATAAAGAAGCACGTCTCCTAACCACATCAGCCTCGGTCCAATGCTAATTAAAATGTACCGAATTAGTGCATGTCGTGATTTAACGCAATTTGCCCCTGAGCGATGATCAGAATTGGCAAAAGCTGCTGAACAGGTACAATGCTGGGTTACTGAATTTCTCAGATTGTGCATCCGTATTGGGGTATAGCTATGTCCACGTTTTTGCATTTCAGCATGTCACAACTTTCTCGCCGCCTTCTCTGGGTGGTGACAGCCTCAGCCTTCAGTCAGGCAGCCTTTACCCAGGTCCCTATCATCCAGCCAGGTGCCCCGGGTCAACAGGGTCGGGTTATCACCGCCGCAGAGGCATCGGATCTGGCCAACATGGAATACTCTCTGGGCGATATCCGCTTCCTGCAGGGCATGATTCCACACCACGCCCAGGCCAAAGAGATGTCGGCGCTAGCGGAAAGCCGAACCAATAACGATGGGGTGCTGGCCGTGGCATCCCGCATTACTCTCTCGCAGGACGACGAGATCGCCATGATGCAGGGCTGGTTGCGTGAGCGTGGCTTGGAGGTAACAGCAGAAGATGCGCATCACGCTGCAGATTTCGAGCTCATGGCTGGCATGCTGAGCGACGAGCAGATGGAAACACTGGCCGCGGCGTCCGGTCCAGAATTCGATCGCCTCTATCTTGAGGGCATGATTGAGCACCATCAAGGTGCTCTGGACATGGTAGAAATGCTGTTGGACCAGCGCGGCTCTGTTCAGGATCCACTATTATATGAATTCACTTCTGATGTGACTTCTGACCAGACCTCTGAAATCGAACGCATGGATACGCTGCTGGCGAGTTTCAGCAGCGATCCCCGGGTCGGTCTTGCTGCTGGTTTTCGCGATGCAGGACAAGCGGCGTTGAATATGAGCGTGGTGGCTTCACTGCCCAAGCCTGCTGGCTTTTTCGACCCAGATCGCCCCTCGGGCCTGTCTGCCAGGCGTCTGGAGGAGATTGAGGATGAGCAGGCTGCCGCTTCTGGCAATGCACCGGAGACTCCGACTGAAGAAGAGGAAGAGGACGAGAATGCCGATCCAAGACCATCGCTGCTGAGCTTTTCCAATACCGACCTGCTGTTTTCCGGCGACTACCTGATTGCCGGTAACTACCACGGTTTCAATACCTACGATATCAGTAACCCGGATTCACCAGAGCACATTGCATCTGTCGTCTGTCCTGGCGGTCAGGGCGATGTCTCACTGGTGAGCGATCTACTTATCATGTCAGTGCAGGAAGTGCGCGGGCGTTTGGATTGCGGTCTCGAAGGCGTGCCGGAACCGGTCAGCAATCAGCGAGTACGTGGCATTCGCATTTTTGATGTGAGTGATTTTAGCAACCCCACTCAGGTTGCTGCAGTGCAAACCTGCCGTGGTTCTCACACCCATACGGTGGCCCANAATGCGGATGAGGACNGCAATATCTACGTATACGTATCAGGCACCAGCCGAGTCCGGGATGACGAGGAATTGGCCGGCTGCTCCGATGATTCACCCTTNGAGAATCCTGAATCCGCGCTGTTCCGCATCGAAGTTATCGAAATTCCAGAAGATAACCCAGCAGCTGCGCGGATTGTGAATCGCCCCTTCATTTTCTCCGACCCTGATTCCGGCACTCTGGCTGGTCTTTGGGATGGGGGTGACCACGGTGATGGTACTCAGACTACAAGCCAGACCAATCAATGCCACGACATTACAACATATCCAGATATTGGCCTTGCAGCAGGCGCTTGCTCCGGCAATGGCATCCTGCTGGATATCTCTGATCCGTCTGATCCGCAACGACTGGATCAAGTGATTGATCCGGGTTTTGCTTATTGGCATTCCGCCACCTTCAACAACGATGGCACCAAGGTGATTTTCACCGATGAATGGGGTGGCGGTGGCCGACCTCGCTGTCGCGCACAGGATCCTCTGACCTGGGGTGCTGATGCGTTCTACGACATCGTCGACGGTAAGCTTCAGTTCCGTAGTCACTACAAGATGTCTGCCCCTCAGACTGATACCGAAAATTGCGTGGCCCATAACGGTTCACTGATTCCGGTTCCTGGCCGCGATATTTTCGTNCAGGCTTGGTANCAGGGCGGTGTCTCGGTAGTCGATTTTACCGACTCTTCGAATCCAACTGAAATCGCTTATTTCGACCGCGGTCCTATCGATACTGAGGAATTGATCACGGGCGGTTACTGGTCCACTTACTGGTACAACGGACGCATTTACGGCACCGAAATTTCGCGAGGCCTGGATGTATTCGAGATGCAGNCTAGTGACTTCATGACAGAGAATGAGCTTGCTGCCGCGTCNCTGGAAGCGCTTAAGGGCATCNTCAATGCCCAGACCCAGGAGATGGTTACCTGGCCNGCTGTACCNGTNGTTGCGCGGGCTTATCAGGATCAGCTATTGCGTGATGATGAGATTGATGCCGGCCTATCCAGAGAGCTTGCCCAGGTACTGGATCGGGCTGAGCGCTTACTTGAAGCTGATAATAGTAACCGCAATGCATCCAGNGAGCTGAGTGACCTTGCCGAGCAATTCGAGGAGGAAGGCGAGTCTCGAGAAGGCATCACGCGCAAACGATATCTCGAACTGGCAGCTACAGTGTCCGGTATCGCGGAAGCAGTTCGCTAAGGCCAGCAGCTTTCAGCTAGCTACAACGCCGCGGATCCATGTTGAATGGTTCGCGGCGTTTTCGTTTCTGATGATGACATTNCGCTTACTGGTATTGAATAGGTGCAGTGCTGACACGNACTCTTGACTCCATGTAAGTGATCGCCTCGCCCTTAATCCGACTAAACCAATGAGGCGTTCCTGGCTGCAGTANCAGAATATCNCCGGCTTTNACATCGCGCGCGAGGCCGCCTTCGATGCCATGCTCCGTGCGAATGACATTGTCACCACTAGGATCCGCCAGCGGCAGTTTGAGTACGCCTCCTGTCACCAGCGTGCCGCTGCCTTCGATGATGCGATAAATCTCGACGCTGTAGGGGTGCATCACCGCATATTGCAGGACGCCACTCATGCGCCGGCGCACCGAAATACCGGGAGATACTGTTACAGAAACACCAGCGGCCGAGTTGGAATTGAGTGCGGCAGCATCCAACTCGCTCATGATTTCAGCGTCAGACTTATACAGTGCCGGCGGTGCGCCAACTGATTGCGCTGTCAGTAATACGGGGGTTAGCAGGCCGAGGGCGGCCGTCAAAATCTTGGGTCTGCTCGAAATGTTCATTATTATTCTCCGGGATCAAGTTTTTGAATTATTGCATATTACCTGCTCTATTTATTCCTAGGTGGTAAAGCAGACTTCCTATTTTTTGAAGTTCTGGGCTTGCTGGTTTCAGGTTACTGGTCTTTNGTTTGCAGTTNTGCAGCGGTGCCGAAAACAAAGGGCACATGACCCTTTTNTTGCCAGTATCAATNTAGCGATGCGCCTCAACCAATTCTTCAAGCTTANAGGCGGCTTCAATACTTGTTTNTATAGTCTTTTCACCAATCTGTTTGCAGAGCNTCTGTAAATCAGCTTTAGTGATTCTGGCTAGTTTTGTGATGACACGTTTGTCNGTGACTCTGCGAGTTATTGCCGTTCGTAGCATTGGCCAGAGCCNGACATTAGCGGAGACGTAGCAGCCACTGTGCTTTAGCACCATGGCGACTGCTGCCGACGATTACGTTACACTGCTTGTCCTCATGGGTAAAATCGACTTTGCTATAACCAGCATCAAGTGGTTTAAGGGTATATAGTTTATATGCGCTGTCGATAGCAGTGACTCTGGCTCCCATGCGCTTGGCGATTTGAACGGCAAATGTGCCGATACACCCACAGGCACCGACAATCAGGATTTCTTGGCATGCCTGAAGTTGGGCAAGACGCAAAAAAAGCAGTGCGTGGACTTCACTCACTGGGATAGTGGTTGCAGTGAAGTGTGGAACATTCCTAGGTTTGTGGATGATTGGATAGCTGGCGGGTAGGGCTATTTATTCGGCGCAGGCGCCAAATCTCGGGCCTGTGCTGCCAAAAACCTGATCCCCGACATTAAATTTTTCCACCTTGTTATCTATGGCTTGCTCAGGCAGATCAGAAGGAAGTAAATCTGGGGTAAGGGATCAGTCTTTTGCAGGATCGTGCTATCCGCCTGGAGCTTGAACCGCTTGCTGAGCCCGCATCAATATAGACATCCTTAGTATTCCCTTTTACCCTGTGTTTTGTCCTGTTCTTGCCAGCTCTGCAATTCAGAACAAGAAGAAATCCCAGCAGAAAGAGAAAAAGAACGAAACCAAATACGAAAACGGAGAGATCATGAAAATCTCAGTGCAAATTAACCAGATGCGTCGTTTAAGCGTGATAGTGCTAATCAATTTTGCCATGGCGAGTTCCCTGGTGGCCCAGGGCTTGCCCGGGACCAAGAACGGAGAATGGCGGTACATCGGCGGAGATATGGGGCACACTCGATACTCTCCACTCGACCAGATAAATCGCGACAATTTCGATGACCTTGAGCAGGCCTGGATCTGGCGTAGCGACAACTTCGGACCGAACCTGGATTATTTTTCTCGCTCAACGCCTATCTATGTCGACGGCGTGTTGTACACCGTGGCGACGCCGCGCCGTCAGGTGATGGCACTTGATCCGGCAACTGGCGAGATTCTTTGGACTTTCCGAGAGCCGGAGACTATTCGCCATCAGCGCTCGCCGCGACAAGCCTATGGAAAAGGCGTTGCCTATGCCGAGGTGAATGGGCGGGGCGTGATCTATGTGACCAGTCCCGGCTTCTTCCTGTGGGCCCTCGATGCCAAGACAGGACTGCCTATCGAAGGTTGGGGCAGCGAGTTTCCGGTAGGTGCTTTTCCGAAAACCGGCTCAATCGATTTGATACCGCACCTGGTTGAAGGCTGGGGACCTTGGGAAGATTATGTGGTTGCAGGGGGTCAATATGACCCCGATTATGGCATTCCGCGAGAGCTGGGTATGGTGACGGCGTCAGCCCCACCCATGGTAGTAAATGGTGTGGTTGTCGTGCTGGTTGGACATCAGCCCAGTTATGGTCAAACTCGTATCGAAAACGTACCGGGTGACATCATGGGTTTTGATGCAGAAACCGGCGAGCTGCTGTGGAAGTTTCATGTGATTCCGCGACCAGGTGAAGTTGGACATGAGACCTGGCTGAACGATGCCTGGCGTTTTTCTGGAGATATGTCGACTTGGGCACCTGCGTCGGCGGATCCTGAACTAGGCCTGGTCTATCTGGTAACCAACGCCTCTACAGTGCAGGCATATGCCGGTCATCGGCCCGGAGACAATCTGTTTGGCGGCAGCGTGCTCGCGCTGGATGTTTCTACCGGTGAGCGACGCTGGCACTACCAAATCCACCGCTCTGATCAGTGGAATTATGATCTGCCAACGCCACCTCTATTAATGGATCTCACTGTGGATGGCCAGCGTGTCCCGGCTGCAGTTCAGAATACCAAGCAAGGGCTAGTATTCGCCTTCAACCGTGAAACGGGAGAGCCTATTTGGCCAATTGAAGACCGAGCGGTCATCCAGACTGAAGTGCCGGGTAATTACACAGCGGCCACCCAGCCGTTCCCGACCTGGCCTGAGCCGGTCGATCCCATTGTAATGAATGGGATCACGGATGAGTTTGTAATCGACTATACCCCGGGGTTGAAAGAGGAGGCGCTGACGATTCTTAATAGCTTCCGCATCGGAGGCCTGTATGTGCCACCCTTGCCGAACACCTACCAAGGAGAATATATCAACAATGTGGGGTGCCTCGGTGCTGGCAATGTTATCTCCCACCCGCCAGTGGCGGATCCCAGTACTGGCATGATGTACAACTCACACCGTCGTCGTTGCTTTGCGCCAGGATTCATGCGTCCCACCAATGGTGTTGATCGTGATAATCCGAATTATCCCCGACCTGGCGAGGGCGGGGCGACACCCAACAGCACGCCGACCACTGGCATGACGGTGGCGGATTGGCTCCCCGGCGGAGGTGGCGGACTGCCAACGATTGACGGATTGTCACTCTACAAGCGCATGAATAATCAACTAACCGCGTATCAGATGAATACAGGTGAGAAAACTTGGTCCTTGCCAATAGGTGAGACACCTGACGCTATTAAAAATCATCCCAGACTGCGGGGCTTAGATGTTCCTAACAGTGGCGGTGATGGCTGGTCCATACAAATGGTCATGGGAGATATTCTTGTGCAGACACGTGCGCTAAGCGAGGGTATGGCGCAAATGCTTCCCGATGCGCCGCTGACTCTGAATGCAAGGGACAAGATGACCGGTGAGATTCTCGGCAGTGTGCCGCTGCCGGCTCCGGGGCAATACGGCATGATGACCTACATGCACCGCGGGCAGCAATATATCGTGGTGCAAATTGGCAGTACCCAGACGGATTTTCCCGGCGCGCTTGTTGCCTATCGTTTACCTAACTAGTCTGGCTNGTCTGTAACTNNAAGGAANGCNCGGCATGGAAGGCCGCGTTACAGTTTNATGTCTAAACCCTTTCTCATCGNACAGCTANGCCCCGAAGACGAAACCTCTNNCAACGAGTTTTCTAAGATTCTTGATTTTGGCGAGCTGTAATTGGATGAGGCGGAGCGCCTGCGAATTGAGACATAAGGCTGCCGGAGTGAGATCTTGATNNCAATACTGCCATAATCGTTGGTGGCAGTTCATTTGATCTACCGANACCAGAGGCGGGTAGGTTAGAAATCCAACTGCAGATTGAGAAGGGCTATATGAGATTGCTTGAGGAGTTCAGGCGGCGGTCAGTGGTACGCTCAAACTGTATTCGACAGTCTCCTAGTTGGCAGATTACGTCGCCCAGAATGCCAAAAAAAGAGCGACTCAGGTAATAAACCGCATGCGCTAATCCGTGGCCGAGGATGCCAATCTGGGAATTGAAGGGCTGATTATCCGGCAGTAGGGCATTGCGACCACTCTCACGATTATTGTCGATAACAACCAAGTAAGNGCGACTGCGTGCTGTNCTGAGTATGCTCAGCCAATGTGGNCTGAAAGACAGAGGAATGTCGACATTATCCACCATGAAGTGGATACGAACTGACTTCAACTCCGGATAATGACTGAGTGCCAGCAATGCTTCCAATTCATAGCCGGGAGTAAGGATTTTGTTCTCGCCGAACTCTTCGAGCATGTCATCGTAGCATTCGTGGTCTTCTGCTTCGACGTATTCCCTCACAGTTCGAGCNNCTAATGGNTGCAGCNCGATCATGCTCAGGCAAATGNTGCTCAGGATTGCGGCAAGCGGGCGAAAACNGTAATTGCATGCGGTTGGTGTGNGCGACTTCTTCATGCAGGAAATATAGCGAAAAAGCGACGATCTGCCGNTCTCGTAAGGGCTATCGATGCTTGNCCGAATTCGCGACGCGCTCCACGTTTATAGAGGGGGTAAACTTGGGCGTACTTGTTAAAAGTGTGGCTCAGGTCATAACTTGCCGCATAAGAAATGAGACAAATCTCTCACCTCACCTTACCTCACTGAAATTGTAATTAGTAACGGAGATACAACTTGGTTAACGAACGGAGAAAGTACCCTCGCGCGCCAATCCCTGGTGACTCTAATCTTAAGTTTTCANAAATAGNTCGAAGTGGCACTTTAANAATANCTCACAGTNATGGGNTNANATTTANTGCCATCACAATTTAATTGAACAACTTCCTGAGCGAAATCAGGTNCAGGTTTNTTTTCTAAATATGGAATTNGAGNTTGAGCTAGCAGCTGTTAGCAGAGAACGAGTAAAATCGGTTNGTANTNTGTCTTATTGNAGGCGTCTGAGCCAGGATAACTCCAACCNCGGCTTAAATTTNATTGGGCTCTCNGACTTTGACGAGCGCCGGGNTAGAGAGTNTATTAANAAGATGGCTGCCTGAATCACCCGCTGTCTAAATTGCCAATCTGTTTGCGATGGATACCGACTTGAGATTCTATTCCGTGCGTATTTTCGCTATNATTGGNANATGCGCGTAATCCTAAGAGTANTCCCCCTAATNCTTTCTTTTTTCCTCCCGGCGCTAATGGCGCAGGATGATGAGCAAAACTTTGCGGACTGGTTGGCTGAGCTTAGAGCCGAAGCACGCGAACTCGGCATCAGCGAAGCGACCCTGCGGGAACTTGACAACCTGCAGCCGCTAGAGCGCGTGATGGAGTTGGACAATAGCCAGCCCGAGTTTGTGCAAACTTTTACCCGTTATCTGGGTCTNAGAGTGACACCTAACCAGGTGGCGCGTGGGCAGAGTCTGTTACAGCAGCACAGTGTCTTGCTGGAGAAAGTGCGGCAACGTTACGGTGTCCAACCGCATTATCTGGTGGCTTTCTGGGCGGTAGAAAGCAATTACGGGAGATCAACCGGCGGATTTTCGGTGCTTGATGCGCTTGCAACCCTCGCTTATGACCCGCGGCGCGCCGATTTCTTTCGCNGGCAGCTGCTGACGGCTCTCCAAATTATCGATGACGGCCACATTCAGGCTGAGCGCATGAGTGGATCATGGGCTGGCGCCATGGGCCAGCTGCAGTTCATGCCGAATATTTTNTATCAGTACGGTGTAGATGGNGATCAGGACGGGCGCATAGATATCTGGAACAGCTTGCCAGACATATTNCACTCNGCGGCTAACTTTTTGNCGCAGTCTGGTTGGCGCGGTGATGAACGCTGGGGNAGGGAAGTGCTGTTACCGGTTGACTTCGATTTTAGCTTAACNGGCACCTCGACCCGCAAGCCGCTGCAGGAATGGCGTGACCTTGGGATCACACAGGTCAATGGAANGCCCNTNCCCGTTGCTGCGGNCATGGAAGCTTCGGTTATTCTGCCAGCTGGCGCGCAGGGGCCTGCCTTCCTCNGCTACGCTAACTTTCGTGCCACCATGACCTATAATCCATCGACTTTCTATGCTCTCACTGTTGGACACCTTGCGGATCGTTATGCCGGCAGTGAGCCAATTCAGCGTATGCCGGAGAACGAGACCGCTATGAGTGTTGCGGACGTGCGAGAGCTCCAGGAACTNCTNAATCGCAATGGATTTGATTCCGGTGAGCCCGATGGCAGGGTAGGAAGGCAAACCAGAGCAGCCATCCGCGCGTATCAACAAGATGTCGGCCTGCCGATGGATGGGTATGCATCTGTCGTCCTGCTTCAAGCTCTCCGGGATTAAGCGCGCAACTCCGGCGACCGGAAATTACAAATGCATTATTGTTAGACCTGGACTATGACTACTCAACCCGCTTTAGATGAATCACTGCGACGATTTCGGGGGCTTGCGACTTTGACCCTCGCTGCTGTTTATTTTNTGATACTGGTAGGCGCAAGCGTTCGCGCTTCTGGTGCGGGTATGGGTTGCCCGGATTGGCCTACNTGCTTTGGCCAGTGGGTTCCACCGACTGCAGAATCTCAGTTGCCTGCGAACTATCAAGAGGTTTATGCCGAACTTGGTTATGGAGATACTCGCTTTAACGTAGTTAAAACATGGACAGAATATCTCAACCGATTGATAGGNGTGACCATAGGCCTGCTGATCTTCGCGACTGCCTGGGTGTCGATGCCATTGCGCAGGCTGGANGCCTCAATCACAACCGCTTCAGTTANGGCTTTTTTGATGGTTGGATTCCAGGGCTGGTTGGGGTCCCGGGTGGTGAGCTCAAATTTGCAGCCCGGCATGATCACCCTGCATATGCTGATGGCATTGGCCATAGTTGCGACCCTGATGTTCGCATTGGCGCAATCAAGGCGTCAGATTATGGCAACCCAGCCGGTGCTTGCTATTGATNCGAAATTTNAAAAATGGCTATACATCGTGCTTNGCATGACTATATTGCAGGTAGCTATGGGTACCCAGGTCCGTGAAATGACAGACCTGATTAAAGAGGCCCAGGGTGAGGAACTGCGATCCAGTTGGATAGAGGCCATGCCATGGTTTTTCTATGTCCATCGCAGTTTCTCTGCACTGGTACTGTGCGCGAACCTTTGGTTGGCCCGCCTGCTGATTAATTCCCTTGGATGGGTACATACCTTGACCAGACTGACGTTTGCAATGATCGCGGTCATTGGTCTTTCGGTGATTTCCGGAGCGACTTTGGGTCATCTGGGAATGCCTGCATTTGTGCAGCCCACCCACCTGCTGGCTGCGACCTTGCTATTTGGTCTGCAGTTCCTTATCTGGATGAGTTATCGACACTCTCGTGATAGCGTTTTGCATATGGCATCCGAGGCTCCCCGTCGGGTAGTTCATTCAGAGCAGATTGCGACGGCAACCTGACCCTTACAAAGAGGACTTACCGCGATGGTAAATAAAGAACTGGACATGATTGTTTTCGGTGCCACCAGTTTCGTCGGCCAAATAATCTGCCGCTATCTGCTGGAAGAGCATGCTGAACCAAATTTTACCTGGGCCATGGCAGCGCGCTCCCAAGACAAGCTCGAGCAGCTACGTGCTGAGTTAGGGGAGAAATCTGTGTCGATCCCCGTCGTTATCGCAGATTCCTTTGATGATGCTACATTAATGGCCATGTGCGAGCGTACAGAGGTCATAATTTCCACCGTTGGGCCATATGCCATCTTCGGTGAGGCGCTGGTAAAGGCTTGTGCCAACACTGGAACCGATTACTGCGACATTACTGGTGAATCCCAGTGGATGAAACGTATGATTTCCCGTTACAGCGATCAGGCAACGAGCACTGGTGCCCGAATCGTGCACTGCTGTGGATTTGATTCCTTACCTTCAGATCTCGGTGTCAAATTTCTGCAGGAGCAGGCGTGGGGAAAATTCGGCGTTTACTGCTCGGAAGTGAAGATGCGTGTAAAAGTGATGAAAGGCACTTTCTCTGGCGGCACAGTTGCGAGTGGTGTCAATGCTTTCAAAGAGGCGGCGCAAGATCCAGAGATCCGGGCCGAAATGCGGGACTGGTACTCGCTCTGCCCAAGAGGGCATAACAATAGTGCCAGGCAGCGGGCGATTGGCATGGAGTACGACAAAGACTTCAGGTCCTGGGTCGGTCCATTTATTATGGCAGCGGTAAACTCCCGAGTGGTGTTGCGTAGCAACGCCCTGCTGCAGGAACGTTATGGTAATGAATTTCGGTATAATGAAGGCTCCCTTGCCGGCGATGGCGATAAGGGCCGGAAGCTTGCCAAGCGCATGAAATCCGATGGTCGGCTGTTTGGCCTGGTGCTGGCCGTGCCCCTTTTGCGCTGGTTTGCCCTCAAGTTCTTTCTGCCTAAACCTGGAGAAGGCCCCAGCCTTAGAGAACAGCAGGAAGGGTTCTATGATCTACAGTTTTTTGGCAAAACTGATGCGGGTGACGAGATTCGGGTGAGAGTTACCGGTGATCGTGATCCCGGTTACGGTTCTACAGCCAAGATGTTGTCTCAGGCAGGAGTTAGTTTGCTCCGTGACGTTGACAAGAATGAAGTGCCCGGTGGATTCTGGACACCGGGTTCGATATTTAACGACGCTCTCTACCAGCGGTTGAGCTGTTATGCGGGACTGTCTTTTGAGGTGCTAGAAGGTGAATCTGCGAAAGAATAATTGGCGCAGCCAGGCTATTAGGCATTCTCTTCAGATTTTCATTTGAACATTATCTTGTTTAAGTTTGCATTAGTGTCAACATGTCAAGATAGTGTCTTTTTGCTCCTGCTGATAGGGCCAGTCCACTCACTGATTGGTTCCGCCTTAATTCCTGCTTAAAAACCGATAGCGTGGCTTGATTTATGGTGGTCATCCAGCTACGCGTCATAAACCGGCCCGGATTTCGTTATATTNAAGGCAAATTCATGCCTTCGTCTAGCTGATTTAATTTTATTGATCTAACCTCAGGATTCGAACAATTCTGCAATGCCGGCGATTTTATTGGCGGCACAATGTAACTATNTGCTGATTTTGAGCGCCATATTATTGAAACCCGATCTAGANNNCTNATNTGCCGGATTTCGTGCTTAGATTTGACCTCTGGTCTCCNCNCAGGNGCCCGAGGTCGATTTTTATTGGCAGCTTGTCTGCAAAAATCGAACAAGTCGCAGTAAGCTGTTTCGTCGATACCCAACTGANGATGANCGCAGCAATCACGCAGCAGAATAAATCCGAGACAAACAAGAAAAAGCCTTCTCCCAACGANNGAGGGCTCACTAAACAGCTTAAGACTCGCTTCTTTTTNCAGTTGAAGCTATTCCTGTTATTTCAATTTNAATTATATGTGGACGCTTTACGGGATCTCGTACTCAGTGCNCTGTCGCTGTTCGCCTTCATCCTTGATGTAGTTCTGATGGATGAGCGGGAAGAGAGTCTGTTTGAAAAGGTGCTGGGTATGGGGCGACGCTCTGAGCAGGCGATAAGCTTGTTCAATCAACACGACAAAGAGGCGCAGGGTCCGGTCTTGATTGATGGTTTGGTAGATGAAATGGAAGAGCGGCTCAAGCGTCAGCAGCCCTGAGTGCTAACGCAAGATCACGGCGCGACTTAAGATAATGCCAAGTGCTGGAAGGCGGTTCTAACTTTCTGAAAATAAAGAGATAGCTGACCTTCTGTTAACTTAGAGTCGCAAACCTTTACTTCAGCCCATTGCTGACGCGTAAGTATCATTGATCGCGCTACCCGCAAGGCTAAGAGTAACATTTTTCCGGAGCTGCCCCGAGACTGCTTATCAATTGGCAGTGACAGCAATTCCAGTGCGGAGGCAGGATTTTGTATTTTTCGCGAGGTTCGGGTATCGTCGAAAAATCCTTCAGATAACCTACTTGGAAGTGTCCTTTGCCAAATCCTCTGCTCCTTTTTGCGGCCCAGATAGTCGCGATTATGTCGGTACTATTGCTGGCGGCTGGATACTTGAAGTCCGACCCAAAAAGTCCAAGCGCACGGGTGTTCGCCGTCATCGCACTGTTTGTGGTGTTTTATTTGTTGAGCGGTATGACTGGACAGAACATCGACCCTAGTTTCAGGATTGATCTTAGCCCCATTCGCTTGTTGGTCTCTCCTGGCACGAGCGCGATTAGTGGGCTGTTTATGATCTACTGTTTTCTCGTCTTTCAGGAGCAGCAGCGATTTCCAGTGACGCTGGCAGTAGCATTGGGACTGCAGGTTGCATTGGATTTTATTCTGTTGCTTTTGAATCCGTCAGAGGGCGGTAGTCTCCTTGTTGGATCGGCATTGCTTGCCACTGGTATGGACATCATGCAGCTTATATTTGTGGGCTTCGCGATGTACTGGACTCTGAAGGGATGGCGTGCAGACCTCGTAGATGACCGTCGAGTGCTCCGTTGGTTTATCATCGGTGTACAGGGAGCCCTTATTTTTAGTGTGGTATTCGTTGAGAACTTCTTGCTGGTGGACGGGTCTGCTAACAACGCAAATGAACAGGCGGTTATAGTTTACGCCATTGCCTTGTTGACCCTTGCCATGCTGTTGGTGGCGATGCGTTTTGATCTGGTGTCACTGAGCTACGTCATCCGTAAAGTAGCAGCGTTGGCCAAGGAGTCGGAGCCAGAGGGAAGCCCGACCTTTGACATTGCAAGTTTTAATAAAGAATTTCGGGAAGGGCAGCTTTATCGTGAAGCAGGACTGACTATTTCGCAGCTGGCGAAGAAACTGAGTATTCCAGAGTATCGCTTGCGATCTTTTATCCATAAACAGCTTGGCTTTCGGAATTTCAATGCGATGCTGCACGAGTATCGGGTCGAGGATGCCAGTCAAGCATTGTCGAATAAGGATAACCACAGTTTACCTGTGCTTACTATAGCCCTTTCCGTGGGTTATCAATCAATTACACCGTTTAACAACGCCTTTCGTCAGATTAAAGGTGTTACACCATCGGAATATCGCAAGCAGCATGTAGATTAGCTTTCGTAACTGGATTTTATTTAAATCTCTGAGGTATTCTTGCGCTGGTCTCTGATAGAGAGACTGCCTGAAGAACTGAATCCATGTAAGGTAATTCGTTGAGCATTCTTAATGTTGCCTCGAGGTTTTTTTCCGGTAAACTGCTGCAATAGTAATGCCATTGACCGATTACGGATATCGAAATATTAACGATTAGGGCTATGGTCAGTTTTGCTTAGGGTCGCGAGCAAAAAGTCAGAATGCGTTAGTACTCGGCCGCGTCAAGGGAAGAGGGAGAAAAGCCCAGTGATTAACGAGCTCGTCTATAACATTGCGGTTTGGTTGGATGATACGCAATGGAGTACCATGCTGCATGAATCCTATTATATGTATAACTGGGTGGAATCTACCCATGTACTGACTTTAATGCTTAGTCTGGGCATGCTGTTTCTTATAGATCTGCGGATGCTGGGGTATGCCTTGCCCGACGTGCCGGCCAGTCGCCTCGCAGAGCGTCTCAATATCCCCATGTTGATTGGATTCACGGTGATGTTTATTACCGGNATTCTGCTGTTCTATGCAGTCCCGGTGCGGACATCGCAGAGCCTTTGGTTTCGCATTAAGATGGTCCTGTTGGTTGCCTGTGCCGTCAACGCTTTTCTTTTTCACAAACGGATGAATGAATCTGCCGNGAGTTGGGAAAACGAGCCGCGAGCGCCAAGCCGGATTCGAATGGGAGCGATTCTTTCTCTGGGTTTCTGGTCAATNATAGTGGTCTGCGGNCGCTTTATTGCTTACGACTGGTTTGATTGTGACACCTCACCTAATACATTTATCGATGTAATCTCCGGNTGCGTCGATGNNCAAACCCGTTTCTGATTTAAAGGAGGANCGACTAGATGCCCACGTCATTCNTCGCGGCTTATTCGCGAACCCTGTTCACCCTNGGTGCTATTCTACTGGCCTTGATTTTTGCCTACGGCGGCTGGATGGAAGCGATCTACCCGCCGTTACTTGGAGTTTTTGAATGGTCGGAAAGCACCTGGTTTGGTGTTATCGGCAAAACCTGGGGTGCTGCATTNGCTTTTGTAGAAGCGGTTCATCTACTTGGACTNGCGGTGCTGGGNGGCTGCGTTATCGCCAGCGACGGACGCCTGTTGGGATTGGTGCTAACTGACTTCCCCGTGCGAACTGTGGTTGACC
The DNA here is from genome assembly GCA_002684935.1 of Gammaproteobacteria bacterium. GTDB lineage: Bacteria > Pseudomonadota > Gammaproteobacteria > Pseudomonadales > Pseudohongiellaceae > UBA9145. Next base: position 16,021 of record NYWC01000039.1, read on the forward strand.
GCACACACACGGTGTTTATTTGGGCACTGATTGTCATGCTGGCCACCGGCATATTCATGGCTTGTGGAGTAGCCACCAAGATTTACTACCTGCCAGTTTACTGGTTCAAGATGATGGCGCTTGGTGCTGGCATGCTTTTCCATTTTTTCATTCGCAAGCCGTTGTTACAGAATGATGTCAATATGCTTAACCCGNTAGTCCTCAAGATGGTGGCCATCGCTTCGATAATGGTATGGTTTATGGTGGCTGCCACAGGGCGTTGGATAGGGTTCAGCGGTTAGGTAATCGGTCNGNGTTAAAATTTCGGAGGCACAATCGATTCCGAATTACAGGTTAGATTCATGAGCAAACAGTCAACAGAAACAGAAGAAATCAAAGCCAAAGATGATCAGACCGCCGCGTTGATTGCGGCGCAAGCTTTCATAGTTTTCTCAGCGATTTACTGGTTCATGCAATTAGAATCGGTGCGGGAGCTGCTAGAACTGGCTTACGGGTGAACTGCTGCCAGTTTAGGCAGGTTGTACTTGGTCGCTAAATTGAGCTACAAAAAAGGCTAAGCGCATATGCGCTCAGCCTTTTTTCGTATTTGCATATTCTGCTTTAACCGACTACTGCATCGGCGAGTAATCCGTTGCGATCATATATTCTCGCTCAATGCCTCCCAGGATCGGCCCATTGGCATTGGATGCTTCTGAAACTGCTGTCCACTCAGGGTCCTGGATAAATGCGCTCCATGAGGCATCTGCGGCCTCACGATTTGCATGTTTAAGGACGTAAATCAGCGTATCTTCCGATTTTTCTTCATCAGTGGGGGTCCAGTAAGCCACGACTTCCATCCCGTGTTTTGCGAAGATACGAGTCGTATGATCCCTGAATCTGGCGTGGAGGTTGTCGAGATTGCCGGGGGTGGCGGTATAAGTGCGGAGTTCGTAAACCACTTGATCCTGAGCCGACGTATTAACAAATAGGCTCACGCTAAACCCTACGAGCAATGAGAAGAATGAAACTACAGCAGGTTTTACTAATTTTGACACGACTCTCTCCTGAGTTAAGCTAGTTTAAGAAGCCCCAGTATAATGAACGTAATTCGC
>NYWC01000040.1 GCA_002684935.1 Gammaproteobacteria bacterium
GAATTTTTACGTTTTCCTGTTTACAGGCAGCTATGGTGTTGGGCCACAACTCGGTTTCCATAATGATCAGGAGCCCCGGCCTGATTTTTCGAAGGAAGCGCCGTACCAGAAATTCTAAGTCGTAAGGTGCATAGACATGGATCACAGCATTTCCGAACAGGCTGCGAACACGTTCGGAGCCGGTAGGTGTGGTAGTGGTTATTGTAATTCTGACATTGGGATTGGCGTTGCGTAAGGCTTTGACAAGTGGCGCGGCGGCCACTGTCTCTCCAACCGAGACCGCATGGATCCAGATACCGGCTGAGGCTGTAGCGGGCGCCGTCGATTCCGTGGCATCTGCGCTCTTGAAAAGCGCGAAGCGTTCGCCAATTCGCCTGCGATAATCAGGTGCGGCCAGGGACTTTACATAGAGGCGCGCAACGATTAACGGTAACGCCAATAACAAGAGCAGGCTATAGAAGAGACGCCACATAACTTGGATTCAGACCTAGTGTCCGGTGCCAAAAGGTACACAGTTCGCCGATGGGAAATTCAGCTTGATGTCGATATACTCAAAGGGCATTCGCAAGGCTAAAAGGTAACTAATGACACTGCGCTATTCAACAGACATCGTCATCTTCGGTGGCGGGATTGCTGGATTATGGCTGTTGAATAGTCTGCGCGAAGCGGGTTACCAGGCAATACTATTCGAACGCCACACCATCGGTGGCGGCCAGACATTGGCATCTCAGGGCATTATTCACGGTGGCTTGAAGTACGCGCTACAGGGATCCCTGACCGGAGCGGCCCAGGCCATAGCCGCGATGCCGGAGCGCTGGCGACAGTGTCTGGCCGGCGAAGGTGATATGGATTTGCGTGGCACCCAGGTACTTTGCGAACACTACTACATGTGGTCCGGCGCCAGCATGCGCAGCAAACTGAAGTCTTTTCTCGGCAGCAAGAGTCTGCGGGGCCGCGTGGATACGATACCCCAGGCTGAATACCCTTTGTTTTTCCAACAGGCGTCCATCAAAGGCACACTTTACCAGCTGCCCGATTTCGTGGTGGATAGCGAGAGCCTGATAGACGTCCTGGCCGGCAGGCAACAGGCCCATCTTTTTAGCCTGCCCGACCAGGTCGTCGAATTCGGCAGTGATGGATTTTCTGACGCTAGGACAATGAAATTGACCCACCGCGAGCATGACATAGAAATAAGCGCGCAGCGCTTTATCTTTGCAGCAGGGGAAGGCAACAAGGGTTTAATCAATGCCGCAGGACTAGGCAAGCCTCAAACTCAGGTCCGCCCCCTAAATATGGTCTACCTCAAAATGCCAGGACTACCACAGCTGTTTGTACACTGTATCGGCGACAGTTTTAGTCTGACTCCCAGACTCACAGTGACTTCACATCAAGATGAGAGCGGTGAGACTGTCTGGTATCTGGGGGGTGACATCGCCGAGACTGGCGTGGGCAAGACCGATGCTGGGCAAATAGATAGGGCGCGTCAGTTGTTATGCGAGCTGTTTCCCTGGATTGATGTGACAGCAGCCGAGTGGCGCTGCTTTACCATCAACCGGGCCGAACCCAAGGTGGAAAACGAAAGCAGACCCGAAGACGCCTACTTCACCAAAGAAGAGAATATCCTGGTGACCTGGCCAACCAAGCTTACGCTAGCACCGGCACTGTCTGACCAGATTCTTGCTGACCTCCGCAAGGACAAGATTATCCCTTCAATCGCTGCACCAGAAATCACGCTTGAGGCGATTCTCAAACCCGCCGTAATAGGTGCGCCGGAATGGCACCTGGGGACGACAACATGATCAGCGTGCCCAGGCGACAGCTGGGGTCCACCGGGATAGACGTTTCCTGCCTTGGTCTTGGTACGGTGAAGCTGGGGCGCAACCAGGGCGTTAAATATCCTCGGCACTTTGATTTGCCCAATGATGAACAGGTTATTGCTCTGCTAGACCAGGCGCGCGGACTGGGAATCAACTTTATAGACACTGCCCCTGCCTATGGCAACAGCGAAGAGCGCTTGGGCAAGCTAATGCAAAACCGGCAGGACTGGATAATTTGTTCCAAGGTTGGAGAAGAGTTTAAAGATGGCGCCTCACATTTCGATTTCTCAGCGCAACATACCCGTCACAGTGTCGAGCGGAGTTTGCGCCGATTGCGCACGGACTATCTGGATCTGGTGTTAATTCACTCAAACGGTGAAGACCTTGGAATACTCGAGCAGACCGACTGCCTTGAGACGCTACTGAACATAAAAGATGAGGGCTTGATTCGCGCCGTGGGTATGTCCACCAAGACTTTAATCGGAGGCGAGCGCGCGCTTCCACTTTGTGATGCCTTGATGCTTACATTCAACGCGACTACGACAGCTGAAGAACCAGTCATCGACTTGGCCAGAGCGCAGGGCAAGGCAATATTAGTTAAAAAAGCTTTCGATAGTGGCCACGCGACTGACCAGCCGGGCGGCCCTGAGCAGGCGCTTGGGTTTGTACTAACTAAACCGGGAGTTAGCAGCGTGATTGTCGGGACAATAAACCCTGAACATTTACGGAGTAATGCTGAGATCGCTGCTAAGGCAATCTTAAGTTAAATACCTAAGCACTGCGGCTGATACGGCTGCAGCTCAATCACCAACCCTGCGCATCTTTTCAACGATGTCTGAAGTCGAGCAATTATCAAGAAACTCAAGCGCTTGTACCTTGCCGCCGTATGCAAGTACAAATTCACCACCCACAACCTGGTCGATAGCATAGTCGCCGCCCTTAACAAGGATTTCTGGTTTGAGGGACTGCAGCAGTGTCTCTGGCGTATCTTCGCTAAAACTGACAACCCAGTCTACGGCCTCAAGTCCCGCCAGTACAGCCATCCGCCGTTCCACGGGATTAATAGGTCGACCTGGCCCTTTTAACCGCCGTACAGAGTCGTCGTCATTTATAGCAACCACAAGCCGTTCACCAAGCTTTCTAGCTTCGTTAAGATAACCGACATGCCCGGCATGAATAATGTCGAAGCAGCCATTTGTGAAGACAATACGCTCCCCATGGGCTCGCGCATCCTCTACCGCAATGGCAAGCTGGTCTGATGTCATTACACCCTGGCCTGAATCTTGCTCCCCCAGAATCGCACGACGCAGCTCCGGACCGCTTATAGCTGCGGTACCAAGCTTGCCAACCACCTGGCCTGCCGCGATGTTGGCCAGTGCCGTGGCATCTGCCATAGTCTCACCCGCTGCTAGTGCAGCTGCCAAAACTGATATCACGGTATCACCCGCGCCAGTAACATCGAAAACCTCCTGCGCTTTGGCAGGCAGATGCAGCTCCGGCGAGTCCGGGCGGATGAGTGTCATACCGTGTTCACCGCGAGTGATAAGTATGGCCTCTAGTTCAAGGTCACTGACCAGCTGCATACCCTTGGCCACAAGATCTGTTTCATTCGCGCAGTGGCCGACCACCGCTTCGAATTCGTTCAAATTGGGAGTAATCAGAGTAGCGCCCCGGTACTTATCGAAATCTGAACCTTTGGGGTCGACAATAACCGGAATGCCATGATCTCTGCCTAGTTTTATTAGTGGCGCAATTTCCTGCAGAGAACCCTTGGCATAATCCGACAGAACCATCGCCTGGGTGTTGCTGACCTGTGCTTTCGCTTTAGTCAACAAACTGATTACATCTTGTTTTTCGAATGCCTGTTCAAAATCAGCTCTGATCAGCTGTTGATGCTGACTGATGACACGAAGCTTGGTGATAGTGGGCTTGCCGGGGCAATGGATAAAATCGCAAAGCACTCCCGCTGCCGTGAGCCGGGATTCAAGCTCAGTGCCGCTCTCATCCTCACCTACTACACCAATTATCCGGGTTGCACTGCCAAGAGCAGAAATATTAAGTGCCACGTTGCCCGCGCCGCCTGGTCTGTCTTCCTGATTTGCCACCTTAACAACGGGTACTGGCGCTTCTGGTGAAATCCTGTTGGCACTGCCATGCCAGTAGCGATCGAGCATCACATCGCCGATGACAAGCAGTCTAGCGTCCTGAAAGGACGGCATTTCCAATTTCATTCCTTAAGCCCTTTTTCGCGTGCCCCGGTCTCAAGTACCGGTCTCATGTTTCGAAGAGATGCGGCAGATAATAACATAGGGTATCGAATCCGATATCGAACTTTTACCGTCTGGCGTGGGTTGCACGGCCAGCTTTGCTACAATACCGCCGGCAACTCACTACCTTAAAAGATCCTGTAATCCCTGACTGTGACCGACCCTACTCGCCAATTTGAGCCACTGGGCCAATTTAAACATCCGCGCTACTGGCCAACCTGGCTAGGGATCGGCTGTATGTGGGTGGCAGCCAATCTGCCCTACTCCCTGCAATTACAGCTAGGGAAGTTCATTGGCTTTCTGTCCTACCATTTCGCCCGGGGGCGACGCCGGGTATGCGAGATAAACCTGAGGCTATGTTTCCCCAACCTATCTCCTGAGGAGCATAGGAACCTGGTACGAAAGACATTTCAATCCAATGGGATTGGCTTCATTGAGATTGCTATCGCCTGGTGCGGCAAGTTGGACAAATACAGAGGCATGGCCACTTTCCATGGCCTTGAGAACCTAGAGAAAGCAAGGGCAGAAAATAAAGGAGTTTTGCTGATTGGGCCCCATCTCACGACTTTCGAGATGGCTGGATTTCTCTACTCCTCGATTGGGGAGCTTAATGGCACTTATCGAGCCAACGACAAGAATCCTCTGTTCGATGCGTTTATGTACAACGGGCGCCATCGCCTTTATCCGGGCTTGTTTGAACGCAAGGATATCAGGGGTGCTATGCGCTGCCTAAAAAAGGGCGGGTTGCTTTGGTATGCTCCCGATCAGGACTACGGTGCCCAACACTCGGTTTTCGTACCCTTCTTTGGTAATCTCGCGGCTACGATCACTGCCGGTAGTCGCTTTGCGAAGTTCAATGGCTCTCCGGTGGTGTTTTTCAGCCACTACAGAAAGTCCGACAACTCTGGCTACGAAATACACTTCAGCCCAGCTCTGGAAGACTACCCCAGCGGTAACGATGAAGAAGATGGCAGAATCATCAACCGCTGGATAGAAGCGGCAATACGCAAGCAGCCCGACCAATACCTCTGGCTGCATAAACGTTTCAAGACGCCACTCCCCGGGCAAAAAGAAAACCCCTACAGCTCATGAGCTCAACAAACTGGCAACAATGGGATATACGACTCCTGACAGTATTGGCAAGTCTAGCACTGTCTGGAGTTGCCGTGGCGTTTGCCTCTCTCCCAAATGACGATGCCTATACCTATATCAGAACCGCTGAGATCTTTCTCGAGCAGGGTGTGGGCGCAGCCATATCACACTACACCTGGGCCGGTTATCCGATTCTGATCGCCCTGGTGAGCCTGTTGGGCTTGTCATTGTTCACCTCTGCCTATGTTTTGAACGCCATATTTTTCGCAATACTGGCATACGCTTTTATTAGCATCTTGCGTCACCTCGATGACTCCAACAGGATCGCTTGGCTGGCAGCGCTAACCGTGCTTGCCGATCCGGAGCTGAATGAGTACCGGGACATGGTGCTTCGCGATGTTGGCTTCTGGGCCATGCTGCTGTTAGCCCTGTGGCGCTTCATGGTGTTTGTAGATACACGTCAATTTTCACATTCTGTATTTTTTGTGCTGGCAATGATCGGGGCCATGCTGTTCAGGGCAGAGGCGGTTATCTATCTTGTGGCAATTCCCTTTGCGTTGTTTTTGCAGAGCGATCGTAATACGCAACAAAATCGTCAGGACTTTTTGAAATTAGCTGGATTCATTTGCTGCGTGGGAGCACTCGGGTTCCTGATGCTATTGGCTGCTGGAATCAATTTATTCTCGTTGATATTTGAATTGTTACGCATCTATCAACCTTTTCTCATCAGCCGTTTTAATCCGGATGAGGCAATTACAGCAGCTCAGGCAACTGCGATTTTTGGCGAGTATGCTGGGATTTTTTCCCGAGACTATGTCTCTGCGGTTGTAGCTGTAGGCTTAAGCGTAGTGCTGGTGATGACTTTATTCTATACCATCGGCGGNCCTTTCTTTTGGCTACTGGCTTTTGGCCTGNTGCGAAAGCACATACGCTGGCATAGAGCGAAGGTNGCCCCCATTCTTGCTGTATCGCTGNCTAACCTCTTTATACTNGTGGTTTTTCTGTACACCACNAAGTTTCTTACCGGGCGCTACGCCCTTGTATTTGGCCTTATGGCCGCTACTCTAGTTCCATTTCTCATCTCCAGCATCATAGAGCGAAATCGAGGCGGTAAGTGGGAGAAATTTGTCAGCTATTTCCTGATACTGTTCTTCTTTTACTGTCTGATAGATTCCTATGTCAGTTTTGGCAAGTCAAAAGACTGGTTGCTTGATGCGGCAGGTTATGTGGAACTGCAAGCGGAATCCGAAACGCAAGTGCTCACAAACAATCACACTATCGCATACTTCTCGCGCCAGGTAGAAAACTACGATGATATTATAAGGGAGCTTGAAGCCCAGAATATNTTGGATGCGGCGCCCGGCACTATTNTTGCGCTAGAAATGTATTTTGAAATGAGCCTGTTGGTAGAACAGGAGTCAGTGAAGTCCTCTCTGCAGCTACTGCAGCAATTTCCCAATGCCGGGNAACCAAAGATGTCAATCTATAGGCGCGTCGACTAGACGCCCGCTTGGCCCCGGCCAATCTTCCAACCATCACTTTCCGCGCGCTTTGTTACCAGCACATTTTCCATGATCAAATAATTCAGATCTGTGCCCAAGAACATATTGATGGCATCTTCCGGTGTGCAAACCAACGCTTCTCCGGGACGACTGAGAGTCGCGTTAATCAGCAATCCATGGCCGGTNCGATCGTAAAAAGCTGAAAGCAATCGATGGAATTCTGGACTCGTCTGCTTTTTTACTACCTGCGCACGAGTTGTGCCATCGCGATATACAATAACAGGATACTTTTCCTGCCACTTTTTGCTCACAGGNGAAGACAAGCACATGAACTCATCCTGAAAGTTATCAGGCAACATTTTTTCTGCCACTTTATCGAGAATACTTGGTGAGAATGGTCGCCAGTGCTCACGAAATTTAACCTGGTGGTTTATCGCATCAACGATACCCAATTGGGTGGGACTGGCGAGGATACTGCGATTACCCAGGGCTCGAGGACCGAACTCCATTCTGCCGCGATACCAGGCAACGATCTGACCGGTCGCTAACAGCTCTGCTGCCTTGGCATGGGGGTCTTCAAGNATTTCCCATTCGGGTTTTTCGCGGTGGATTGAACACGCGTTCACACAGTCATCAGTGGTAAATTCAGGCCCTAAGGCCATACCATGATGAGACTTCACCTCGACACCCTGCTGCTTCACTGCATAGGCCGCTGCGCCAATCGCGGCGCCAGGGTCGCCACTGGCTGGATTTACCAGCAGTTGTTTCACTTTGGGGTGGGAGTTAAGCCTACTATTCAAGCGGATGTTTAGCGCACCCGTTCCGGCAACAGCAAGTCTNCCGGTTTCCTCCAATACATCGCCAAGGTAGTAATCCACCAGCTTTATCGCCATTTCCTCGTATAGCTTTTGAATTGCTGCTGCGTAATGCACATAAGGGTCTTCCAGCAGATGTCCTGCACGGCGGGGGCCCAGCATCTCCACTAGCCTGGCACTGAAGTAATGACCTCGAGATTTCGCCTTATACCTACGCAAGCCAATGGTGGTAATTAGCCGGGTATCAACCTTGAATTTGCCACCTTCGAAACGCGCTAGCTGTGACAGGTCATACTTCTCAGGATCACCAAAGGCTGCAAGCCCCATCACTTTGAACTCACCATCCAGAATTTCGAAACCGAGGTAATCAGTTAGTGCAGCATACATGCCGCAAAGTGAGTCAGGGTTATAGAACTCTTTGATACGAANGATTTTGCCATTGTGGCCATAGCCAAGAAAGATGTTGGAGTACTCTCCCTTGGAGTCGTTACAGAGGATTGCGGTTTTTTCTGTACTACTGGCCAAGTGATAAACACTGCTCGCGTGAGCGAGTTGATGCTCTACTGGTACAACCTTTACGTTCTCGTAGCGAATATGCAGCTTATTAAGCAATCCGCGCAGATCTTTAAGGTGCCGCCGATAACGGCGATTGCCATTAAACAGACTATCGACGCTGCGATCAGGCGCGTACCAGTGCCGATAGGCATAGTGCCATCGCGCTTTGCTGAACAGAGATACAGGAGCATAAGGTACGGCCACATGAGTGACATCAGAAGATCTCAGCCCGGCAATCTGCAAACACTGTCTTGCTGCCAAGTAAGGCAACTCATCCTTGGCGTGCTTACGGCGAACCAGTCTTTCCTCTTCTACTGCGGCGATCAGCTCACCATCTACAAACAGAGCAGCAGCAGGGTCGTGGCCAATTGCGCCGGCCAAACCCAGAGTGACATTACTCATAGACTTTCCCCTTCAGATCCGCTGTTCTTGCCGTCTGCCNCAGCGAGTCTCTCTATGATATCTGTGGCAGCTTGCGGCAATGAATAGAGATCAGTCCGCTTACCGTACTCCAATCCTCTTGCAGACCAGCNTGAGGTGGTAAGACTCTCTAACATACCAAGCAGGCGTGAGTTGAGCTCAGTCTGCTGGAAGGGTTCTGTGCATACTTCTCCGGATTGCGCCTGCTCTATATGCGAGGCATAGCCGCAGCTTGCAGTAGTAAGTACTGGTAAGCCAGAAATCGTGGCCTCAAGCAAGACATGACCAGCGCTCTCCATATACGCTGGATGTAGCAGCAAATCCGCACTTTGTAAGAATCGGGGTATATCATCTCGCCCTGGCAGCACAGACACAAGTTCGCCTATGCCAAGCTTACGCGCCAACCGGAGATAGTTGTCCGGCTTACCCTCACCTACCAGCACATAGCGCATACGCTTTTGCCAGTGTGCCGGTAAGGAAGCGATCGCATAAAGGGCACGATCCACGCCCTTGATTCTAAAACCCGACCCTACCTGTAGGAGCAGCGCTTCGTTTTCAGCAACACACAGTTCAGCGCGCAGCGTTGCTCGCACATGAGGGTCTCCACTATCTCTCCTTCTGTCCACACTGATGCCTGGTGGAACTTGATGCAGTCGCTCAGCGCATTTCGGGTAGTAATCAATGTATTGGTTTTGTTGCAAAGAGGAGAGGACCAGGGCNCGGGTCTTNCTGTCCGCACCGAACACTGCCTCTTCATACATACTAAAATGCTTAAAGCGAGGGGTGTATTTATAGTAGTGGCCGCGCTGGGTTGCAGCCTTATGGAGAAAACAAGAATCCGCCGCGAAGTACACATCCAGATGAGGCATCTTGTTAAAACCGATTACNAGGTCAGGGTCGCTGGTAACGATCTTTTCTGCCACCCAATCAGAATAGCGGCGATAGAGCCCCAATCGGCCCATTGAATTGAAAGGGGCCAAAGTAACGTTAAACCCTTGCGGCTGCTCGCCCTGCCAGCGCAGCGCATAGACCTCTACCTCGTGCCCCCGGGTGAGGCATTCCGATACGATCTTNAAGAAATCACGCTGCTGCCCNCCGTAGGGAAAATAGCGATAGATCAGAAAGCAAAGTTTCATGATTGCGAGTCTTGCAACAACAGTCTTTCAAACTGTTGCCAGACTGTTTCTGGTTTGTGTGAAGAGAAGCAGGGCGGTACGACTGCGAAAGGTTGGTCCCTAAATTCATCTGTCACGCCTGGGCCGTTGTAGCCACATACTTTTTTTATACAGGGCGCGCAGTTCAAGTTTGACTTCAAATGCAGCTGGTGGTGGCCGAAAGTGCCGGATAAGCCAGGGTTGGTCGGGCCATACAGTGACACCGTCGGCTTCGAGAGTGCTGACGCTAGGTGGCCCAGGCCGGTATCCACTGCAATGACTCCTGCTGACCGATTAATCTCTTTGGCAACACCACCAAGAGGCAAGCGATCTAAAACCTCGACCTGCGGGTTATCTTTGGCAATGAAGTCAGCGCGTTGCTTTTCTGACTGATCACCCCAGGGAAGCAGAACCTGGAAGCCGTTTTCGGTTGCAATATGTGCCAAGTGTCTCCAATAGTGTTCGGGCCAGTGCTTTGTCGCCCAAGTTGTACCATGAAGAAATACTACCTGTTTATGATTCACTGGCTCATCGCTGCCACCGATGCGCGAAGTATCCAATCCATAATCTATTTCATTTTTGTTGTAATGGTGCTGCAGTGCACGGGAGAAAAGCTGTCGCACGCGATCCACCGCGTGTTCATCCCATGGCACAGAGTACATTTTGTTGTAAAAGAGCGTCGCCATCGGCTCGCGAATCGTATGGTTACTCATACCAATGGTAAGCCCGCGAGACAGACGACTGATTATTCCACTCTTGATCAGGCCCTGGGCGTCGATTACCAGATCATAGTGTTCACTCTGCAGAGCATGTTTGAAGGTCCGAAATTCNTGNTTAAGCATGGNCCGCATAAGACTGCGACGCCAGCGCCGGATAGCAACGGGGATAACCTTATCAACGGCCGGGTGCCATGAGGGCACGTCGACAAAGTTTTCCTCAACCACCCAGTCGAAAGTCAGATTACGATGGGCGCGACGAGCATCGGTCACAGCTGGCAGGGTGTGAATGATATCTCCAAGTGAAGAGACTTTAACAATTAGCACACGCACTGCAGTATAAGTCCCGTGAATTAGTTTTGGGGTGCTGTATCAATTAATTCAGCTACGGCGTCAATGGCCAGCCCTGGATTCAACTCATTGAGGCAGCGTAGATGCCCGTAAGGACATTCCCGCTTGAAACAAGGTCGGCACTCAATGTCGGTGGACAGTAATTTTACCCTGTCAGCCAAGGGCGGTGTAAAGTCAGACGACGTGGATCCATACATGGCTACGATAGGCTTGCCGAGNGCTGCCGCAACATGCATCAGACCCGAATCATTACTAGCAACAACCCTGGAACAGGCCAACAGATCAATTGCCTGTCCGAGGGTGGTTTTGCCGACCAGGTTAGCACAGCGATCAAAATGCGCGGGTTCTATATCGGCCATAATTGACTCAGTGACCAATTGGTCACTGATCGAGCCAAAAAACCATACTCGCCAACCCTCGCCTAAAAGGCTATTTGCGAGTTCAGCATAGTGTTCCGCAGGCCACTGTTTAGCTGGTCCGAATTCCGCCCCCGGGCAAATACCGAGAACCGGCCCTTCACCATCGAGGTGGAATTGGCCCACGGCTTTGGTTTGACTCTCCTCATTCACCAGTAAGCGCGGGTTAGGACAGTCAGCCGGCGGCTCGGGTGATGCAGGATAGGCTAGTGCGACAAAGCGCTCTACCATGCCAGCGAACACATTTTTATTCAGTCGCCGCGCATCATTAAGCAGAGGCCANCGAAACTCGCCAACCCAGGCCGTGCGTTCCGGTATGCCCGCATNAAATGGTATTAGCGCAGATTTGAAGGAATTCGGCAGCACAATCGCCTGTTGAAATCCCTGCTTGCGCATCCCTTTGCCGAGTTGCCGACGCTTTCCAANGCTCAGCTCACCATGGGAGAGATCAAGGTCAATACTTTGAGTCACCTCTGGCATCCTATCCAATAGCGGCCGCGTCCAGGCTGGCGCCAGCACCGTAATATCTGCGGCTTCATGGCGCTGCTGCAATGCCATAAAAAGGGATTGCGCCATCACCATATCGCCTACCCAGGCGGGGCCGATGATCAGAATCTTATAAGTGCTCTTTGAGTCCATTGATAACACAATCTGGCTACTGTTCCTTTCGCGCGCTCATGACTAACACCGATGCCATACCGCTCTTTGCGGATGCAGGTACCAAGTGTGTGTTGTCAATTTTGCATATCAGGTGTAATCCTAATCACACTGTACGCTTAGAGTCGAAGTCAAAGACCCTACATTGAGCTTGCGGCTCGGATTCTGTTAATCGACAATCTCAAGATTAGCGAGGTAATGAAGTACATGCTTGCCCCGATGGTCTGCAGCATGGCGGTGCTTGATCGCATTTTCACAATCGGCCTTAATGATTAGGGAATCCGCCAAAGGACCGTCCAGGGGACCCTGTCCCTGACGGGCTCCCTGCTTCTCCTTCTTTTGTTCTTCGACTGCCGCCATGTTTATTGCCCTACCCCAGATGCTGTCCGCTAATTTCTGCGGGTTGGTTTGTATCGCATCGCTTCGCCAAACCTAAGGCTCTGTAAGTGAGCAAGTTTAACCCTGCACCGTACAAAAACAAACTTTGTTCCCGAAGCCCAAAATTGAAAAGCCGGACTTCGAGCCCGGCTTTTCATAATCATCTTCGTGTAAGCGTGTCATTCTTACCGCGCGCTATTCCACAAGTTTTACCCATTCTCCAGCCTCCGGGGAGCCAGATGGGTAATAGCCATTAAGCAAGCGCAGAGTTTCCTCGGGATAGTTGGCAACGCGACTGGACTGCCCGACCACAGAAAAATCGAAGAATTCGCTAGCCTGCACGTACTTTATTTTCATTTCTTCGCCAAGCAAAGTTTCTCCGCGCTGGATCGCCCGAAATGTTCTGATGCTTTCCAATAATGCGGCATCCACTGACTCAATGTCAGCGCTATCTGTAACTTCACCTCTAAACACAAACACTCGCGGCCCAAGGTAGACTGCAGCGACTCGCTCTGGATTACCGGATGACGAGGTTGTTACGCCAGTATGTCCAATCAGGCGATACTGTGACAGTGCTTCAGATTTTTGCAGATCGGTGATCCCCAGCTTTTCTCTAAGAAAGACACGTGGCGCGATATTTTCCTGTAGCCGCTGTGCTTCAACTCGCAAACTGCCCTTGCCAGCCATGCCAGCGGTCACAGTGGTTGTAGTTTCACGTATGCCCCACTCATCAGGAAACACAAGAGTATAGCCAAGCAAGGTCTGATAATAGCGATTACGTGCGTCCTGTTGTTGCGAGGCGGCGCTGGCACCAACAATCAAACCATCGATCTGCTCCCGAAATGCGGAGTCATCACTCATGGTGACCTCGCCCTCTTCCAACTCGCCGACGGAGGCGATGGCTTGCTGCAGACGCGTGTCACTCCGAGGGTGTGTGGCAAACAGACCGTGATATCCACCACCAACGCCAGTTACTCGTCGATTAAAGTCTTCTTGGTTCTTAAGTACGGTGACAACGTCAATCATGGCTGCAGGGTCATAGCCAGCTTCCAGCAAATACTCGGCACCGAGGCTGTCCGCCTCCAGTTCCATATCGCGGCCAAAACCACTGAGACTGGTCTGGGCCCAGATAGAGGCAACCTCGCTAATCTGTGAACCGGCGTAGCCACTGCCCGTTGCGACAGCGGTGACAAGTCCGCCAACTGTTGCGGCAGCGTTGGCCAGTGCTCCCCGAGCCTGCTGCTGCGCCGCGTGGCGCGCTGTAATATGACCAATCTCATGGGCAACCACTGCCGCCAATTGCGCTTCTGTATTCATGAAAGTCAGCAGGCCACGATTCACATACACATAGCCACCGGGCAAGGCCATCGCGTTAATGCTGGGGCTATCAATAATGGTGTAGGTATATCCGAGATCGGGGCGGTGACTCACTGCCGCTATTCGGTTGCCTACCTCGGTTACGTAGGCGAGCAAGTCTGCATCCTGATAAACAGGTTGACTTGCCAGCACCTTCGCGTGCTCCTCGGCACCGATTTCCTTCTCACGGCTCTCAGACATGAGTACGAGGTTTGGCCCACCCGTGGCGGGATTCACTGCGCAGGCAGTTAGGACGGGCAAGATTACAGCCGCGCAGATCATCATCAGGAATGTTTTGGGGAAACTACCGAAGCACAATTGAGTCTTCATTTCAGGAGATCCCAGTTTGGTCATAATGCCACCCGTCTCATCAATGACAGCCAGTTGGCTTACCTAGTTGCCGTTTACAAAGTCTTTGAGCTGCGTAGCCAGCCTGTTACAGGCATTGGCTTCAACTCTTGCGATAAGTGGTATCGGAACCACGAGGGCAGGCAGATAGGACTGGCCTGTGGCGTCGGTGTTAATCGTTCCCACATTAGTAAGCGAACCGACATCCCAGACTCGAGCATCAAAGTTGGCATCATCTTCCCAGGTACCAAACCCGAAGCAGCCACCGCCTCCCGGCCCAATGGTGCAGGAAATTGAGCCTTGTCTGTCAGTGGTTTCAGTAAACCCATCTAACCAGACAATATAGCGAATCCCGTATTCGCTCATTTTGGCTGCTACTACGTCTTCAGCCATTAACTGTTCAAGGTCGCGGGTGCGCAAAGGGGCTGTTCGCGGCTCAAACCAGGGAAACATCGCATCGATGAACTCCTGCTCGGGAACAATATTGATCGCATTATCGCCGCGGGCCATGCGGTCACCCACACACTCCACAAATTCGCTACGTGTCTCGTAGTCACTGGCCTGACGACGTCCCAGAATGACAACCGCTTCATCGTTTTCAATGCCAGTTTCTCCCTGTCTGAACTCGTCAACAGTAGTGCTTGTGCAGGCAGCAAGCAGTGTTGCACCGAACAATAACAGCGTCCTGGCGGAGGCAGTGCTTACTAGTGACTTCATGATCAACCTCAGGGTTCGGCCCGCTATGTCCAGGCCAACTGCAATTTTACAGACTCGCCAACCAGTCCCGCACCTCTGGAACCTGGGTAAAGCTCAAAGAGAAGCTGGAGGCAAGGTCACGCAAAGCAACCACAGCAGCATCGTTGATGGCCGCCTCAGTAGTGCGGAACGTTTCCGTTGGTGTCTTGCCGTAGGAAGTCAGGACCCAGTCGGCAATATAATCGCCNTCAGCCGTAACCAGGCGCATATTGTATTTAATCCAGACTTCGTAAACATCGAGCTTGGTTTTAGTCGGTAGGGCTAGCTGGAATTCTTCGATGAGCGGCGTGAAAACAGCATCAACTCCTCGCGCCTCGGCGGCTTCCATGCTGTCCACCACCACAACTTCTTCGAACATGGCAGGCAGTACCGAATCAAACAGTTCAATGTGCGACTGCCCACTTTCGATGTTAAATTCTTCAGCGCCAGTCTCGGAATATTCCAGATAGGCGAATTCGCGCAAGGCATCATCGTAATAGACGGCGACGGTTAGTGGCAGTTTGCTGATGTTTGGTGTGGGGAAACTGCCCTCTATCGTCACGTTGCTGACACCACAACTCGCCAGCAATAGCACCGACAGGAATGAGCCCATCTGTGTCAAAAGACCTCTGGCTAATGTTTGCTGCTTTCTCATGCTGCTATATACGTTGCTCACAGTCTGCTCAGATGACTCGTGGTTTGCCAGCGGACTTCTATTGAAAATCATTCAGTCCTACAAATGTACCACCATTTCGAGACGTGATCTCGCGCATCAAAGTCGAATAACGATAAACGCTTTGCTGGAAACGTCGGGGACCGGAAAAAATGGTCGGAAACCCGATACCGTGGATGCGCACCAGTCGGTCNCCATTGGCNTCTTCNACGTTGATTCGGTCAATAGTTTGCAAAACATCCTGAATNGATCCGCCTGGCTGAAAGTCGTCGCCCAGNACATAGATACTAATTTTCTTGTCNGGTGAGTAAAAGGTATTGATTGCCCGTGTCACCCCTTCTACAGGGCTACTATTGCTGTATGGGTTCCAGGATCTNAGGGTTTGAATAATCTGTTGGCGTCGCCCCGCCGTGTCAGGAATCCATTCACCACGATAGGTGTTGAACATGTAATCACCCATGTCATTCATCACCTGTATGCCCTTCACCTCAGGATAGACATCAAGGGTGTTATCAATCACCTCAAGCATCTTGTTCCAGTTGCCGGGNGTGTTATACATACTGCCAGAGGTATCGATAATGAATATGATGTATTCGCTATCAACCGGTACCCCGCCAATGGCATTGTTGTCCGGCGCTGCGACATTCGCGAGCAGGCGCTGCATCTCTGCTGTGAGGGTCTGCCTGGCGATAGAAAGCTTACCAAATTCATCGGTGGTTTCATCGGACAGCTGAGTCGATGTCTGATAGCGCCCCTCGATATCGCTGAGGTCCCGGCGTAGTCTGGCAATGCGTTCAGTGAGTGACGACAGCTGTTCGTGCTTGGCGTTGAGATCGCGATTCAATATCCGGGTTTCACCGCGGATTTCAAACAGCTGCTCCTGCAATTCATTTACTGAGGCATCAGTTGGCAACTCGGAAACTTCTATCATGGTTGGATCTGCGGGCTTGACGATCATCAGCAGAATAATCATGGCCCCAAAACCACAGGACGCCACATCCAGAAAGGATACGGTGAAGGATTCTGTTTCGGCGCGTTTACGTCTAGCCATGTTATTTAGTGTTGCACCCTGTAAATGGTGGCTTTAAGTCTCTGCTTATAGTCTCAAAAGTGCTGATCTTCGCATTGTTAATCGGCGCTAAGGCCAGTCATCCGATGGCGTCAGAAATGAGCCCTGAGTGTACTGCGCGAGTTGCCAATAGGCGGCAGCGGCGCTCGGGTCCCCTTCTAGTGGCATCAATATTATATTGACCGGAATTCCGCCAGGTAATTCCTCAACCGCGTCTTCGTATAATTCCATGCGCCTCGCGGGCGTGACCAGATTGTCGCTATTTGCCCGGGCTCCTAGGGTAGGCAGCCCGTCAGTAATTAAAAAGATGTTATCTGGTGGCGGGTTCATATTTGCAACCGCTCTGAAAACCCGCTGCAGGTTGGTGCCGTTGTTAGGCACCACCGTCTCTGCGCTGCTAATCACGCCATTAAGCTGGTCCCGGTCCGCCACCTCCAGCCACATTTCCGTGCTGCCCTCGAGCACACTGCCGTGCTCCTCGTTGAATTGCCAGATCTGATAGCGACTGGTGATGGGCAGCTGGGATGATATCCAGTCCACAGTTTTGACAACACGTTGCCATTTTGGCGCTGTTCGCTTTCTGTCGTCCGACATATTGCGAGTACGGATGATGTTTACCAGGGTGCTGTCCAGCATGCTGGCAGAACTGTCCATCAGGATGAGTATGCGCTGGCCACCGAGATACATGCCAGACAGATACTGACGCTGGCCATCACCCATAAACTGCCGCACGCTCGAACCTTCCTGGTCCAGCGCGCTGGCCTGCAGCCGCAGCAGCTCTTCTTCCAGGGACTGGACGTCTGCCCGCAATCTGGCAATATCTTCTTCCGATGCCACGCTGGAGTTTTCCAGGGCGGCCAACTCCTGCAGAAAGGTATCAATCTGGTCCTGGATCTGGCGCGCCAGCCCCTGCGCCTCCACCACATCGTAATCCACATCGGAGAGCGTATTGCGAATTCGTACCAGGCCCAACTGCCCTTCCCTGATTTCCTCTTCGAGCAAATTGATCTCGGCCATAAGTTCGGGGCTGGTGTCGTCATCGGAAACGGTGCTGGCGTAGTCCAGGATCAGGAAGATAAGAATCACGGCGCCAAATCCACAGAACATCACGTCCAGAAACGACAGACTGATGGGATTAAGCTCGCGACGCTTGGACTTGGTATTGCTAGCCATCACTCACCTGTATCAGGGTCATAGTCTCAGCGCTGCTGCCGAATTGAATTTGGTCGCCAATACTAAGGCAGGTCTCGCCGGTGACGGGTTTACCATTGACTCTCGAAGCGTCTGCCAGGGACTGAAAGCGAACCTCGCCAGCGGACTGGTAAATGCGCCCAAGATCTTCTGGCAAGCCGGTAATCGACAGCAACAGGGAGTTGGCTGAACCGGCATGGCCGTTTACCTCGGCCTGATTTGCAATCTGGAGGTCCTTGATAGGCACTGCCCTGTGCCCGAACAGGACATGGGTCGGGGACACTGTTTGCTGTGTCTGTGACGAATTCGCTGACTTCGATTTGGCAACCGGCAGGCTTTCCACCAGCTTGATTCCTGCATCCCCTGCGATAATGAGTTCCTGATGCTCCAGCGCACTTCGGCTCACCGCATGTTGATCCAGAACGATTAGTTGCAATTGCTGCGGCAGACTCGCCGTAAAGCCAGGCAAGGCTGCCATTGCTGGGCTTATCAGAATTTGAGTATCGCGCTCTGTCAGCATGGGCGCCAGCTGCTCATTAATCTTGTTGAAATGTCCGCCCAGGCTATTGATCAAGCTTTCCCTGGGCATCTTCGCGGTGTGGAGCGTTTCCCCCGCTCTGAGCTCAAGAATCAGATTGCCGCCCTCTGCTTCTGCTAACCAGCCCGGCAATTCATTGTAGAGCTGCTGTTCCGAATGGGCATTGTGTTGCGGATTAAATCGGCATTGCTGAATAAACATGCCGGTAGCCATCTGCATCATCAGGTCCATAAAATTTTGACTGCCGACACCTGGCACCTGAATCGTAGTGCCTGCCTGCAAGTGATCGCCTTGGGTATTGAGCCGGGTAACCACCGCCTGGTGTAGCTGTAAGTCCATGTAGATGATATTGCTGGCCTCAGCGGCGAGAGCTGTGGCTGCCACTGCGGAGTTAACAACACCACCGGCCTTAAAGGGGGTATGGTTTACCAGACCCAATAGGATTGCGAGCTGTTGGCGGGTAAAGTTACCGGGCACGGCGAAAATCACATCGCCTTCGATCGCCGCCTCTTCTGCCAGATGCATCAAATGCGCGTAAGCGATGTCCGCGAAGTGTCTGAAGCTATTGCCGTGCGAAATCGGGTCCAGGCTCAGTTCATGCCAGAATTTATTGTAACTGTTGGTCGGCTGCAGGCGGGCCTGGCGCTCGGCTGNTTCGCCCAGAACAATCGACAATCCCTCTGCCAGAGCGAAACCAGGACTTTGTAAAATCACGCCAGTCTCGTCACCAACATGGACGGCGCGATCATTGAGTTCGATAATCTTGACACTCATTATCTGGTCTTTGCCTCAGCTATTGCCATAACCCTACCCGCTACGTCATCGCTTGATCTGGTACCTGCAGGTGTCTAATCAGGCGCTCATCGCAGTAATTCTGTGTATCTAGAACCAAGCGATCCTGCAGTAACTGCAGCTGATGCAGCAGGAACATGAGAAAAATGCTAACTACAAGTGCAACGAAGGTTGAGTTAAACGCCACACCGAGACTCACGGTCACACCTACTATATCCCCGCTTACCGCCTGGTAAGCCTGTCCCAGCGCAGTACCGATACCTCGCACCGTGCCAAGGAAGCCGATGGACGGAATGGCCCAGGCGATATAGCGCACGATCGACAATTCTGTTTCCATGCGATCCGCCTCAGTTTCACAGACATCTTTTACGGTGTTTGAAACATCCTGAATACTGCGCGTACTTTGAAACCGGTGGAGTCCTGCGAGCAATGCTCGAGGCAGGAGGAAATCCTGCTCCTGCTCTGGCAAGGCCTGTACCGGTCTTGCGTAGTTTCTCGAATCCTCGGGTAGGACGCTCATCCCTTCATTAACCTGAACCAGGGTGCGATCCAGCAGACCACGCTGCTTAATAGTCTGCTGTGTCTTGAGCCCAATGATGAACGTAGCCCATAACATGAGTGTTATGCAGGCCTGCTGCTCAATGTCCTTGAGAATNACAAACACCGAACGCTCGGGCACAAAGTTCTCATCTATCTGTTGTTGTTCTGCCTGGAATGTCTGGATATCGTCTGCAATCGGGCGGATTACCGTGGTGTAGACCGCCTGCACCACGATAAAGGCAAAGACCAGCGCCGCGAGTTGCACAAATGTTTCGTATAAAGAGCCTTGNTTCATGGCTNGTTCCTTACTCTGTATTCCTNAAGCGTTAATAGCGGCGGTTAAATATCTACCGGGAAAGAGACTCCCAGGTCCTGTGAAATTTGTTCTGTTGGCACAAAGCGGCCTGGCGATTCTTCATCTTCGAGCGCTTCTCCTCGTTCTCCTGTGTCAGGCTCGTCCGAAATCGGGGAGGCAGCACCATCGACTGTTTCAGCAACAACAGCCTCTTCGGTCGCCTTCGAATTCTCCTCGCTTTGCGCAACCTGATTCTCAGCCGCCCAGGCCCAGCCTGCCGCAAGCAAAATGAGNAGTAATGCCGGCAGTCTGATCCTCATGGCTCTCTTACTTATTTTCTTCATTTTCTCTTAATTACTCTTCCAAATACCGTGCTATGCGAAAGCCCACATCATCGCGCGGCTCCTCGCCGAAATCTCGAAACGATAAACGCAGTTCTGTGATCGCACCATGTGCCCAACTTGAGCCTCGGATGGTATGGAACTGGCCCAGCTCAGGCCCTTTAGGGTCCTCTTCAGGGCCGCCAACCGCACCCACAGCACCATAGTAATCGTGCACCCATTCCGAAACATTGCCCGCCAGATCAAAGATGCCGTATTGGTTAGGGGCAAACGAAGCGACCGGCGCGGTGGCAAAATAGTTGTCGTTATAGTCGAACATCACTTCGCCGAGATAAGCCCTGACAGTAACGTCGGCGAAATTGCCAGCGTTTTCAGGTGGTGGCAATTGATCGCCCCAGGGATACTTGAGCACGTTACCGCTACCATCTGTACGCGCAACCCATGCCCACTCTGCTTCTGTCGGTAGACGATATCCAATGGCATCCGGTTTAAAGCCAACCACTTCTCCGCCCTCTATCTGGTAGTAGAGTGGCAGGCCTTCCTGTTCACTCAGCCAGTTGCAGTAGAGCGCGGCCCGGGTCCAGCTCACTTGAACGGCAGGCTGACCTTCATTATCCAGAGTAAGCCCCTGAATCGTGCCCGAGGAATGCTCGCTATCGAATAGACGAAGCTCGGCGTTGGTTACTTCACGATGGGCCATATAGAATGGCCGTTCTAGTTTTATATCACGCAGATTTTCATTAGGTCGGCGCCCGGCCTCTCGGCGCGAAGCACCCATAGTAAACGAGCCCGGATAAAACAGTTTGAGGTCTTGTCCTGCAACAGAGGTAATTTCCGGTCTAATCTGATCCAGGCGCGCCTGCTCCAGCGACTTGAGGGTGACGCGAATTATCTGATCCAACCCAGGCCGCGATGTAAATTCGGTAATGTAAGGTACGTAGCCATCCTTACGAATCTCAATCTGCTGATTCGCCGCCATCAGTTCAATAGTCTGATTAGCCGCACCCCTGAATTCCCCATTTACATAAAGCTCTGCGTTTGGCGGCTCGCTGACTACGCTGACATTCGCCATCACCGGGTCAAGGCGGACATTGATTTCACGTTCCTGGTTTGGCTCAGTGCGAACGCTGCTAGTAGACGACTGATAGCCATCCTTGAAGAAAGTAACCTGATGATTTTCGTTCGGTGTCAGCGCAACTTCCAGAGGCGTAAGGCCCTGAAACACGCCGCCGATGGTAACGCTGGCGGCGGACGGATTGGACCGGATGAACACGAGGCCATCGGCAGGCTCCAACGCAACCTCTGGCACCACAAAATCTTCACCGGCGATCACATCGAAACCCTCCTGCCAGGCCTTGTGGCCTGTCAGCTTGAGCGTAACGTCACGCTGACCCTGCAGTATTTCTGCATTGAGCGGAGTGGTACCAAAGATTTCACCGTCTACGATAACATCAGCGCCGGCAGGAGAGGTCGTAAAAGACAGTGTGGCCCAGGCTGGCTCAAGGCCCGCCTCAAAGCTCTGGGGGACCGATCGCCCCTCGATGGTGATTGGCTGCCCGTAGTCAAGGTAGCGGTCCAGCGTAATGGTCATTTGGTGGTCACCTGCCTCGACCGGGACGTCGGTCAGGGGAGTCTGACCAATATCAACACCATCGATCTGAACTCGGGCACCTTCGATATTGGTGCTCACGATCGAAACCAGGCCCGGTAGCTTTCGCATGGTAAACGGATGTGTTTGAGACTGCTCCGTTCCGACGATAAGCTGTGTAGTCGTGTCGTGATAGCCTTCGTTTCTTAGGGTGATCTCATAAGACCCTGTGCGCATGAGATAGCGCGGCCCAAGCTGAAGCGCCAGACCTCCGCTGATCTCAACATCTGCCGAAATCGGATCGACTTCAACGAATACCGAACGTGCTGTCAGCACGAAGAAACCCGCTACAGTTGAAACAACGACGAAGGCCGCAACAATCAAGTGAAACCAGCGAAATTGATAGCTGAAATTACGCCCTGAATCTTTATGGGGCGTAAAGTCAATGGGAACTATCGGGTCAATTGTCCCTTTTTTTCCCATAGGTTGTTCGTTATTCTCCATCGCACCGTTTACCTGTTAGTGGCAACTACGCGTTCAATACACTGGACCACGACAGAGTCTGGATTCTGACCAAATCCGACTGTGAACTCTTCCCGAACATCGCGATATCCGGGCCTACGACCAACCGCAACATAGTTACCCGGCTTCAGTGCCATCGAGGTTTGTTCAAACTTTCCGAGGTCGCCAATCTTGAGCAGCGTAACCTCGGTAAACGTGTCGGAGATGAAATCTATATCGATAGGAACCTGGGAATTTTCCAGCAGTATCTGAAGTTCATCCAGTTGCGCGCTGAGCACAGGCCCAGGATTTTCAATGTCGCGGCCTATAAAGTAATACCGAATGTTTTCTTCATACACATCGTTTTCTGAAAGCCGCTCTGGCGCTTCGATTGCATTGACCAGTAGCTGGTTGAGCGTGGCGCGTTGGTTGGCAAGCTCTCGGCCTTGAATCGCAAACAGCAAGTTAGCGTCGATTTCCAAAACCTGGTCATAGGCGTCTACCGCATCCTGCCATCGTTCATTTGCCTCTGCTGCTGTAATTTCCTGCTGCAAACCATTGATCTTTGCGTTGGCAACCTGAGTTTCGGTTTGCTGAATCGCAGCCTGGGCCTGTTGCTGGTTAATACCGATGGCTGCAGCGCGTTGAAATGTGGCGATGGCTTGTTCCGGATCATCTGCCTGGAGCAATGCATAACCCTCGGACATAATTGCAGAGAATTCGTTCTCCCGTATTTGCGCATCGATTTCACTGATGCGCTGCGGCGCGGCTTCATTGTAGCTATCCAGGCCCACAATCTGCTCGTACATATCGCGGGCCGCCTCCAGCTCGCCATCATCAAACAAATCCTCTGCCTGATCCATCAGCGCGAGCACCTCATCCAATACCTGTGCTCTGGCCAGCCCAATCTGGGCAGCCTCATTATCAGACTGCAGCACTAGAGCAAGTGAATACCTATCCTGCGCTGTTTGGGTGTCAGAAGCAGTGAGGGCGTTTTCTGCATCAATAAGCAATTGCGCCAGCACATTGGGTGCAGACTCGATCAACTCGGCTAGCGCATTGCGCCCGTTGCTGTAGGATTCTGTAGCTAGATCGAAATCCTGGGTGCGATAGTACTCATCGCCTATCGAAGCGGTAGCGAGTGCCGCTTCGTAGTCTTCCTGACCCCAATCCTTAACTTCAAGCAGATCCAACTGTCCCTGCAGCTCCAATAGTTCTGCCAGTACGTCCTGTGATTGCTTGCGCTGAATTGAGCGCTGGGCTTCTTCGAAGGGTGAGACGGCTGTTTCTGTAACTTGCGTCACCGCGGCAGCGGGCTTGGTCACTTCTTCGACGCGTCGCTCAAGTGGCAGTTCATATTCCGTCACCACGGAGGGCAGAACAAAGACCACCGCAAGGGCCAAAATAACCATAGCACCTAGCCCCAGCCACATCGCTGTGCTGGGTTTTTGGCGCTGTCTGGGAGCCACCTGTTTGGCATAAATGCTGGCGTCGGTGGGTTCCAGAGCGGATGGATCTGTGTCTATAGAATTGTCTTCTGACATAACTCTTCTACGGGGGATTTAGCACTTGACGATAGTTGCGGTTACAGCTCACCCATTTCAGCAGCATAAAGCTCAGCGAGAATCTCGCGCCACTGACCGTACTGTTCGTCTACAGAACCACTCAGGGTAATGGTGCGATCATCCAGATTAAGGACTTGGGGCAAGACCTCGTTCTCTAGCGACTGGCCAAGCTCTTCGAGCGCCTGCATATGAATGCGGGCCTCTGCCTGCTTGTCGAAACCACTCTTTATCAGAAATGCTCCTGCACCAACACCGACAGCACCACCCGCCTGAGTCGCATAATTACCTCCACTGCTGGCTGCGGCCAGACCACCTACCACGGCCGCCGCACCGGCAATGAATCGTCGCCGGGCGGAGTCACGCAACTCTCTTAGCGTGATAGTTTCCTGGTAGCTCTGTTCGCGCCAGGAGTCATAGGGCAATCGCATCTGCCTTACATAAGTCGCATAGTAATCCTGCACCGTGTCGATAAACATGAAATCGCGCTCACGGATATTGCGAATGCGACCCAGGATCGGGTCGTTTTCAGCAGGCAGAGAAATCAGTTGATACTCCCCCCGACGGTTTTGACCGAGATAAGCACCGAAGACTTCATCCTGGAACTTTTGGGCAAATAAAATTTCGGAAATCGTTCTGATTTCCTGAATTTCATTGTCTTCTATATTGCTCTGTCGATAGACCAGCAGGTCATTGGCGATCTTGTTGTAAATCACCTGGAACGGATCGTTCTTCTGACGCTGCTGTGGGTCATAGCTGAACTGGCTGATAATCTCTTCATATTCTTTGGTGTACCACTCACGGCCACGAGAGTCTGATACCTTGACGCGAACAGCCATAGACTCGCCATTCGATTGCAGAATGGTGCCATTAACCTGCACATCCATGGGGCTCTCACCGTTTGGCATGACCCGCACGATGCCCCAGTTGGCAGAGCGCTGAAGGGTCTCAGCTAACAGGTAAGGCGCGTAGCGGGATTCAGCTACCCGGATTTCACCATTGACGGTGTCCTCTTCATCTTTACCGATCTCGTCTATGCCTGGATCAAAGACGGTGATGCCAACATCAAGAAGAAAATCCTCCGGCACATTCTGGCTATCTTGAACGACTGGTGTATAAGTGGTCGACTTTACTGTGTGAGTGGCACATGCATTGACAAAAATTGCCAGGCAAACTACTCCGACTGCGTGCTTAAATTGCAGAATCATTGCTCTTCACCAATACCCGTATAATTTCTATATTCTTCCCAGAGTGCTTCGCGCAACTCGGGATCTGGTTCCCTTATAGCAGCTTCTCTAAGCTGCCGTGCGACAACATCATCATCGCGCCCGCTTGGAATGTCCTCCGGCGGTGGGAAAGTCTCCGCTGGTTCGCCGCTGGAGGAAGAAGGCCTGCCAATGGCGGCAACAGCGCCTGCTGTGGCAGATGAGGCGGCTTCTTCCATGGTTTGCGGCTGCTGTCCGCCGCCAGCAGCACCACCGCCACCGGCTGAACCCCCATCTCCGCCTATCGCGGCGGAACCTGCCTCGTTGCTTTCATTCTGGGCGCGCTCTCTCTCACCGAGGATAAATCCATCGAAAGTCTCGTAGCCACGCCGCAAACGTTCATCAAGAATGGCAGCGCGTTCCGCGGTAGTCTCCGCGCCTGCACCANTTGAACTTTNCNGCGATNACCCACCTGAAGNCCCCGCTGGCAGTGAATCTAGACCGTAATCCCCACCTGGCCTGNTTAAAATTCCACTTCNTGAAGANTTNATCCCACTTTGCCCATTTTGCAGGTCGCCAGTAGAAGAATCTCTGCCACCGACATCACCGCCCTNTTGCTCGCCCGGGAATCGGGAATCTGTGCCAGCNCCCTGACTGGGCTCCTGGCCAGAAGATTCCTGNTCTTGCTGGCCTCCGCCGNTGACTTGCTGTGCGCCCGCGGAATCGCCTGCTTGCGCGTCCTGACCTCCACTTTGGCTCGCATCTGCGCCCTGGCTTGCACTATTTGACGGTGAAGACGTCCCCGGAAAAGACGCTGTGGGCATTGATGCCCCACCTGAGGNAGAACTGCTGCTTGAAGATGAACTACTCGCAGATTGCGCACCAGACGCTGAACTGGACTGAGAGCTGGACTGTGAACCAGAGGAGCTGCTCTGCTGNTGGCTTTGGCTTGACTGCGATGAAGGTGAAGGCAGCTGGGGCGTCGACGGGCGCGAGCTACTCGAGCTAGACGGGCTGGGCGGTGAGGGCATGCTCGGCGCACTGCTGGAACTGGATGACTGAGAAGGAGGCATCGGCATGCTGGAACTAGACTGGCTCTGGCTAGCAGATTGGCAAGCCACAAGGATCACACATATCCCACCGGCTAACGCTAACTTGAATAGATTCATTGATCTCTCACTACAGAATTGCGCTCATTTGATTTCGCATTTTGCCGTTTATTCGACGTATTTAGCTAAGNTTGGCGCCTTTTTGCCGCGGTTCAAAGGAAGTTTTCAGGGCGCTTTCCATTTCATTACGCCTTCCAGCATGCTGATCAGCGCTGCTTGATTGCGTTTAGCCTGTCACCATGGGCACCGCTGTGCGACCGGCCCCTCGCCCGCATCTGCACCGGCTTATAGTACGATCAAATTGGCAGAAACCCCCTTAATCCTTCCTGAATGGCTTACAAATCGGTCTNAAGATCGTACTCCTAACAGCACTAAATTAGTACCAATACCGGACCCGGAAGCGGTTACCTTCGGTAGTTACAGGGACCCCGTCTGCGAGGATTGGACGGAATGTGAGACTGCGCATTGTCCGACTCACGTTGCCAATCCGGATGATATTGTCTTCGTTCTCGTCACTAAGAACCTGTACCGACCTTACAGAACCATTACGAGTTACCGTGAACATAAGATCAGCGTAATCAACCCTCAGTGAGGCACGCCCCTCACCTTCAGCGCTGCCACGGCCCATCCTGCGGGGCTGCCTGTCAATCGTCGGTATAGGTACGACCGTGCCGAACAGTTTTTCTTGCGTGGCTGCGCCGTCTTCTCGCTCCGCCAATAGATTCCAGGCTGTCTGGTAAACCTCGCCAGCGCGGCGACGCTGTTCATAGACGAGGTACCAGTCTGCCAAGTTGGTCAAGGCCTCGGCGAGCAGATTTACATCTTCGCCCTGCTCGTAGTGAGTTACAATNTCACGCAGGGCCTCTTCACCGACACTGAAGCCGGCAGGCTNTGTTGCATAGCGTTCATTGAGGAGCTGCGCGAGCAATTCCTGGCTGGTTTTAAACTCTGTGTTATCGACCTGGTTGAGCAATTGCGGGTTACGAGAAATCTGGTAAGAGGTCTGCACGACATTATTCAGGTATGGCACATATCTCTCATCGTCTTTACCAAAGTGAAACTCCACCAGTCGTGCCGCGGCATTGAACATGAGCTGCGCGTTACTGAGACGAATTCCCAGCGCCTCGCCGAGGCCAATATTNAAAGCCTGCATATTCCATCGCCCCATCTTCTCAAGCACTGGAATNATGCGGGGATCAGTGGGCCCGTAGGCGCGCTGNTGNATNTAGAACAGNTAGTCATGATAGAGGTCCGCATCACTCCATTGTCCCAGCGTCGTGTAACTCTCGATCATGTCTTCAACGATTGGGATTTGATCAGTAGTGTGCAGACCGCTGTTTATCCGGCTAACGTGCATCGCCCGGTCAAGCGATTGCAGGGCAGCAATATGATTGCCCTGTGCCTGATGCAACTCACCCAGCGCGGCAAGTTGTTCCACCAGGCTGACGTCCCATGCGCCACCAGCAGACTCAGTGGTCGCAACCGCGGTACTGTACTCCTCGATGGCAAGGCTGCGCTCCGCGAACGCAGGATCGTCTTCAGGGCTTTGCGCAGGCGCGCCTTGATCTGGATAAATCGGATCCTGTCCTTCAATGATGGGTATCGGGAAATCAACATAGAGGACGCGCGAGCCCCCCTCTGTTTCTGCTGTTTCCGCCTCGACGGGCTGTTCCCCCTCCGCTGCCGCGGCAGCTGAAGCGGCACTTTGAGCGAGGGTGAATCCATGCAGCAGCATGACCGCCGCGCTGAATACGGCGAAAAAAAATGGGGGTAATTGGGCTCTGTAAAGCTTCTTCATGAAATCAGGTAGCGTCTTGTCAAAAAATGCGATCAACGATCCCGGATGGAATCGTTTCTACGCTCCCGGTGGCGGTAGGGTTTAAAGGCAGCGGCAAAACCTCTACGCACTTATAAAACACCCTCTTGGCACTGTAAACAGCTAAGCCCTTGAAACCTCATTAAAAGCTGAAGATTCTCCGCCTTACCTGACTCAGACTGTTTTCTGTAAGCGTAGATTGCCATTGGGATCAGTTTCAGCGCGCCAATCCGGCGCCACAAACGTCGTCGCTGAATATTCAGTTATTACGGCCGGACCAGACAGCTTTCGCCCAGGTTTCATGGCGTCACGCGCAATCACCGTGACATCATTATTGCTCCTATCTTCACCATAGACCTCGCTGTTCGCAACATTATTGCAGTCCTTCTGCATTGCCGCGCCCGGTAACTCCAAGGCGTCTGCTACAACCTGGAGATCAACGCATATATTTACCACTTCGATTGCCCCAGAGAGGGCATAGCCATAACGGCGCTGGTGCATCGCGTTGAAATTCATAAGGGTATCGGCAAGGCCTGCCCAAGGCACATTCAGAGTGTAAGACTGTCCGCGATAGCAGATGTCGACACTACGTTTGGAGTTGAGCTCAGGCGGCTGTGCAGACTGATCATTGAGCTCTTCGGTCGCCTGATTTTCCAGAGCTTGAAATTCCGCCTCTAGCGCAGAGACTCCAATCTGGTCCTGCTGCAGGCCGACGGTCCTGCTGAACTGACGCCCGCGAGTTGCTACCAACATACCCAGCGCAGACAGCACGCCTCCGCGTGATGGCACCATGGCAAATTTCATCTGCATCGCTTCCGCCAGGGCACAAACGTGCAATCCCCCGGCACCGCCAAAACTGGCCAGCACAAATTCTTGCGGATCAAAGCCACGATTAACTGAAATTTCCCTGATCGCTTTCGCCATGTGCTCATTGGCGATACCAATGATACCCGCGGCAGTTTCCTCGATGCTGAGCCCGATCTGGTCAGCTAGATTTGCGATTGCGTTGCGCGCTTTCTCAACACTGAGCTGCAAATTACCTGCCAGCTTCGCATCTGGCACTAGCCGCCCCAGCACAAGGTTTGCGTCTGTAACTGTGGCCTCAATGCCGCCCAACCCATAACAGGCTGGACCGGGATCAGCACCCGCCGAGCGCGGCCCTACCTGCAGCATGCCGCCGCTATCCACGAAAGCAATGGAACCACCGCCGGCCCCGATGGTGTGCATGTCTACCATAGGCACAGCCACTGGATAAGGGCCAATATGTCCCTCTGAGGTAGTTCCAATCTCCCCATCTAATAAAGCCACATCGGTCGAAGTACCGCCCATATCGAAGCTAATAATCTGCTCTATGCCAACCTGTCGGCCCAAATGCTTCATAGCGGTCAACCCGCCGGCTGGCCCTGACAGTAAAAGTCGCACCGCAGCATCAGTGGCCTTCGACGCCTCGATCGTTTCACCATTGGACTGCATGATATGTATTGAAGTGGAACCAAGCTGCGACTGAAGCCGTGACAGGTAGCCATGTACTACCGGGCCGAGTGAGGCGTTTAACCAGGTTGCAATCCCGCGTTCGTATTCTTTATACACCGGCAGCACTTTTGACGAGCGGCTGATAAAAACCGGTAGCCCAGATTCTTTGATTGCCGTTTCTACAGTTTTTTCAAACGTATCATCTAAAAATGAAAACAACAGGTTGATTGCTACCGCCGCGGGCTTTAGCTCCCGCAGCTTATCTAACAGAAGTTCTATTTCCGCAGAAGAAAGTGGTTCCAGGATCTCGCCTTGCGCAGACACACGTCCACCAGTCTCCAAACTATAGTCGGGTGGAACCGGCACCGGTTGCGCCGGGAACTCAAGCGCGTAAAGCTTGGGGCGCGTCTGTCTTGCCAGCCGCAGCATGTCACCAAACCCATAGTTTGTTACATAGGCAGTAACTGCATTCTTGCCTTCAAGTGCAGCGTTAGTTGCGACTGTACTACCATGAATAATGTGCAACCCGCTCCGTTCTGCTTCTTCCTGCAGTCCTAAAGCCTGGATGCCATTGAGAATCGCCTGCTCTGGTGCTGCCGGTGTAGACAAGGTCTTATGCACGGACACTGTTGCAGTTTCGCCCATGCGCACACAGATAAAATCAGTGAACGTACCGCCCGCGTCTATTCCAAGAAGAATCTTCGCTGTTAGCAATTGGATTCCAATTCCGTTACTGTTAAGTTGCCGATTATAACCGCAGTCAATGCTGCCAACTAATTACTTTGATTGCTTGAGGCGCAACTTGCCGGAACTTCCTGAAGTAGAAACAACTCGACGCGGTATCATCGAACACGTAAAGGGCAAAGTCGTCAAACAAATTGTCATTCGACAGCCATCATTGCGTTGGCCTATCTCTGAATCTTTACGCCCCGAACTAACCGGTCAAGAAATTCTTGACGTACAGCGACGCGGCAAATATTTGCTGTTGCGAGCTGAAACAGGAACCTTGCTGATCCATCTTGGAATGTCAGGCAGCTTGCGGATACTGGCTCATCTGCTTACGCCCGGTAAGCACGATCATGTTGACCTGCTGTTCCCTGACAAGAGCTGTTTACGATTTACTGATCCCAGGCGGTTTGGCTGTTTTCTCTGGCACAAAGGCGAAATCAGCGAGCATAAACTGCTGCGCAAACTTGGTCCGGAACCGCTTACCGATGAATTCGATGGCAGCTACCTTCATAGCCTGAGTCGAAAAAGAAACGCGCCAATTAAAAGCTTTATCATGGATAGCCATGTCGTGGTAGGAGTAGGAAATATCTATGCCAATGAGGCGCTGTTTATGAGCGGCGTTCACCCTAAGAGAGCGGCGGGGAGAATTGCACTGCCGCGGTATAAGATTTTGGCAAATCATATTAAGTTGGTCTTAAGCAATGCCATTGACGTCGGCGGAACGACGCTGCGTGACTTCACCAATAGCAGCGGCAATCCTGGTTATTTCAAGCAGTCACTGAAAGTTTATGGGCGCGGTGGTGCGGCATGCAAGAATTGCGATACTGAATTGAAAGAGATTAGGTTGGGGCAGCGCAGTACGGTCTACTGTCCGAAATGCCAAACTTAAGGCTCGGTTCCGAGCTCTAGTTTACAGGATTTAGGGTTGAGTAATCGCCTCTGCAACCGACGGATGGACAAACTTCGAAATGTCACCGCCGTATGAGGCAATTTCTCTAACCAATGTTGAAGAAATGTAAGACAGGTGTTCGGCCGGGGCTAGAAACACCGTTTCAATCTCAGGCTCCAGAACACGATTCATGCCGACTAGCTGAAACTCATATTCGAAATCAGCGACTGTGCGCAGACCGCGCAAGATGATATTGGCCCCGCGTGACTTTACAAATTCCGTCAACAGGGTATCGAACGATTCTACAGACACATTTTCGACGTGACCCAGCACCTCTTGTGCCAGTGCTACGCGACGTTCGGTAGTCATCGAATTGTTTTTCTGGGCATTTGTGCCCACGGCAACAATGATTTGATCGAACAGGTGCGAAGCACGTTCTACCAGATCGGTATGACCGTTGGTGATTGGATTGAACGTGCCTGGATATACAGCTATTTTCATCGGTCAGCCTCTGATTCGAGCCCGCATTCTAGCGAAATGGTAAGGGCGGCTCAATCAGTCTCTCAGGAACTTCAGGATTCGATGCTCAAGCCAATTGCTGTTTTGTGCTGACACAAAGCCAACATGTCCTCCTTTAGGGCTCAACTCCATCACAGTGGATTCAGAAACCATGCCGGCCTCAGGGAGCGCAACCGGGGGAACAAGCGGATCATCATAGCTCTGAATTAACAGGGTTGAAGCCGATATCTCTGGCAGAAATTTTATACTGCTACACCGCCCATAATAATCGTTGGCACTCTCAAACCCATGCAGTGGAGCAGTTATCTGGTCATCGAATTCCCAAATATTGCTGACTCGAGAAACGTCACCCAGCCCCAGCAATTCCTCCAGTTCCGGCCCTTTGTCTTGCAACTCGAACTCCTTGCGTTTATGCAAATAGTCGCTCAGCAAGCGTCTGGTAAAATAACGGCCATAGATTCTGGAAAGTCCGGAAAGCATTTCCCGTGAGCAGAGCCCTAGTGTGAAGGGCGTTGATACCGCTACGGCTTTGTCTACTTTGCTGTAGTCGTAATGCTCACCAAGCCATTTCAACAGGACATTTGCGCCTAGCGAATAACCGACTAATGAAACAGCTTCAGGTTTGTGCTGTCTGATTACGTTTCGCAGCACTTCCTCGAGGTCATGGGATACACCAGAATGATAGGCTTGGGCCTTGCGATTAAGTTCCCCACTGCAGCCCCGAAAATTCATGACTACACTATTAAAACCGTTTTCAATTAACAGTGTTTGCAAGGAAAGCACATAGGAAGAGGACGAACTTCCACACAGGCCGTGCAGAATAAACACCAATGGCTGTGCAGAATTTTTAGCCCGCTCTTCGGCTGTAAGCCAATCAATATCTATGAAGTCGCCGTCGCTGAGTTCAACTCTTTCACGCACATGATTTACAGCAGGCGAACCCGCGAACTTGCGCCATAGGGTTTGGCTATGCCCTTCCGGCAACCACCATGCAGATTTAAATTTATACTGAAAAGCGCCAGATGGCATTATTTAAGATATCCTGAGCTTTTCCCTACAATGGATTCTGCATTAACTACTTCGTGATTTGCCAGGAAGAGCCCAAAATGGACTTTACCTGCTGATTTTTTCTTGATGGCCTC
This sequence comes from Gammaproteobacteria bacterium, assembly GCA_002684935.1. GTDB lineage: Bacteria > Pseudomonadota > Gammaproteobacteria > Pseudomonadales > Pseudohongiellaceae > UBA9145. Next base: position 32,552 of record NYWC01000040.1, read on the forward strand.
CCATTCAACAGGCAGCTTTTCCTCGGCCAGAGGGAGTTCATGCTCCAGATAGACCTTGGCGCCAGCCTTCAGCGCTCCGCTCTGCTGTAGCTGCCTGCATGACTCATAAAGAATTTCGTGTGCAAAGGGTGGATCCAGAAATGCGATATCGAACTGCCCATCATGGCTGGACTGTGTTAGCCAGTCGCTCGCATTGATACGCTCAATTCTGGCCTGGTCAAACCCGAGCTGCTCAGAATTTTTATGCAAGTTTTCTATGACCTTCGCATCACTGTCCAATAGAGTAACCGAGGCAGCTCCGCGGGATAGCGCCTCAAATCCGAGCACCCCACTGCCGGCAAACAGGTCCAGGCAACGGGCTCCGACGATCGACATCTGCAGCCAGTTGAAGAGCGTTTCACGCACCCTGTCACCAGTTGGTCTGAGACCATCATGCTCAGGAAAGGTTACCAATCGACTTCGGTGTGAGCCCCCGATAATTCTTAGCTGATTCCTGCGCGACATACGTTTCCTGAATTTGCATCGAGTGCGGATGATAAGCAAAAGCTGAGCAACTCGCATCTTGAATACCCTAATGCTCGAACTACACAGTGTTACCCAGCTCGCTGCGGTGATAGCATTACGTCCGCTCTCGCATCGAGGCTCGGTCTTCATCCCATAACTTTCGCAATCATCATGTTTGGAATCGGCAAATCAAAACAACCAGAACAATCCGCTTCGCCTGAAAACGAAGCGGGGCTGTTTGTCAGACTCAAGCAAGGCTTGAGCCGAACCCGTGGGCGCATTACAGAGGGTATTCAGTCCCTGGTCCTGGGACAGAAAAGCATTGATGACGAGCTGCTGGAAGAGGTGGAGACCCAATTACTTTCCGCCGATGTCGGGCTTGAGGCGAGCGATCAAATCATTGCGAATCTCAAAGACAAATTGGACCGCAAGCAACTCGCGGATGGCGATGCATTTCTGGAAGGGCTGAAGCACGAGCTGCAATTGATACTGGCACCTTGCAGCGAAGCGCTGAACATTCCTGACTCACCCGATCCATTCGTGATTTTAATAGTCGGTGTCAACGGCGTTGGCAAGACAACCACAATAGGCAAGCTGGCCAAGCGTCTGCAATCTCAGGGTAAGAGTGTGATGTTGGCAGCGGGAGATACATTTCGCGCCGCAGCAGTCGAACAATTACAGGTGTGGGGCGAGCGGAATAATGTGCCAGTAGTCGCACAAGCCACTGGTGCAGACAGTGCTTCAGTTATTTTTGATGCGGCGCAATCTGCAAAAGCCAGAAACATCGAAGTCCTGATTGCCGATACAGCGGGGCGACTGCACACCAAAGACAATCTGATGCAGGAGCTGGAAAAAATAGTGCGCGTCCTGAAGAAGCAGGATGAGCGCTATCCGCAGGAAATCATGCTGGTGCTTGATGCCACTACAGGCCAGAACGCATTGAGCCAGGCAGAGAGTTTCAATGCCGCCACTGAACTCTCCGGTCTCACTTTGACCAAGCTGGACGGAACCGCCAAGGGTGGTGTCGTTTTCGCACTGGCCAAACGTCTGCAGCTACCTATTCGATTTATTGGAGTGGGTGAGCAGGTCGATGATTTGCGCCCCTTTGATGCCAAACAATTCATTGCTGCCCTATTTAACGAATAATTTACCGATTAAGCTGAACGATCAAGTTCGATAACGTCAGCGTGCGCTACCCAAAAGGTCTAGATGCACTGACCAACGTCAACTTTGAAATTAATAAAGGCGAAATGGTATTCCTCACCGGGCACTCCGGTGCGGGCAAAAGCACCTTGCTGCGCCTCATCCTGGCACTGGAGCCGTGCTTCGCCGGCGAAGTAATCATCAACGGCGCTAATCTCGGCAGACTGCCGAGATCCAGGGTTCCTTTCCACCGCCGCCAGATCGGTGCCGTATTCCAGGATCATCAACTCTTGTTTGGTCGTAACGTCGGCGCGAATTTGGCCCTGCCCCTGGAGATAGCCGAATTCCCACCGGCGGAGGTGCGGCGTAGAGTCCGCGCGGCACTGGATAAAGTTGGCCTGATAAGTAAAGAAAAAATGCTGCCCCGCGCGCCTGTCTGGTGGTGAGCAACAACGCGTGGGCATCGCGCGCGCTGCAGTTAATGGGCCCCGCATCATCCTGGCCGATGAGCCTACGGGCAATCTTGACCCGGAGCTGTCCGCCGAGGTCATGTCGATATTTGAGCAATTTAGCCATGTCGGCGTGAGCCTCCTTATCGCCAGCCATGACAAGTCGCTATTGGAAAATTTCCAGCATCGCTCCCTTGCCCTGGATCACGGCAGGTTAATATGCGATGGCTAGAATCAAGCAAAAGAGCANCAAACGAACCCCCGCGACCAGAAGCGGCGCGCCCAGCCAATTCTCCTACTCACGGATTTCGGTACACCACGAGGTGGCCAGTGAAAGTCTCAGGCAATTGCTGCGTGCACCTGATGCCAGCGGCTTGGTGGCAGTGGTAATTGCGGTGGCTATGATGCTGCCAGCGCTACTTCTGCTGTTGACTAATAATCTGCAGGCTAATTCGGGCAGCGTGGAGGAAGCTGCCCAGATCACAGCGTATTACTAGGAAGTTGCTGAAAATAAGGCTTTGGCCATAAGTGAGCGCTTACACGCTATGCCTAAGATTGCAGACGTCGAATACCTGTCAGTCAGTAAAGCGCTAACTGAATTCAGCCAGGCGTCGGGACTAGGGNAGACACTGNAGAGTCTGGCGCAGAATCCCCTGCCCANTGCACGGATCATCTGCCGGCACGCTCAANCCCGGACACTGCCAATGCCATTGAACAAAGCTCGGTGACTTTTGAAGAAATCGAGTTTGTGCAACTTGACTACCTCTGGTTAAAGTGCCTGGAAGTCATATTGAGCCTGGCCAACCAGCTCGGCGGCTTGCTGCTGCTGTTGGTGGCTATCGGGCTTTTAGTCATCATTTGGAACGCTATTCACGTGTGGGTCGAAAGCAAACGCGAGGAGACCCGCATCATCAGGCAATTTGGCGGCGCAGGCAGCTTCATTGCGGGCCCCTTTCTCTACATCGGCTTGTATCCGGGTGCAGCGGACGGCTTACCCGCTTGCACCTTATTCATGGCGGTGTTGTCGAGCCTGGAAATTCCTGTGGCTTAGGTGGCCTAGCTCCATGAAAGCGAATTTCAGCTGATCGTCCTGAGTATGCTGGACAATCTCTTGTTGATCGCAGCCGCAGCTAGGCTGGGTCTCAGCTTTTATCTCAGTTTTAAGAAAGATGGATACGACGAAAGCCTAATTTGCTTACTTTGGCGGATTTCGCGCAGACGCGGCCGCCCCGGAAAAACTACCGGTTTGGCACTTGAAATACCCCGCAGCGCCCATATCTTAATCTTTTGCCTTAATTGCTCGGGTCTGCCATGAGACATTTTGGTTATTCTAGAACCGGGCCTGCTACAGTAGATCTCGATGGTCCTAACTCTGAGGCCTCGCCAAATGGCATGGGCGAACGAAAAATGCTAAAATTTGGTCTATCCACGGGTAAATCTCGTTACTAATCAAGCAAAGGTGAATGTAAGAGCAACTATGAGCATAGGTAAGGATGTACAAGTCATTGATCCGGCCACTCCCGGCCGCGACCTGACCGCTTACATCGCGTCTTTAAACAGTATCGCTATACTAACTCCCGAGCAGGAGCTCGAGTTAGCCAAGCAATATTACTATGAAGAGAACGTTGATGCTGCGCGCCAGCTGGTCATGGCGCATCTACGTTTCGTTGTGCATATGGCTAAGACTTATTCAGGCTATGGGTTATCCCAGGCCGATTTGATCCAGGAAGGAAATGTGGGCCTGATGAAGGCAGTTAAGCGTTTCAATCCGGAAGTGGGCGTTCGCCTAGTATCCTTTGCTGTGCATTGGATCAAGGCGGAGATGCATGAATATATTCTGCGCAACTGGCGAATTGTCAAAATTGCCACCACCAAAGCGCAACGCAAACTGTTCTTTAACCTGCGCAGCTCCAAAAAGAAGCTGGGGTGGTTAAACAATGAAGAGACGGAAGCAGTAGCACAAGATCTAGGTGTTGACCCAAAAGTCGTGAGACAGATGGAAGGCCGCATGAGTTCTTACGATACTTCCTTCGATGCCGAGCCTGATAGCGATGATGATACTGTATATCGGGCTCCGGCTTACTACCTCGAAGCCCAAGGTTCCGATACCGCTGAGAATTTGGAGGAAGCCGAGTGGGAAGAGGTGAACAACAATAGCCTTATGCTCGCGCTGGAGGGTCTTGATGATCGCAGTAAAGATATCTTGCGCAGTCGCTGGTTGAGGGATGAGAAAGCCACTCTGCACGAGCTGGCTGACAAGTACGGAATTTCCGCTGAGCGTATTCGTCAGCTGGAGAANAATGCGATGAACAAGATNAAGGCCAAAATGGAGGCCTGAGGCCAANCCGAAATTGCCCCGANATCGATANACCATGCAAGACTACAACTTTGAGATCTTGTAATATTTAANGCCGCGTAGATCGCGGCTTTTTTCTGCGCGATATTCTGCACAATTTGGCATAATCGATTGCTTGCNGTTACGCNCAGATAAAGNTAACTAANCCTTCCCAAGCATCGCAGTCGTCAGCATGGCAAAACACATTCTTATCCTGGCCAGTATTAATGGCTTTCTGGTGGTNGCTNTTGGTGCCTTNGGCGCCCACGGACTCNAGTCTTTGCTAGNCTCTGCGGCACTTGCGACCTATGAAACTGGTTTGGACTACCACATGTTTCACACCCTCGTCCTGTTTGGCTGCGGCCTGCTTGCGGTGAATCATCCGGACAACGTCCAACTGAAATTCGCCGCGCGGCTGTTCCTGCTTGGTATAATTTTTTTCGCTGGCAGCCTGTACCTGCTTAGCGTAACTGGTAGCAGTTGGTTAGGTGCTATTACACCCATTGGTGGATTTGGTTTCCTGGGAGGGTGGACTTGCCTGGGCTGGTTTGCCACGACCCAGGAACTATCCTCGGCAAACAAATGACCATCGAAATATCGGTAAACGGCGAGCAACACAAGTTTGAGCGAGACATGAGCCTGATGGATTTGCTGCACGCTCTCGCGTTAACTGAAGGGCGAATTGCAGTCGAAGTAAACGGCGAGATTGTGCCTCGCAGCCAGTTTGCAACGCAGCAGATAAACCACCTGGACAAAATTGAAATCGTCCAGGCGATAGGGGGAGGTTAAAATACCCGACATGGGTTTGAATCAAGATAAACCATTAGTTGTCGCAGGCGTGGAATACCAGTCGCGGCTCATTATCGGCAGCGGCAAATATAAGGATTTTGAGGAGAACCTCACTGCCCTGGAAGCAAGTGCAGCAGAAATGATAACCGTCGCTATCCGGCGCGTGAATCTCGGCCAGAATAAAGATGAGCCCAGCTTGCTAGAGGTTATCTCTCCCGATCGTTATACCATGCTGCCTAACACGGCAGGCTGCTATACAGCGGAAGACGCGGTTCGCACCTGCCGCATGGCGCGTGAGCTGTTGGATGGACATAAGCTAATTAAACTGGAAGTTCTGGGTGACCAAAAAAACCTTTATCCCAACGTAACTGAAACCCTTGCCGCTGCTGAAATACTGGTTGCCGATGGTTTCGATGTAATGGTGTACACCTCTGATGATCCATTAGTCGCAAAGCGGCTGGAAGAGATTGGCTGCGTTGCCGTGATGCCCCTGGGCGCACCAATTGGATCTGGCCTTGGCATTCGTAATCCATACAATATTCGCATGATCCTGGAAAACGCATCTGTCCCAATTATCGTCGATGCCGGTGTGGGCACTGCCTCTGATGCCAGTATTGCCATGGAGCTAGGTTGCGATGGCGTACTTATGAACACCGCCATTGCGGAGGCGCAGAATCCAGTGTTGATGGCCTCAGCGATGAAGAAAGCGGTTGAGTCAGGGCGTGAAGCGTTCCTGGCCGGTCGTATGCCAAGACGCCTATATGCCAGTGCCTCTTCGCCCATCGACGGGACTTTCTTTTAGCGCTCCTTCTCGCCGAGGGCTCATTTCACATTAACCTATTCATCACAGAGACCGCCGCGCTTGCGCCCTCTGAATTTCGCGGCCTCTGCACAGCGCCGCTCAATGGATAACAAAGCGGGTTAAACACTCAGCCCAGGATAGACTGCCACCATGTCCTCTGATCCCTCAAAACGTCCCATACGCAGTTTTGTTATTCGAGCGGGTAGAACCACCGATTCCCAACGCAAAGCGCTCAGCGCCCACTGGGATGACTATGTCATTCCCTTTGCAGCCAAGCCCCTTAAAGTCACTGATCACTTTCCAGAGTCCGATCGACTCACGGTAGAGATTGGCTTTGGCATGGGCGACTCTTTGCTGGAGATGGCACAGCAGGATCCAACCGCGAATTTTCTTGGCATCGAGGTTCACCGCCCGGGAGTCGGGAAGTTACTCCACGGCATTACCGAACACCAGGTCAAGAATCTCAAAATCATGTGCCACGATGCCACAGAGGTCATTGCTGACTGCTTTCTAGAGCAGAGCATCGATAGAATTTTGGTTTTCTTCCCGGACCCCTGGCCGAAAAAACGACACCACAAGCGCCGAATCATACAGCCTGAATTTGTCTCACTGCTGTCCAGCAGGTTGAAGCAAGGGGGGCATATACACCTAGCGACGGATTGGGAGCAATATGCCGAACATATGTTGGAAGTGCTTGATCAGGAGACCACACTGAGCAATGCCTTTGGCAAGGGCAAGTATTACGAAGACCCAGCGCGACCGCCGACTAAATTCGAAAATCGCGGCCGCCGCCTTGGTCATGGCGTCTGGGATTTACGTTTTAAAAGAATTAGCTAGATACTCAGAACCAGAGCCGGTGTTCGTGCTCTTTTAGCCAATGGATATATTGCTCAGATTGGGGGCAAATAGAATCAACCAATTGCCAGAATCGCTTCGAATGGTCCATGTGAATAAGATGGCAGACCTCATGGGTAATCATGTAATCAATGATGCTGTAGGGCGCCAGCATAATTAGCCAGTTGTATTGCAGCACGCCCGCTGAGGTACAGTGGCCCCATTTGGACTTGGTTTTTCGTAATTTAATTTCGGTGATCTTGTGCTCAACTCCGAGGTNGTGAGCAAGGCCACGTGCCCTCGGCAGGATATACTGGCTGGCTTTATCAATCAGGAAATCCTCAACTTGCTCCTGGGCTTTTGCCGGCGTCAGTTTATGCCCCTGGATGATGAACTGATCTCCGTAGACCAGGATACGTCGTTTACGCCCCTCTTTGAACGCGATTGTAAGTTCCCGGGCACGGTAGAAAATCTTGCCGCCGTTTTCGATTCGCAACATTTCCTGCTGTCGCTGCGACTCTTCATGCAGACGATTGTGAATCCAGTCTTCATTGCTTTGCACGAAGTCTTCAACTTCAGACCGTGATGCCTGGTAGGGGACTTTTACTATGACTTTTTCAGGCTTTATGTAAAGGGCCAGAGTCTTGCGCTTACTGCGCTGTACCTCGCAGCTATAAGGCGCCAGCGGTAGTTTGCCGCCACCGATATTTAGCGGGACTATTTTAGCTTTGGGTTTGGCTTTGGTTGTCNCTNTGGTATTAGCCATGCTCTGCCGGTCTCCGAGCCACCAGACTGGCGATGGCCCTGTTTGGATTTTCCCGCTCACCTTCGAAATAGTGCAAAATTTCCCAGTCCGCGAAATGTTCTCTCAGTTCATTCTCTGCCAGCAAGAAGTCCGGATTACGTGGTCGCCCGAACTCGCGCTGCCTAACGGTAAAAGTCTCGTAAAAAACCAATCCGCCCTCTCGCACCGCCTGACGAATGTCTGCCATCAGCGGNCTGTGCAANTAANTAAACACCAGAATTGCGTCAAACGTTTTACCNCGCAAAGGGNGCTGCTCTGGCTGNTCGAAATCAACATGCCACANCTGAACCAACTCTNGNTAGCCGTGCGCTTTANCNGCCAGCGCAGTCAATTTATCCCCATCCACATCAGCGAAAATGACAGGTAATTGCTGTTCAACTAGAAACAGCCCATTGCGTCCGTTCCCGCAAGCTAAATCCAGGATGCCATGAGACATATCCAGCTCGTTTAGCAGTGCAAGCTTGTCTGACACGAGCGCTGCCNCGTTGGNGTTTGAATGGGTCATGGATAAGCGGATAATAGGCNAACNNNTTGCNTGTTTTNCAATNCNTAAAATAAGTGAATCAAACTCCACGTACAACAATTATCGTATGCCTGTTATCTTGCAGACGCGCAGCNANGNACAGCACTGCTATTGAGTCGGCANCATCGATTAATCAGTTAGGAATTTCTTGCCCCNATGCCTGANTTTGACCAGTCCAAAGACCAGCTTTTTACCCAGCAGAGAGTCGCGGGTGATTTTGTATTCGATGAGAACGTTGCCGCGGTCTTTGATGACATGATTAATCGGTCTGTCCCGGGCTATCGCACGATAATCTCCATGATCGGTGTGATGGCCAGCCGTTACTGCCAGGAGGGCTCAGTGATTTATGATCTCGGCTGTAGCCTGGGCGCAGCCAGTTTTGCCATGGCAGAACAGGTAGNCTGCAANAACTATTCTATCCAGGCAGTTGATAATTCCGCGGCCATGATTACCCGGCTCNATNAGCGGCTTCAGGACNCTAATGGNTACCAGATCAAGACGCAATGTGAAGACCTGGCNAACATCGACATTTGCAATGCGTCNGTAGTGGTGCTGAANTTCACGCTTCAGTTTGTNNCCCAGGCGTCNAGGGATGCACTGATCCAGANGATCTANGCGGGTCTCAATCCAGGTGGCGTGCTTATTATTTCCGAGAAGNTTGTGTTTCNNGACACAGAACTCAACGAGCTTNTTATCGATCTTTATTACAACTTCAAAGAGCAAATGGGCTATAGCAAGCTAGAGATAAGCCAAAAGCGCACAGCCCTCGAAAACGTGCTGGTGCCCGAGATGCTCGCCCAGCATCGACAGAGGCTTACCGATGCTGGTTTCAGGGCGCTGGACGTCTGGTTTCAATGCTTCAATTTTGCCTCCATAGTCGCATTCAAATGAGCCATGGCCATGTTTGATGGTGCAATTAAGCAATATAAGGCAAACCTGGAAGAGACTGGTCTGCAGCAGCTGCTGCCATTCTTATCGAAACAGTCTCTCGATGTCATCAAGCAAGGGGATTGGCCGCGCTGGCGGGAACGTCTGGCTGAGCTGCCTGCACTCACCCCATCCAGGCTTGAGATAACAGACAGAATCCTCATCGGTGACGCGGCAGACTGTGATGNCGGCCAATTGTCACTACTCCGAGATCAACTCAAAGCGTTTATCCCCTGGCGCAAAGGCCCGTTTGAGGTATTCGGCACCCATATAGAGTCGGAATGGCGCTGCGACTTGAAATGGGCGCGCCTGCAGGGAGCCCTTGCGCCGCTAGCAAATAGAACAGTATTGGACGTGGGCAGCGGCAACGGTTATTTCAGCCTGCGCATGCAGGCCGCCGGGGCAAAGCTNGTACTGGGCCTCGAGCCCCATATTGCCTACTTCGCCCAGTTTTGGGCTATTCGCCATTTCTTGCCCGGGTATCCGGTTTACGTCCTTCCTATAACTCTGGAGCAGCTGCCTAGACCTTTGCCAAAGTTTGACACCGTATTCTCGATGGGTGTGATCTACCACCGACGCTCGCCAATTGACCACCTGCTGCAGTTGAAAGACTGTTTGCGNGCGGGGGGCGAATTGGTCTTGGAATCAATNGTGGTAGATGGCCCTGTTGGCTACAGCTTAATGCCTAAAAAGAAGTATGCACGAATGTCCAACGTCTGGTTTGTTCCTAGCACTAACTCATTGCTGCAGTGGCTGACGCGATGCGGATTCACTAAAATGCACGTAGTTGACCAGTGCTGGACCACTTTAGACGAGCAGCGAGTTACCGAGTGGATGCCCTATGACTCCCTGGACTCCGCATTGGACAAGCAAGACAGTACCCGTACCATCGAGAATTACCCCGCCCCCCAGAGAGTCATCATTCTGGCTAACAAGCCCTAAATGAACTGTTAGAAATCTCACTTCCGTCAACTGTTCCGCTTAAATGGAGTCTAGCCTCGCTTTAATTTATTCAGGGGCATAGTAATTGCGATTGCAGTGACACACTTTAGAAATAAATGCTTTTTCTGGATCTTAAATCAAAGCTGCAGTAGCTGACCCGATGCAGATTCACTAAACTGCACGGAGTTGACCAGTGAGCAACCACTTTAGGCGAGCAGCGAGTTACCGAGTGGCTGCCCTATGATTTCCTCGACTCCTTATTGGACAAGCAATTCAGTACCCGTGCCATCGAGAATTACCCTGCCCCCAAGAGAGTTTTCATTTTGGCTAACAAGCCCTGAATGAACTGTTAGAAATCGCACCTCTATCAACTGTTCCGCTTAAATGGAGTCTAGCCTCGCTTTAGTTTATTCAGGAGCATAGCGATTGCGATCACAGTGACACACTTTAGAAATGAAAGCTTTTTCTATATCTTAAATCAAAGCTGCAGTGGCAAACGCGATGCGGATTCGCTAACCTACACGTAGTTGACTAGCGCACGACTGCTTTAGACGAGCAGTGAGTTGCCGAGTGAATGCCCTATGACTCCCTCGACTTCGTGTTGGAACAGCAAGACAGTACCCGCGCCATCCCGGATTACCTCGCCCTCCAGAGTATTATGATTCTGGCTAACAAGCCCCGAATGAACTGTTAGAAATCTCACTTCCGCTAACTGTTTCGCTTAAAAGGGGTCAAGCCTCGCTTTAATTTGATCAGCGTGCGTAGTGATTGCGGTTACAGTGACACACTTTAGAAATAAATACTCTTTCTGGNACTNAAAACAAAAATATTGCGTTCAAGCTGATTCTGGTTGACGCCTGAATCCAATTAATATAANNATAAGNCTTNAAGCTATAGGGTCAGCTCTAATTCTATCTTTACCCTCTTAAAATACAGTCGAGAATAATCATGGCCAGACCTCTTCGAATCGAATATCCAGACGCCGTTTATCACGTTTCTAATTATGGATTAGATGGTCAGCGCGTTTTCCCCTCCGCAAAGTATTATGATGCGTTCCTAGAGGGATTGGGCGAAACCTGCTCACGCCTCAATGTCGAGGTACACGCATTTTGCTTGNTAAGAGACCAGTATCACNTAGTAATAAAAACCCCCGAAGGAAACCTGAGCCGCTTCATGCGTCAGGTCGATGGACTNTATACACAGAATTACCAACGCTTAAAAGGTACAGATGGCTCCCTGTTTCGAGGCCGCTATAAAGCCGTCCTGGTTCAGTCCGAGCGCTACCTGATGCCGCTATCCCGATATATTCACTGTAAAGTCAAGGCAAGTGATCGAGCTACCTATGCCTACTCCAGCTACACCAATTTCACCCACAAAGCGAAGCCACCGGTGTGGTTCAATCGTGATGAAATCCTTAAGCAACTCAAAGTTGCAGCGGCGAAACGCGCGCTCGCTTACAAGAAATACGTGGCCGAAGGTGTAGATGAAGAGCTCGCCAATTTTTATGGCAAGAAGAACCTTTCGTCAATCATGGGTGATGCCAAGTTCCGTAAGGCCGCCCAGCGCAAGCGCTCGGCGACCGCGGCCCGCGGCGTCTCACGCGGCGCCAATGCCAAATGGCGTCCCTCCTGCAAACAGATCATTGCTGAGGTGGCAAAGCAGTTTAAGGTAAGCGAAGCNAGTATATATAAGGCGGCTNGAGGACCTGGATCAAAAAATGTGCCGCGCTGGGTCGCAATGTATCTTTGTCAGGAGCTTTCTGCAGTAACCCTGCAGTCCATTGCCAAACTCTTTAAGCTGCAGCGCTATGGCACAGTCTCAACTACGGTAGGAAAGTTGAAAAAGGAATTAGAAGAAGATCCAAAACTGCTGGCAACCACTGGGCGCCTTACAAAGCGACTCAGCAAGGGGAAATAAACAGTAAAACCTCCAATAACTGCATTGTAGACACAAAAAAGCCGGCTTAAAGCCGGCTTTTTTGAGCGGACTTACGAATGATCGCTTACTTGATCTTCGCTTCCTTATAAATCACGTGCTTGCGTACAACGGGATCAAATTTCTTGATTTCCATCTTGTCTGGCATNGTGCGCTTGTTCTTGTCGGTTGTGTAATAGTGNCCAGTGCTGGCACTGGAAACTAATTTAATCTTGTCTCTCATGGAAAGCCCCTCCGTTTTCTCGCTTGATGTCTGCTTAGGCCTGAACGCCTTTGCGGCGGATATCAGCGAGAACAATATCAATTCCCAGCTTGTCGATTGTTCGCATACCCTTGGTGGAGACTCGCAGTTTGACAAAGCGCTTCTCCGACTCCACCCAAAACCGGTGCGTGTGGAGATTCGGCGAAAACCGACGTCTGGTCTTATTGTTTGCGTGTGATACGTTATTTCCCGTAACTGGCTTCTTGCCGGTTACCATACAAACCCTGGACATGCTGCTGCCTCGTCGTGCTAAAAAGTAGTGAAAATCTGTTTTATTGCCCTATTTGCCCAAGGGGGGCTTTTTGAGGACAAAAAAGAGCTGCGTTTTATATCAGAACACCTCTGCAATAGCAAGGAACCTTCTCCTGCGGTGCAGGACTCTTGGGGGTGCGCGCTTACCGCCATGTGATGGAAATTAAGCACAGAATCTCAATCCAGCAAATTGTGCTCAGCCAGGGAAACCATTTCCGCCCCCGCCACTATCTGGTGGTCGAGCGCTCTTATGTCCACGGTTTGTTTGGCCGCCTGCAGACGCCTGGTAATCAGAATGTCGGCCTNGCTAGGCTTAGCCGCACCTGAAGAGTGGTTATGGGCAAAGATGACTGCCGCTGCGTTGTAGNGTAAANATCGTTTTACGAATTCCCNGGGATAAATCGGTGCGCAATCTATCGTGNCACGGAACAATTCCTCTATTTTGACAATATGGTGCTGATTATTGAGATAGACGCAAATAAAGGCGCCATAGGACCTGCCGCCATAACGGGCCTGAAGGCAACGCTTGGCTGCTATGGAACTGTGCAGTACGTCTTTGTGTTTAATTCCCTCGCTCAGATGGCGCAACATCATTTAATGTGCCGCTTCAAGCAAGGCCACTTTGGCGGGATCTACCCCCCTGGACCGAANTNGGTAGCGCCCGGCTGTGCTGAAACANGCCTTTTATGCTGTCATACTGGNCCAGCAGTTCCCGCCCCAGTGCCAGCGTTGACTTTTTTGCTATNCCATTCTGAAGAACCACTGCCAGCAACTCCGTATNGCTTAGCTCCGCGGTAGTTCCAGCAAGTAGCTTCTCTCGGGAACGCCCCATGCCTGGCCACTGATTTATCGGTATCCTCGTTACTCACCTGGCTGTCATGAGCTTCGGAGAAACACCTNTATTACGAGCAAATTGCGCGCCGGTTTTCGACCTGCTAGTCTAGCTCTCCCGCTTCGGCCGAGCGTAGCAGTCCGCATTATTAAAGGGTTCCCATGTTAAGCCTTACTAACAAACGCATCCTGCTGGGCATTACCGGTGGCATCGCCGCCTATAAAAGTGCCGAACTAACGCGCACTCTGGTTAAGGCCGGCGCCGAAGTGAGGGTCGCCATGACTCCGGCGGCGACAGAATTTATTACTCCTCTGACGATGCAGGCCTTATCGGGCAACCGTGTNCACCTGNACCTGCTGGATAGCGAGGCCGAGGCTGCCATGGGGCATATCGAGCTAGCGCGCTGGGCCGACCTGTTGGTNATAGCGCCNGCAACCGCCGATTTTATTGCACGCATGGCTCATGCCCAGGCTGACGATCTGCTTACTACCCTGGTAGTGGCAAGCGTGGCGCCGATCGCTGTTGCGCCGGCGATGAATCAGGCCATGTGGCGAGATACAGGCACCCAAGCGAATCTAGCATCACTGCGCCAGCGCGGCGTGCACGTCTGGGGGCCGGGATCTGGTGAGCAGGCCTGTGGCGANGTTGGTCTGGGCCGAATGATCGAGCCTAATGAAATCGCCGCCCATTGCGCCGGNATGTTTAAAGCCGGCAAGCTTGCTGGCAAACGGTTCTTGATNACCGGTGGGCCTACCCAAGAAGCCATTGATCCGGTTCGATTCATCAGCAATCACAGCTCCGGCAAGATGGCTTATGCGCTTGCGNCTGAGGCCGCCGCCGNAGGCGCTAAAGTTACCCTAGTAAGTGGTCCTGTGCAGCTCAGTACGCCCGACTCGGTTGAGCGCATTGATGTAGAAAGCGCCAAAGAAATGTATGCCGCAGTGATGGCGGCTGTAGCAGGTGCCGATGTGTTTATCGGCGTAGCGGCCGTGGCTGACTATCGGCCAACTGAAGTGGCTAAAGAGAAGATCAAGAAAACCGAAGAGGAGATGGTGATTAGGCTGGTGAAGAGCCCAGACATCATCAGNAGTGTTTCCGAGCANTCNCCCAGGCCGTTTATTGCAGGCTTTGCAGCCGAGACTGAAAACGTAGTGGCCAACGGCCAGGAAAAACTTGAGCGCAAAGGCCTGGATCTGCTGTTTGCAAACCACGCAACCGAAACTTTTAATAGCGACAACGTCGCGGTAACCGCGCTCACCAAGGATGACCAGCAAGAGCTTGGCCCCGGCAACAAGCACACGGTGGCAAGAGCTATGCTGTCTTTGATCGCATCTCAACTCCAAGCGATCTCGAAAGGGCACGCTGCATAAAATGGCAGCGATTAGAGTCTGGTACTAAGACCGCGCGCAGGAACACAGCAGTACCAACCAAGATGAGCAATCTCAATCCTCCCATTCCACCCGNGATCTTTCGCGCCTATGACATTCGCGGTGTCGTTGATCAACAGCTGAATGCGGACAACGTCGCGTTGATCAGCCAGGCAATCGGCAGTGAGGCAATTGACCTCGGCATCAGATCTTTACTGGTTGCGCGGGACGGCAGGTTGTCCAGTCCGCTCTTGTCAGAAGTTCTTGTTGCTGGCCTGCGGCAGTCTGGCGTAAACGTGGTGGATCTTGGCATGGTGCCAACGCCGCTGCTATATTTCGCAACTCACATCTCTGATATCGACTCTGGCGTCATGCTGACAGCCAGCCATAATCCAGCCAATTACAATGGTCTCAAAATAGTATTCCGCAAAACTTCGCTGGCTGCTAACCAGATTCAGAATATTCGCGCTCGTATTGACAGTACCCAGCTTCACTTCGGCGCAGGGGATTACCGGCAGGAGCCGATAGTTGATCGCTACATCGAAGAGGTTGGTCAACGACTGAGCCTGCAGCGCCGGATGAAAATAGTAATTGATTGCGGGCATGCCGTCCCTGCAATGGTTGCCCCGCAGCTGTTTGAGCGCCTAGGTTGCGATGTGATCCCTCTTTATTGCCATATTGATGGCGCCTTTCCCGACCATCATCCAGACCCTTCGGTCTGTTCGAACCTGGCAGCCCTGCGACAGCGCGTGCTGGCCGAAAAAGCAGACCTCGGCATCGCCTTCGATGGCGACGGTGACAGGGTTGGGGTCGTGACAGATACCGGAGAAGTGATTGCTGCAGACAGATTGCTCATGCTGCTGATCCAGAGCATTGCTGACCAGTATCAAGGCGAAGCGATCGTATTTGATGTGAAATGTAGCCGAGAGCTTGCTCGCATGGTGAAGTCGCTGGGGCTTAAGCCGGTCATGCATAAGAGTGGGCACTCCTTCATGAAGCAACAGATGGCACAAACGGGCGCGCCGCTTGGCGGCGAGTATGCTGCGCATATCTTTATCAAGGATCGCTGGTTCGGTTTCGACGATGGGCTCTATACCGCCGCCCGTGTGCTAGAAGTGCTTGCGCGAAGCGACTTTAGCAGCAGCCAGGTTTTTGCGAAGCTGCCAGGGCTCATTTCAACGGAAGAAATCAAGTTATCCGTTTCCGATGAATACAAGTTTGAGTTGATGGAAAAAATTCTCAGCTGCGCGGAATCCAGCGAAGGCCGAAAAATTTTAATTGATGGCCTACGTATCGAATACCAAGACGGCTGGGGTCTCGTGCGNGCCTCAAATACCAGCCCCGCGCTGTTATTGAGATTCGAGGCGAGCACTGGGGCTGCTTTGGACCAAATTCAGCAGANGTTTAAAGCTTTGATTCACCGCGCAGATAACAGCATTGAACTCGATTTCTNAGCAGNAAAATGTCTTTGCCAATTGATAGTGCCAAGAATATCGCNAGGGTTTTAACCGAAGCCTTACCGTACATTCAAAAATTCACTGGTAGAACGGTAGTCGTGAAGTACGGCGGCAACGCCATGGTAGACGATAATCTGAAGAACAGTNTCGCCCGTGATATTGTNCTAATGAAACTGGTTGGTATTAATCCCATCGTAGTTCACGGCGGCGGGCCACAAATTGGTGANTTGCTACAGAAACTCAATATCGAATCCAATTTCGTTGATGGTCTGCGCGTGACCGATAGCAAGACTATGGATGTAGTTGAAATGGTGCTGGGTGGACTGGTCAATAAGGAAATCGTTAATCTACTCAACAAAAATCAGGGTAAGGCAGTCGGTGTTACCGGCAAAGATGGCAATCTGATCAAGGCGAAGAAGCTGCGTCTGCGCCGCAAGGGCGCCAATCAGAACCTGGATATAGTCGACATTGGCCAGGTGGGCGAAGTAGTCAGTATTAATACCGAGGTACTGGAAGTCATGAAGGACAGTGATTTCATCCCGGTTATCGCGCCTATTGGCACAGATGAGGCAGGTGCCAGCTATAACATTAATGCGGATTCAGTCGCCGGCGAGATTGCCAGCGTGCTAGGAGCAGAAAAACTTATGCTGCTCACTAATGTGAGCGGCGTGCAGAACAAGAAGGGCAAAGTCCTGAGCGGGCTCAGCGTTAGACAAGTTGCCAAGTTAATTGCCGATAAGACCCTACANGGGGGTATGTTGCCCAAAGTGGAATGTGCCCTGAAGGCAGTTAAAAGTGGAGTCACCAGCGCCCATATTATCGATGGCAGGGTGGAGCACGCCGTACTGCTGGAAATTTTCACCGACAAGGGCGTGGGGACACTGATTACTCAAGCCGGCTTGGGCAAAGCATAGCCAAGCCCGGATTATCTGGCGCATTACGATTTATGGAAAATACCAGCAAAATATCAAGAAAAGACCAGATCCTGCATGCACTCGCGCGCATGTTGGAAACAGCACCCGGTGAACGCATCACCACCGCTGCGCTGGCGAAAGAAGTGGGNGTCTCTGAGGCAGCCCTCTATCGACACTTCCCCAGCAAGGCACGAATGTTCGAGGGGCTGATCAAATTTATTGAAGACACNCTGTTCCAGCGNATCTCCCGCATATTGAAAGAAGAANCCAGCGCNGAAATACGNTGTCACAAGATNTTGACCCTGTTGCTCACNTTTTCGGACAAGAACCCTGGNATGACGCGCCTGCTGACCGGTGACGCCCTGGCTGGTGAAACCGAGCGCCTGCGTGATCGCATTGCCCAATTNTTCAGCCGATTGGAAGCTCANCTGAAGCAAGTGCTGCGAGAGGCCCAGATCAGGGAAAATCTCAAGCCANCAATTTCCGCGGCAGCGCTAGCGAATTTGCTGCTTGCCTGCTGTGAAGGGCGCCTGATCCAGTTTGTTCGCAGCGAGTTTAACAATTCTCCACTGGAGCACTGGGACTTGCAGTGGGAGTTTCTCAGCGATCAGCTACTCACGCCATTTACGGCAACAGCAACTGTATCCAACGCCTAGACCCCATACTGTTCCCGGTATTTTTCCACCGCGGGCAAATGCTCGCTTAGCGGGCTCTCGTCAGCCGCTTGCAGAAAGTCGATGATGTCCCGCAGACTGATAATGTGGGCAATCTCAATACCATAGGCCTGTTCAATTTCCTGAATCGCTGAACTTGAACCGGTGCCCTTCTCCTGGCGGTCCATGGCTACTGCGATACTGGCCAACTCTGCGCCAGCACCTTGAATAATTTCCACCGCTTCCCGAACCGCAGTGCCGGCCGTTATCACATCATCAATAATAAGCACTCGGCCCTGCAGCTCGGCGCCAACAATCGAGCCCCCTTCGCCATGAGCTTTCGCTTCCTTGCGATTGAAACAGTAAGGTTTGTCGATGCCGTGTTGGGTCGCCAGAGCAAGCGCAGTGGTTGCAGCGAGTGGTATACCCTTATAGGCAGGGCCAAACAGCACGTCATAATCTGTTTCCAGATCCGCGATAGCTGCCGCATAGCAATTCGCCAGAAACGCGAGTTTTAAACCGGTGTTGAATAGGCCTGCGTTGAAAAAATATGGGCTGACACGCCCCGACTTCAGGATGAATTCACCGAAGCGAAGAATGTTATTTGCGATTACAAATTTCAGAAAATCTTTCTGAAAGTCTTTCATGCTGAATTCCTAATNGATCAAGCCCTNCTCAGGCCAGGCTGGCTTCCTGCGCGGCAAGCAGTTGCTTAATTCCTGCTTCTGCCAGCGCCACCATTGCATTNAGTTGGTCATGAGTGAANTCACCGTCTTCGCCGGTTCCCTGCAGTTCGATAAANCCCCCGGCCTCAGTCATCACCACATTCATATCCGTTTCTGCATTCGAGTCCTCCGCATAATCGAGGTCCANTACNGGNTGCCCNTTNTAGACACCGACTGAAATTGAAGCCACGAGNTGTCGCAAAGGGCTTGTTTTCAGCTTCTTGTTTTCNCATAGGAAAGTCAATGCGTCGACCAGCGCAACGCAGGCCCCGGTAATGGATGCCGTTCTNGTACCGCCATCTGCCTGGATCACATCACAGTCAATCTTGATGGTATGTTCACCCAGCGCCTTGAGGTCAACTGCGGCTCGCAGCGCACGGCCAATCAGCCTCTGAATCTCCTGAGTTCTGCCGGATTGTTTGCCGCGGGCTGCTTCTCTGTCCATGCGACTACCCGTGGAGCGGGGCANCATGCCGTACTCTGCTGTTACCCACCCCNGGCCTGAGCCAGATANAAACCGCGGTACNGAATTTTCCACTGAAGCCGTGCACAGCACCTTGGTATCTCCGAACTCTACCAGCACCGAGCCCTCGGCATGTTTTGTGTAGTGTCTTGTGATTTTAACTTCGCGTAGTTGGTCAGGATTACGCTGACTCGGGCGTATAGATTGTGACATGTGACTCGCNTGATCAAATGAGGTTTGGAAGGGCGGAATTATGCGTGAAATTCGCAGTCAAGACCATCATCGAGACTGGCAATATCTCCTGCGCACTCAGCCTAGTTGGGATAGAATAGTACGCCGCAAAATCAGGACCTAAGCAATGACATCAAGCATGACAGCCTTCACCCGGCAGCAATCTGAGCAGGATTGGGGGTCACTTACCTGGGAAATCCGTTCGGTAAATCACCGCTACCTGGAAACTAGTGTGAGATTACCCGACATCTTTCGCGGCCTTGAAAACCAGATACGAGAGCGGGTTCGTAAAAGCATGTCGCGGGGCAAGGTTGAGTGTCAGCTACGCTATAACGCGCNGGAAGGCGCCGGGGGTTCTATCGCCATNAACGAAGAACTGGTGCNGCAGCTATTACAAGCCAANCGGAACATTCAGCANCTNNTAGGNNAGCAGCNTCCACTGAACAGCATGGAACTGCTNCGCTGGCCTGGNGTCATTGCCGAGCAGCANCTAGACAATGACGCTCTGGANTCGGCCGCGNTGAGTTTGTTTNGGCAAGCCCTGGATGACCTTATTGCAACCCGCGAGCGCGAAGGCANCGACCTCGAAGGGTTCCTGGAACAGCGCATCGATTCCATCAGAGAGCTGGTGGCCACATTGCGGGAGAAGATGCCGCAAATTCTCATTGCGCAGCGGCAATCCCTGCATGATAAGTTGCAGGATTTACAGGTCGAGCTTGAACCAACCCGACTGGAGCAGGAGATTGCCCTGTTGGCACAAAAGGCCGACGTGGATGAAGAATTAGACCGACTAGATTCTCACCTCGGTGAGGTTAAGCGCNTATTAAAAGCGTCTGGGCAAAAAGGCCGTCGTCTCGATTTTTTGATGCAGGAATTAAATCGTGAAGCCAATACCCTGTCTTCTAAATCTATTGTTGTAGAATCCACGCGCGGCGCGGTAGAGATAAAAGTGTTAATCGAGCAAATGCGCGAACAGATTCAGAATATTGAGTGAGACCATGTCGAAGGGAAAACTGATTATCNTTTCCGCTCCATCGGGTACAGGAAAAACATCTCTGGTAGCGGCACTGGTTACAGATGACGACCACCTATGTGTCTCTGTGTCTCATACCACTCGACCCAAACGCCCCAAAGAAGAAGATGGCGTCAACTATCACTTTACCGACGAAAAAACCTTTCTCAATATGCTGCAGGGTGGTGACTTTCTTGAGAGCGCCGAGGTATATGGTCATCGCTACGGCACGTCTAAAAAATGGGTCGANGAACAGNTGGAAAAAGGCCAGGATGTTGTATTGGAGATTGACTGGCAGGGTGCCGCCCAGGTCCGCAATCTCTATACCCAATCCTGCTATATCTTTATCCTGCCCCCCTCTCTGGAAACTCTAACCGAGCGACTGCGCCATCGCGCCCAGGACGGCGAGGCCATTATCGCCAAACGCATGGAGGAGGCACGAACCGTGCTCCAGCACGTATGCGAGGCCGACTACCTGGTGGTCAACGACGAGTTTGACAACGCGCTTGCGGATATACGCACCATACTGCGCGCCCAGGGGCTGACTGTTGCGGCGCAGCGAATCAACCTCGCTGAACTGCTGACCAGCCTTATCCGGGATTAGCGAATCCCCTGAAATATATGCAATTTTGGCCGGAATTCAGTAAAATNCTTGGCCTCAAANTTAGCGCNTTGAAACGCCGAGTTTGACCATTATTAAAAAGAGTTAAGGCTTCGGCCCAAATAGGTTATCAGGTATGGCAAGAATCACAGTAGAAGACTGTCTGGATAAGGTCGACAATCGCTTTGAGCTGGTTATGGTTTCCAGCAAGCGTGCACGCCAAATTCAAACTGGCGGCAAGGACCCAATGGTTTCAGAGGATAAAGACAAACCCACCGTGATTGCATTGCGAGAAATTGCTGAAGGCCACGTCACCAANGCGATTCTCATAGAGAAGCCCAGCGTCGAGCTGGAAGAAGTCGAAGAGGAGTTGGCTGAGGCCGTAGCAGAGCAACAGGAAGACAAGCCTACCACCAAAATCTAACCCCGCCATTCACCAAGGAGCCGACCCATGCAAGCAGTAGTTCCTGAAAGCATCGACTCTTTGGCTGGGGGCCTGTCTTCTTATCTTCAGAACGACCAGGTCAACAACGTTAGACGCGCTTATTTCTATGCGGAGCAAGCCCATGATGGTCAGNTCCGTCGCAGTGGTGAGCCCTATGTTACTCATCCCCTAGCCGTTGCCGGCATTCTCTTTGAGATGCATATGGACCATCAATCCCTGATGGCTGCCATGCTGCATGATGTTATTGAAGACACNGGCATTACCAAGACCGCAATCAAATCCCAGTTTGGCAACACCGTGGCCGACNTGGTAGATGGGGTCAGTAANCTTAATAAGATCACCTTCAGCAGCCGCGCCGAAGCGCAGGCAGAGAACTTTCAGAAAATGGCCATGGCCATGGCTAAAGATCTGCGGGTGATTCTGGTGAAGATNGCTGACCGCCTACATAACATGCGTACTTTGGATGTGCTGACCCCNGAGAAGCGTCGGCGCATCGCCCGCGAGACACTGGACATTTATGCGCCGATAGCCAATCGCCTTGGCCTAAATAATGTGCGGGTAGAGTTTGAAGAGCTGGGCTTCGCCGCGCTTTACCCAATGCGGGCCCGACGCATCGATGCTGCCGTCAAACATGTGCGCGGTAACCGAAAAGAAATTGTCTCCCAGATTCAAACATCACTGGAAGCTTGCCTGGAGCGAGAGGGTTTGCCTGGGCGCACCATAGGTCGCGAGAAACACCTCTTTAGCATCTACGAGAAGATGCGGGCACAGCGCAAATCGTTTTCCGAGATCATGGATGTCTATGCGTTTCGCGTCATCGTTGACTCAGTAGACACCTGCTATCGGGTTCTGGGTGCAGTGCATAATCTGTACAAGCCGGTGCCTGGCCGCTTNAAAGACTATATTGCCATTCCCAAAGCCAACGGCTACCAGTCATTACACACTACCNTGTTCGGAATGCACGGNGTACCTATCGAGATTCAGATTCGCACAGAAGAGATGGAGGCGATGGCCAATAATGGTATCGCCGCACACTGGCTTTACAAGTCCAGCGATGATCTGCCAACCAGCGCCCATATGCGTGCCCGTGAATGGGTAAGNGGCTTGCTGGAGATGCAAAAGCGCGCAGGTAACTCACTGGAGTTCATCGAAAACGTAAAGATCGACCTNTTCCCAGATGAAATTTACTTGTTCACGCCCAAGGGTAGCATTCTTGAATTGCCGGCAGGATCCACGGCGGTAGACTTTGCCTATGCTGTCCACACCGATGTTGGGAATTCCTGTGTAGCCTGTCGCATCAGTCGACGCCTAGCGCCCCTCAGTGAGCCACTTCAGAGTGGGCAAACAGTCGAGATCATTACCGCACCCGGCACACAACCAAATCCGGCGTGGCTAAGCTTCGTTATTACTGGCAAGGCCCGCAGTAATATACGCCACTACCTGAAGCACCAGAAGCACTCAGAGTCCATCGCCCTTGGTCGCCGCTTGCTCAATAAAGCCCTNGCTTCATTCGGTNCACAGCTNGATTCAGTGCCCAAGGACAACCTTGCAGCGGTGTTGGCACAAACCAATCTGGAATCCGTGAATGATTTGCTAGAAGACATTGGCCTAGGCAATCGCATGTCCTACATGCTCGCCCATCGGCTAGCAGCCAATGCTGATAAACACAGCGAACCGTCAGAGCGCTCCTCCAGCCAGGAGGCCAGCACTCTCGCTATTCGAGGATCAGAAGGCATAGTGATGAACTATGCCAAGTGTTGTCATCCGATCCCGGGTGATCCGATAGTCGGACACATTAGCTCGGGCAGGGGCATGGTGATTCATACTGATGATTGCAACAATATCGCAGATATCAGAGACAACCCGGAAAAGTGTGTAGAAGTAAGCTGGGATCCNAGCGTAGAAGGAGAGTTTTCTGTCGAGCTTCGAGTCGAGCTGGAAAACCAACGCGGCATAATTGCCACTCTGGCAACGTCGATCACAGGCACGGAAGCTAACATTGAAAAGATCAGCACCGTAGAGCGGGATGCCAGATTTAGCATCGTGAATTTGTCAATTAATGTCAAAAATAGGGTACACCTGGCACGTGTTATGAAGCGAGTGCGTGCGCTACCCCCCGTTTCAAAAGTAACGCGCGTGAAGAGTCGCAGGGTGCGAAAAATNATTAAGAACCCAATTGGAGCAATCGGCCGCTAATGAGTNACAAACAAGCAATTCAAACTTCCNACGCGCCGGCCGCAATTGGCCCATATTCTCAGGCTATTCGGAGCGGTTCCCTGCTGTTCTGNTCGGGCCAGATTCCCCTGGACCCGACCACCATGGAAATCGTTTCGCAAGATGTTGCAGATCAGGCTCATCAGGTATTCCTCAATTTGTCAGCCGTCGCAGAATCAGCCGGCAGCAGCCTGGATGCCGCGGTCAAGCTCACTATATTCCTGACCGACCTGGATGACTTTGCAGTGGTTAACGAAATCATGTCCAAGTACTTCAAGCAGCCCTATCCGGCCCGGGCTACCATTCAGGTGTCTGCTTTGCCGAAAGCGGCACAGGTTGAAATCGAAGCGATTCTGGCTCTGTAGCACCACTGTATAAAAACCCATACACTCAGGCTGACCTGTTACGTCACCTTGCAGTGACAGGACACGGACGTGACCGATGGCAAGTCTGAAACTGGATACCCTGCCTTTGACCTTCTTGAAAGGAGTAGGTCCAGTTTTCGCGAAAAAATTAAAACAGCTCGGCATTTCTTCGGTAGAGGACCTGCTTTTTCACCTGCCGTTACGCTATGAAGACCGCACCAAGGTCACGCCTATTNGCCAGGCGCGAATGGGGCAGTTGGTGCAATTGGAAGGAGAGATCGGCAGTAGTTCGATCCAGNTCGGCAGAAGGCGCAGTCTGCAGTGCGCGCTGGTGGACAAGACCGGCATTATTCATCTGCGCTTTTTCCACTTCAGCGCTGCTCAGAAAAACTCACTGGCTGAAGGAACCCGCGTTCGATGCTACGGCGAGCCCCGCAGGGGCCGCAGCGGCCTGGAAATCTACCATCCTGAATATCGGGTGCTGCAGCCTGGCCAGGAGGAACCGGTCGCCGATACTTTTACAGCAATATATCCCACCACCGAGGGCTTGCAGCAGGTGCGCCTGCGCAATGTCATCAATCAGGCTTTGCAGCTGTTAGACAAGGCGGACGATCTGCAGGACTTTGTCCCCGCGCAGTTAGTTGAGCAGTTCCAGCTCGCGGGTCTCACCGATTCGATCAAGTTGATTCACCGGCCGCCTTTGGATGCCCCGCTAGAGTGGATGAATTCAGACACCAACCCAGGTNCACAGCGACTGGCATTCGAGGAGCTACTTGCTCACAGGCTATGTATGCGCCAGTTCAAATCCCTGTATACGCAAAACAATGCGCCTGCATTCAAACAGGGCTCTAAGCTGACCCAGTCCTTTCGCAACAATCTGCCATTCCAACTCACCGAGGGGCAAGAACAGGCGTNCGCCGAGATTGAAGCCGACTTAGGTCGCGAGACTCCCATGCTGAGATTACTGCAGGGGGACGTNGGCTCAGGCAAGACTGTGGTGTCNGCGCTGAGTGCATTAAAGTGCCTNACTAGCGGGTATCAGGTGGCGCTAATGGCCCCTACAGAGATACTGGCGGAGCAGCATTACGACAATTTCAGGGCGTGGTTTGAGCCATTAGGTATAGCAGTCGGATGGCTTAGTGGTAAAACTAAAGCCGTGCAGCGTAAGCAAGTGCTTACTAGCCTTAAAAATGGCGACTGCGAGGTGCTGGTGGGCACCCATGCCCTGTTTCAGGACCAGGTGAATTACCGAGCCCTGGGCCTGGTGATCATCGACGAACAGCATCGTTTCGGCGTACATCAACGCCTGTCGCTGCGAGAAAAGGCTGCGGTGAAAAATCTAAGCCCACACCAGTTAGTTATAACGGCAACTCCAATCCCTCGCACCCTGGCCATGAGCGCCTATGCCGACCTTGATTGCTCGGTGATTGCGGAGCTGCCCCCGGGCCGCATGCCCGTGAATACCGCGCTGGTTTCAAACACCCGCCGCGATGAAGTCACCCAGCGCATACAGCAGGCCTGCGCGTCTGGCCACCAGGCTTACTGGGTCTGTACCCTGATTGAAGAGTCGGAGCAGCTTCAGGCCCAGGCCGCTGAGGTCACTGCAGAACAGCTGCAAAAGCAGCTGCCGGAGCTCCGCATCGGTCTGATTCACGGTCGCATGAAAGCCGCTGACAAGCAGCAGTTGATGCAGGAATTCAAAGCCGGTAACACCCAGTTATTGGTGGCAACCACTGTCATCGAAGTCGGTGTAGATGTCCCCAATGCCAGCCTCATGGTTATTGAGAACCCGGAGCGCCTGGGCCTGGCCCAGCTCCACCAGCTCAGAGGGCGAATTGGCCGCGGCAGTGTCCAGAGCCACTGCATCATGCTCTATCAGACCCCACTATCAGAAAACGGCAAGCAGCGGCTCGCGGTCATGCGAGAAAGCACCGACGGTTTCTATATTGCAGAGAAGGACCTGGATCTTAGGGGGCCTGGCCAAGTGCTTGGCACTCAGCAGACTGGTTTGATGACATTTCGGGTCGCAGATATCGGTCGAGATTCTTCAATGCTGGATGATGTAAAGCGGGTTTCTGAAAAGCTCTCTGCGGATTATCCAGACGCCGTCGATCCCCTGGTTAATCGCTGGGTTGGTGAACGCATGCAGTTCGTCAATGTCTAAGCTGGAATTGCTTGGAATGTTTATCGATTTAACCCTGG
>NYWC01000041.1 GCA_002684935.1 Gammaproteobacteria bacterium
TCAAGGACCTCTTGTCCTAGCCTGGGACTCGGTGGGTCACCGGCTCTCCGCCGCCGTGGCCCTGGAATTCATGGAAACGGAAACTATTGATGAACTGCTGCGAATTCTGCAAGCCCAGCCGCGCTATCAGCAGGATTTTCTCGAGCAGGTGCCTGATTATGTCGATCAAAGCAACACCATGGAGCTGGCCCTTTGGCTATTGGGGCAGGCCGCTTACTGGCCAGACATCGCAAGGGGTCTGCCGGACAGCGAGCGGCAAAGATATAATCGGCCGAGCTGGCACTATACCGATGGTGCTTGGGTACGGGACTCTTCGCCTTTTCAGGGCAATGTCTACGTTGGCATTGAACCGTTTACCGACATCGATGGCCCTAGCGGGGAATCCATCCGCACCGAGCAGCAAGTAAACAACATAGTCACCGGCATCGACTACAATGCTGCCGTGCTGACTGATGCTAATGCCCCGATGGCAGAACGTGCCGTGGCCCTTTGCTGGGTGCTGCATCTGATCGGCGATATCCATCAACCCCTACACACCGGTTCGCTGTTTTCCGCCACACTATTCGCCCGCGGCGACCGCGGCGGCAATGCGATACCCATTGGCGAGAGCAATTTGCATTCGCGCTGGGATAGAGCGCTTGCGGAAGGTGGCGTAGCTGCCGAGCTTCCCCTATTGATCGAGCGGGTGTCCGGGTTTTCGGAGCCACCAATCAAAGGCGTGGAAAGCGACTGGACTGCCTGGATGAATGAGAGTCGTGGAAGCCTGAAGAGCATCGTATATACGGAAGCCATGCGAGAAGCCATAGTCGCTGCTGATAGCAGCGACTCAGAACTAGGCACCCATACGCTAGACGCAGCCTATGTCACTCAGATGCAGAGTATATCGCGCCAGCGCCTAGGCCTCGCAGGCCTGCGTCTGGCGATCTTCTTTGAGAACGAATTGCCCTGATCTCGTGCGCGCTATCCGTTTTCCGTATCTAGCAATCGCTAACTCACTTGGCGCCTGAGCTTTAGTGCTGGCTTCAAGTCAGCTATCGCAGCCATCACGTTCTCCATGAGCCGATGCCCTGCCCTATCCTGCAGACTCATGATCGATTCAGGATGAAACTGCACTGCCCAGCTTGGGCGATCAATATGCTCCATCGTCATAGCGGCTCCTGCCGCCGACTTGGCAACTGAACGCAGGCAATCGGGCAGAATCTCAGCAATGAGGGAATGATAGCAGCCGGCGCTGAACTCATCTTCAGTGCCGGAAAATAGCGAGCAGCCATCATGCGCAATGGGCGACGCTTTCCCGTGCATGGGGTAGGCCATAGTCTTCAAGCCCCCGGGCGTAATCCGAGACTGGCGTCTATGTATTGTTGTTGTCCTTGAGCTTTGTTCACCTTGGCCAGTATCCTGCTTTTAAATCACAGCAGTGCCTCTGAACGGGCGCAGAGCCTTCAAAGTTTACTATCCAGGCGCAACCAAGCATTGTTTTTTCGCGGCCAATCAGAGATAGTCAGGGTCACAATATTAGAACAGCACTAGCGAAAGTGGCTCTGATAATACTGGCTACTTTCTGCTGCTACAAAAACTAATCTCTACGCCCAAATTCGAGGATTCTAGACTGATGCCAAACAACAGCATTTACCGCGGTCTATTTTTTCACCTTCTCTTGACCTGCGTACTGAGCGCCGTCACCCAAGCCAGTCTCGCCGCCGATTTCTCTCGCGTCAGGCCAGAGCGCGCCGGTATATCTTCAGAGCGTCTCGAGCGCCTAGATGCCGTGCTGAGATCCTATGTAGATAAGGGTCAAGTAGCCGGACAGGTAGCTATAGTGCTGCGCAAGGGCCGTGTTGTTTACTCCACCGCCAATGGCTGGCAAAACAAGGTAGCTGACATTCCCATGTCGGAAGATTCAATTTTCAGAATCGCATCGCAAACCAAAGCACTGGTCAGCACCGGCATAATGATCCTGCACGAACGCGGTCAGCTGGATATCAGCCACCCTTTGAGTCGCTACATACCAGAATGGGAAAACATGCAGGTAGCGGTCTCTGAAAGCAATGGCTCATATCGCCTAGAGGAGGCCCGCAGACCGATTACTATCCGCCATTTGCTTACCCATACAGGTGGCGTGAGCTATGGCAGCGGTCCTGCCCGTGAGCAATGGGAAGAAGCTGGCTTTCAGGGCTGGTATTTCGCTAACAAAAACGAACCAATCCTTAACTCCATTAAGCGGATGGCGGCGTTACCTCTGGATCAACACCCAGGTGAAGAGTACATCTATGGGTACAATACCGATATTCTTGGCGCAGTGATTGAAGTTGCCAGCGGCAAAGATTTGAACACTTTTCTGCGCGAGGAATTGTTTGAACCGCTGGAGATGAACGACACCCATTTCTATCTGCCCCATGAAAAAGCAGAGCGTCTGGCCGTGGTCTATGAAGCCTCGCCGGGTGGTGGTGTTCAGGCTATTAGCGCTACTGATGGCATGCAAAGCCAAGGCCTGTACCTCGAAGGCAGCGGCCCTAATCGCTCTTTCTCTGGGGGCGCCGGCTTGCTGTCAACCGCCAACGACTACGCTCGTTTTCTGCAGATGACTCTCAATGGTGGTGAATTGGATGGGGAGCGTATACTGTCGCGTAAGACCATCGAACTCATGACTACCGACCATTTAGGCGACATACCATTTCGTGATGGTCAGGGATTTGGCCTGGGCTTTTTTGTGGTAACCGATCTGGGTGAACGCGGCGTGCTAGGCTCAGAGGGCGAATACGGTTGGGGCGGCGCCTATCACACGACCTATTGGGTAGATCCGGAAGAAGAACTGGTGGTCGTTTACCTGACTCAGTTGATCCCAGCACANGGGGTCGATGACTACAGCAAACTGAGAAGCGGCATTTATCAGGCCATTATTGATTGAAGAATAAAACNAACAAGGGTAATTCATAATGAGATNCTTGACTCTATTATTCCTTGCCATGCTGTGTNCNGGAACCACNCTCGCACAGCTAGCGACTCCGGATGAATCCGGCATCGCCTACGGTCACATGCATTTGAATGTAAGCAGCATTGAACAGCACTTGCCAATTTGGACCGAGCATTTTGGTGGAGAAGAAATCGCGATAGGCCCACTGCAGGCAGTCAAATTTCCCAACATGATAGTCATGTTCGCCGAGCAAACCCCAACAATGGGTTCGCGCGAAACAGTGATGGACCATTTCGGCTTTAAAGTCCGCAATATCCAGCGCTTCATAGACAANTGGGAANCCGCTGGCTATGAGATGGGCCGGGTNTTTACCGGTGCTGAAGGCCAAATAAACGCCTACGTCACCCTGCCAGATGGGGTGTATGTCGAACTCCAGGAAGATCAGGGACTAGATGAAGAATTTACTGGCTATCATATCCATTACTTCACGTCTCAGTACGAGGAGTTACTGGACTGGTACGTTGAGATTTTTGGACTGGAAATCAGACCGCGCGGCACCATAGCAACGACTACCAATGTACCCGGCTCCAATCTGAGTTTCGGCAATTCAAATTCACCCCGCGCTCCAACCCTCGGCACAGCAATCGACCACGTCGGTTTCGAGATCACCAACTTGGAAGATTTTTGCCGCAGCTTGGCCGAGCGCGGCATTGAATTTGAAGTACCCTATCAAGAGATCGAGGCCCTAGGCCTAGCAGTCGCGTTCTTCACCGATCCCAGTGGCGTGCGAATAGAGCTTACCGAAGGTCTGGACGCGTTCTAGGCGTCGTTGCAGCCCAGCTACAAAGTACATTATGAAGGGTTATTTTGAGGGAGAGTTAAACTTGCTGCGGAGCAAGGTGACTTCTTGCTCCANGGATTCAAACTATGTGNGCCGGCCAATTTTCCCCACCAGAGGAATGCNTGCAGCAGGTTTCCCAGTTGGTCAATGAGGAACTCGATAATCAGACTGACAATGCTGATCTCACCCAGCCCCGCAAAACTGACGAGGTTGCTGAGACATCCAACCAGTTCCCCCACCTCTATAACGATTAGCGTCCAGATNCCCGCAACCTCATAAAAGCCGCTATCAAACCATACCCACTTGCCGTTAAGGTAGCGTTTGCCACGATTATCATCCAGGCTGGACAGGGTTTTTAGTTTCTTCACCTGCGCTTTTATGGCGTCTCGTTTCTCCTAGCGGACGATTTCACCACTGAGAAAACCCAGGAAAATCACCCAGCTCAGCGCCGCCATGGGCAGGCCGAGCATGAGAACAGCTCGCAAGACATCGAGAACAATCAAGCCCAGACATGTTATTTTTCGTGGCGCGCTTCCTGAGGCATAAGGGCTGCACGGATCGCTGCACCCCAGATCAGGTTACCCATGTCGTTTAAGTGTAAATTGTCCGCTACGAAAATATCGGGCATTACCGAACCATCACCCCGCAGGAATGGCGTTGCCACATCAACGAAATAAACAAGTGGGTCGTGATCCGCTATAGTTTTTAGAGATGCGCTCACCNTCTGCGCATTGGGCCAGACTTTCTGCCGCAGGATACTTGGTTTCACACTTAGCACATAGATACGGGTTTCCGGTAATGCCTCATGGACCTTGGTAACAATTTGCTCAAACTGATTAACTATTTTTTCTTCCGGCAAGCCCCCGGCCGTGTCGTTGTCACCTTCATAAATGAGTATCGCCCTCGGTTTGTAACGCAATGCCACCCGATCGAGATGAAACAGGACATCACCCATTACGCTACCACCAAAGCCGCGCGGGATGACGGTTAGTGGAGCCAAGGCTGCCGCAGCCTGATCATTCCAGCGCGCAATACTGGAGCTGCCTGTCAGCACAATGGCGCCCTCCGGCGGTGGATGCATCTGATCCTGTTCGTCGAAGCGCTGCATAGCAGCTTCCCAGCGAGTGGGNTCCGTATTCTGCCCAAAAACCGGCNCCGAACCCGCCAGCACCATGAGATTGGACAACAGCAGGATCAGCAGAGCGCATTGATTCTTTCGGATAAGAGTAAACATATGATTAGAGCCTGTTGCTTGGAAAATGAGAGCGGAAACCTATACCCCGCTTTTCTTGATATAGACTACAGTGTAATCGAAGGGAATGGCAATTTCTAACCAAGCACTGACCTACAGCCCCGCTTTAAGCCGNTGCGACACCGGGCTTTAATCGGGATAAAGCTCTACTTCGGGTCAAGTCTCACGAAGTATCGCGGTGNGAAACCGGTCAAAAATCTNAATGCGAACGGTGTAGGATTGTCGGCCTGCACCCGGTCGTGTTCAGCCCCCGAGACCATGCGGGCACCGAAGATCGTCTGACCGCCATCGCGCGTTACGCCAATACGGGGTGTCTCCTCGAGTCTTCCATACCAGGCGCGAGGCCAGTGGTTTACAGCGACACCACCCTGGTGTAGCCGTTGCCTTCAGCATCNAATGTTTCAATGACGATGGTNTTANCTGCNTCGGGTTGGAAGAACCCAAGNCTGAATTCAAACANAACGANAATACCGACATAGACCGCGAGCAGGATGAGTNNGAGTTTGATACCTTTATTTNNNTGCATTCTCGCCCCCCCCTTTANCGATACCCATTCGGGCAATCATTTAGTGCAATATTTTCNCAGCTACACTGGCCNGNCACCTNTCAGCAGTGCTTGTGCCAACTGCGCCCACGCACGGTCTGAACCAATCCAGATTCCAAACCGAGCCTGGATGCGCTCAGCCTACTTCAATCTCACCGCGCAGATAACATACTGCATTGCCGGCAATCAATACCCTGTCATCTGCTAGGCTGCAATAAACATCGCCGCCGCGGGGCGAAAGCTGTCTGGCCATGAACTCAGTCTGACCAAGCCTTTTCTGCCAGTATGGAACTAGTTGAGTGTAGGCGGAACCGGTTACTGGGTCTTCCAGCACCTGCAACTTAGGTGCAAAGAATCGCGCATAAAAATCATACTGGGGTTGATCAGCGGGAGACGTCACGATGACCCCGCGTAGATCCAATTGTTGCAACTGGCCATAGTCAGGTTGCAAAGCGCGCAGCTGCTCGGCTGACTCAAGCACTACCAGAAAATCTCCCTGCGCCAGACACTCAAACACCCCTCCCGCAAGCGCCAAACCCTTAATGAGTTGTTCCGGCGCATCTACTGCGTGCGGAGCCTGGGCTGGAAAATTCAACTCCAGCAGTCCAGCACTATTACGCGTCACCCAAAGCGGGCCAGATGCCGAGTCGAAGCGAATTTTTTCCGCAGCCTCGCCCAGAAATTCAGTCAGCACAAAGGCGCTGGCGAGCGTGGCATGTCCACACAGTGATACCTCTGCGGCCGGCGTAAACCAACGAATGTGATAACCGGCTTCGCCAGGCACGAAAAACGCCGTTTCTGCCAGGTTGTTCTCCCGGGCAATCGCCTGCATCTTTGTCTCTGGCAACCAGGACTCTAGTGGAACAACGGCCGCAGGATTGCCCGCAAACAGTACTTTTGCAAAGGCATCGATCTGAAAGAGTTCAAGTTTCATCTCACAATCACCATCACCCTAGTTAATATCTGCCGCATGTTCCTTAAGCTTCTCCAGCGGCACAATCTTAAGTGCATGCTTGTGGGTGCGTCGCAGATGGACTCTGGGTGCGCAATCGAATTCATAGGCCTCCAGCCATCTACTAGCGCATAGGCACCAGTTATCGCCAGCTGATAAGCCAGGAAAGCCAAACTGGGGCGCTGGCGTCATCAGATCATTACCCCTGAACCTTGAGAACTCGAGAAATGCCTGCGTCACTTCAACACAGACGGTATGGGAGCCGCGGTCGTCGTCGCTGGTATTACAGCAGCCATCGCGATAGAAGCCAGTTACCGGATCATTTCCGCATGGCTCGAGGGTTTCATCAAACACATTGAGAGATTCATCCATCCTTAAAGTACTCCTTCTCGTTCCAGCTCTTGCAGTGCGCGCTTAGATCTTGTCCAGCTCGAGCCACTTAGTTTCATTTGGCGGCTCATACTCAAGAAATTGATCCAGCAACTGTGACGCAGAGTCCGCCCACAAAATCATGTCGCGATGTTGCGGGCGAATGAATTCTTGCGTCACCGCATAGTCAACAAATTCTTCGAGCTTATCGTAGTAGCCAGCAATATTGAGGACCCCGCAGGGTTTGTTGTGCAGCTTCAGTTGTGACCACGTCAGAATTTCAAATAGCTCCTCAATAGTCCCGAGCCCCCCAGGCAAGGCGATAAATGCATCTGCCTGCTCGGCCATGATCGCCTTGCGTTCATGCATGCTCGCTACCTCAATCAGTTCGGTCAAACCGGCGTGGGGTACTTCTTGACGGAACAAGTCGCGGGGCAACACGCCGGTCACTTTACCGCCATCCTGCAGCACCGCATCAGCTACCTCTCCCATGAGACCAATACGAGCACCACCGTAGATTAGGCTGATGCCACGACGCACCAACTCCTGCCCGAGGGTGCGGGCAGCTGCGAGGTACCCCACTCCCAATCCCGGGCTGGAACCACAATACACACATACCTTTTTCATTCTGATCTTTTCACCCGGCAATCAATTAACGCACTGTAGTTTGGTTCATTTCTTCATCTCCTAAGCAGCAATAACCAGCGCCCAATATTAAGCACATTCGCCAGGGCAGCCGCGAAATATGTCAGGGCGGCTGCCTTGAGAATACGCTTAACCGCAGGGATGTTTTGCTTCTCGACGTATTCACCTTCTATCAAAATCGGCAGCGCCTTATTGAAGCTGGCATCCCACTCTTCCGGCAGGATGATCAAATAGGCCATGGCGCCAGCCAATTGCAAAAGCAGGGATAAGCCTACCACCAGCGCAATGGCAAAGGGTGCCCGCAGAAAAAAACCAATCAGCGGTAACGTCCACATTAGCGCGATACCACTGCGATTCAAACCAGCTGCCAACGGCAGGTATTTGCTGCGCAGCCTGAAGACTGCCTCTCGACGATGAAACTGGATAGCGTGACCAACCTCATGGGTCGCAACCGCCACAGCGGTCAAGGACTTACCGTGAAAGTTTTCGGGACCCAGCCGGACTGCGGGCACGCTGGGATCGAAGTGATCTCGCATTGGGTCCGTTTCCTCAACGGTGATGCCTTCCAACTGGAAGCGATTAATAAGGTGCAGCGCTAGCTCTCCCCCAGTCCCGGGAATTTCTTTGCGATCATCACCGTAATAGCTCATGACGCAGCGCACCCAGAAAGATGGCAAGTAAATGAGCACCGCCAGGATAGCTGCCAGGATACCGAATATCATAAGGTCTATGCGTTACTCGCGGCTTTAGATGACGCGACTAAATTTGAGTGCATCCAGCAAGTCTTTTTTGCGCGTGGGGACAATCCCCGTTTGGTATTCCCGCTCTCGAAACCGAAAATTGAAAGCCCACCTCTCTCCGCTCAAGACAAACATGCCTCCATGTTAAGAATCTGAATGTTTCATGACTTAGTTTGGGTGGCAGTTATGCAACAGCAGCATCCGACCTTTCTTGGCTCTAACCTCCATGCCCAGTCAGAGAGTTGTCGTCATAAAGCTACCTCGGTCAAAAGCTGAAGAAAAACCGATTGTTCAGAAGCTGTGGAGATTAGCGTAACGGTCTCGATGAAAAGTTGCGTCCCCCAAAAACTGTTGCGCGGACCTTGCCCTCTTGATAAAAAACCCAATATCAAACTCATCGGTCATACCGATGCCACCGTGCATCTGGATACCTTCATTGCTGATCAGTTCAGACACCTCGCACAGCTTGGCCTTTGCCAGACTCGCCATCCGCGCCCGATCCTCGGTCGATTTCGAGCTATCATCGAGCGCGCCAAGTGCTGCGCGAACAACAGATTTACAAAGCTCAAGCTCACTGTACATTTCCGCAGCCCGATGCTGCAGGGCCTGAAAAGAGCCAATCTGTAAACCAAACTGCTCTCGCTGTTTCAAATAGTCGACGATGCGGTCAAATACTTCCATGGCACTACCCAGCATTTCCGCAGCAACACCGATACGCACAATATCGAGCACCCGATCCAAAGCCTCGAAACCGGAGCCCTCTTCACCCAGCAGGGATTCAGCGGGAACCTTAACTTGCTGCAGGGTTAGCCGCGCTGCATTGCGATTATCCACCATGAGTGTGCGCTGAACTTCCAATCCTTGGGCATCTGAATCAACCAGGAACAGGCTCACGCCTGCCGTTGATTCCACATCATCTTCGGTTCGCGCCACTATGATCAGCTTATTCGCGATATGACCGTCCAGCACAAACGTTTTTTCACCATTCAGGATATAGTGATCGCCGTCTTTTTTGGCCTTGGTATTGACGCGCTGCGGCTTATGCACGGGCGCTTCATCAATGGCGACTGCCAGCAATAATTTTCCGCTCACTACCTTGGGTAAGAGCGCTGATTTCTGTTCCGCGCTGCCCGCTTCAGAAATTAGGCTAGCGCCAAATAATACCGAAGCAATCAATGGCGAGCTCACCAGCGTGCGACCGGATTCTTCCAGCACAACGCCGAGCCCCACATAGCCAAACTCGAAGCCGCCGTGTTCTTCAGCGACAGCCATTCCAGGCCAGCCGAGTTCAACCATTTGCTGCCAAACAGCTTCGTCATAGCCTCTCTCGCTGTTTTCATCACGCAGCTTACGCAGCACTGATACTGGCGCATTCTGTTGACAGAAATTCTTGGCCGAATCTTTCAGCAGCTGTTGGTCTTCCGTAAGTACTAACGACATAAACCTTATCTCAATTCTCTTGTTTCACGCTTGGGAGTTGATTATTTCTTGTTGGCAAGGCTTAGCATGTCTGGCAAGCCTAATACACGCTTGGCAACGATATTCAATTGAACTTCTAAGGTACCGCCTTCAATTGAATTGGCCTTGGAGCGCAGCCACTCACGAGTTACCTGCAGTTCGTCCGCTTGAAAGCTATCACCTTCCCAGCCCAAACCCTGGCTACCCATGGCTTTCAGGAATAACTCATAGCGGCGCTTGTTGAGCTCACAGCCGTAATATTTAAGCATGGACGAAGTGGCGTTGGGTCCACCCTGTTTGCTTTCCTCCATTGAGCGCTGCGAAGTCAAAGCAAAGGCATCGCTATCAATCTTGAATTGCGCGATCTGGTCTCTCAGCACAGGATCGGATACGCGCTCCTTATCCCCCCGGTAATGCATCGCCGCGCCTTCAAGACTGGCTGTGGCAGAAGTTGTGCCTCCCCGATCATCCTGACCGCTGGCTAAACCGAAACCCGAAATCATCGTGCGCTCGTGCTGCAGCAATCGTTTGGCAATGGTCCAGCCTTCGTTGAGTCGGCCCATGAGCTGCGATGCCGGCACTCGCACATCGTCAAAAAAGGTCTCACAAAAAGGTGATGAGCCACTGATCAACAGTATAGGCTTGGTGGAAACGCCTTCGCTCTTCATATCAAACAACAGGAAACTAATTCCAGAATGTTTAGGCACATCGAAGTCGGTTCGCACCAGACAAAATATCCAGTCCGCCTTGTCTGCATAGGAAGTCCACACTTTTGATCCATTGACGATGTAATCATCCCCATCGAGTATGGCCTTTGTGCCAAGGCTGGCGAGATCAGACCCTGCACCAGGTTCTGAATAGCCCTGGCACCAGCGAATTTCACCGCGAACAATCTTGGGGATATGTTCCATTTTCTGTTCGTGTGTGCCGTACTCCAGCAGCACCGGACCTAGCATAGTGATCCCGAAACTGGTCAGTGCAATCCTTGCATTGATACGGCTTAGTTCTTCCTTCAATACAACAGCTTCGTCTTTAGACAAGCCACCGCCACCGTATTCCTGCGGCCAGGTCGGGCAGGTCCAGCCTTTCTCAGCCATGCGGTCCCGCCAGAGCTTGCTCTCAGGATTTACATACTCCGCATTACGACCACCCCACACGATCTCTTCCGGCACCATGGGAGTCCGCATACTGGGCGGGCAATTTTCTTCTAACCAAGCCCGGGTCGAATCCCGGAACGCTTCCAACGTTGTCACACTCTCTCTCCTATCAGCGCTATCAGGCAGTTATCAATACCTGTCGCCCCTTAACTTTACCCGCCTTGAGATCAGCCAGCGCGTCACTCGCCTCAGCCAGCGGACGCTCATGAATTTCAATCGGAGCGATCTTGCCTTCTCTAACCATGGCCATCAGCGCCGCCATGTCCTCGGGGCTACCTACATAGCTGCCCTGGATGATACGCGCGTTCATTGGCAGGAAAGGGATTGGCATGGTAAGCGCGCCTCCATACAGCCCCACAACCACAAGCATGCCGCCTTTACGTAGAGTCGTCAGGCCATAATTTACACTCGCCTCTGCACCGACGAAGTCCAAGGCCGCGTAAGCACCACCGGTCGCCTTGCGAATAGCTTTTGCTGTATCCATTTGCGATGAATCATAGGTCCGGGAAACCCCAAGTTGCTGTGCCGCTCCAAGTTTAGCCGGGTCGATATCAACCACGATAGGGTCCATTCCCAGCGCCCTGGCGATCTGAATCGCCATCATTCCAACACCGCCCGCACCGATGATGACCACCTCGTCACCTTCGGCAAGTTCACCCAACTTCTTGATGGCGCCATAGGCAGTTAGCCCAGAACAGGCATAGGTTGCCGCCAGCGAGTCAGCGACATCACCTTTATCGAACAGGTATTTTGCGTGGGGAATCATAACGTGAGATGCAAAACCGCCGTTGACGATTATGCCGAGCGCCCTACCTGGCGTGCAAAGTTGCTCATCTCCGCGCTGACATACGGCACATTCGCCGCAGCCAATCCAGGGGTAAACCACCCTGCGATCGCCAACCTTCACACCTTCAGCATCAGGACCCACGGCAACAACCTCACCATAGATCTCATGACCAAGAACATGGCCTTCTCGCCCAACTTCCAGGCGTTTGCCGCCACCGAGTTCAAATCCACCGTCATGCAAGTGGATATCAGAGTGACAAACTCCACAAGCCAGGGTTTTAACCAGCACTTCGGTGCCGCTTGGTACAGGCGTGTCGGATTCGACTTCAACTAAAGGCGCGCCAGGTGCACCAGTTTGATACGACAACATCAAGCGTTACTCCTCTCGCGATCCCATTGGGCAAAAGTTTTGCCTGACTTGGCCAACTCTTCCAGCAGAGGCGCTGGCTGCCAGTATTCTTCACCATAGCGATCCCGGAATTCACAGATCTTGTCATAGACATTCTTCAGACCTACCTGATCTGCGTAGAACATCGGCCCACCCTTGG
Source organism: Gammaproteobacteria bacterium (assembly GCA_002684935.1). Taxonomy (GTDB): domain Bacteria; phylum Pseudomonadota; class Gammaproteobacteria; order Pseudomonadales; family Pseudohongiellaceae; genus UBA9145. Next base: position 12,207 of record NYWC01000041.1, read on the forward strand.
CGACTGGAAATGCGTAGCCAAATACATATACCACATCGATATCACTTGGGCGTTGAGCAATCCCCTCTTCCAGAATCTTTGCACCTTCATTAATCAGGGGGTAGAAACAACGCGCCAGGATCTCTTCCTCGCTTACTTCACGCTGTTCAATTTCAAGCTTGACAGCTTCTTCCTTGATCATTTTCTCCACTTCTGGGTCTGACATACGACGCCGAGTTTCCGGGTCATACTTGTAGAATCCAGACCCGGTTTTCTGGCCGTGACGCCCCATCTCAACCAGCAGGGTTCCCATGCGGTAAAGCTTCGGATCTTCGGGCAAATCCGTACGGGCCTGTCGCGCCTTATAGCCAACATCTAAGCCGGCCAGGTCACCCATAGCCAGCGGCCCCATAGCCATGCCGAAATTCTCCAGGGCGGAATCGACCTGTTCTGGGGTGCAGCCATCCATAAGCAGCATCTGTGCTTCTCGACCATAGCCACCCAGCATCCTGTTGCCGATAAACCCATAGCACACCCTGGACAGCGCGCAGACCTTGCCGATCTTCTTACCAATCGCCATTGCGGTCGCCAACACATCATCTGCAGTCTTCTCGCCTCTGACATTTTCCAAGAGCTTCATTACATTCGCTGGTGAGAAAAAATGCATACCAACGACATCCTGTGGGCGGCCAGTGGCCTCAGCAATCGCGTCCACGTCTTGATAGGAAGTATTAGTCGCCAGGATTGCACCTTGCTTACACACTCCATCCAGCTTCGCGAAGATTTCTTTCTTCAGATCCAGGTTTTCAAACACCGCTTCAATCACCAGATCGACGTCGGCGATGTCCGTATAGTCTGTGGTGCCGCTAATAAGACCGATGAGTTGTTCCATCCTGTCTTCCGGCAGTTTGCCCTTTTGCACGGTGATCGAGTAGTTCTTACGAATTATGCCAAGGCCACGCTGTAGTGCCTCATCATTAACTTCAACCAGCACGACAGGAATCCCAACGTTGGCAAAACACATGGCGATGCCGCCACCCATGGTACCGCCGCCAATGATGGCGACTTTTTTGATTGGCCGCGTGGCGGTGTCTTTTGGCAAATCCTTAATCTTGGCCGCCTGACGCTCTGCGAAGAAAATATGCCGCATTGCTGCAGACTCAGGAGAAGTCACCAATTCCTGAAACAGCTCCCTTTCACGGGCCAGGCCTTCATCCATAGGCAGCTTCACCGCCGCTTCCAGGCAGGAAACAATCCGATCCTGGGCGATTTGGCCACGTGCGCGTCGCGCCAGTCGCTTGCGCGCATCTTCGAAGAAACCAGGTTCAATAGTCTCTGGGTCAATAGTAGTGTCCCGGATTCGCTGGAGTGGCGCGCCGGAGGCCAACAGGTCCTTGGCGTATGAGATTGCACCTGCCTCTAGATCGTCACCGCTGATCACCTCGTCGATAAGACCCATGTCTTTGGCTTTGGGCGCAGCCACGGGGTTGCCGCTGGTAATCATGTCAAGAGCAGCCTTTACCCCTGCGATACGCGGAACCCGCTGCGTGCCGCCAGCGCCGGGCAGCAGACCCAATTTGACTTCAGGCAGCCCAACCTTGGCTGCGGCTAACGCGCAACGATAGTGGCAGGCCAGAGCTACCTCGAATCCGCCACCCAAGGCAGTACCATGAATTGCGGCAATGACTGGCTTACTGGAATTCTCTATGGCAGACAATACTTCTGGCAACCAGGGATCTTTAGGCGGCTTGCCAAACTCAGTGATGTCCGCACCTGCAATAAATGTGCGTCCCTCACAGCGCAGTACAATAGCCTCTGACGTGTCTACCTGGGCCTGGTTCACGGCATTCAGAATGCCCTCGCGCACGGCCTGTGATAGCGCATTTACCGGCGGGCTGTTTACCGCGATAACTCCTATATTTCCATGCAGTTGGTAACTAACAACATCAGACATATTGATTCCTTACTAATCTATAATTATTTAAAAGCGATATTTCAATCTATGCGTTCCAGAATTGCCGCGAGACCCTGACCGATACCAATACAGAGACTAATGGCCGCATAACGGCCACCGCTATGCTCAAGTTGACGAGTTGCCGTCAGCGCGATGCGCGCACCAGATGCACCAAGTGGATGGCCAACCGCAATAGCGCCGCCATTGGGATTAACGCGAGAGTCATTAAAATCCACCTCAAGCAGTTTTAGACAGCCCAGCACCTGAGTGGCAAAGGCTTCATTGATTTCAATAATATCCATATCCGCCAGCTCGAGACCGGCCCGACTCAGCGCCTTGCGAATCGCGAAAACCGGTCCGAATCCCATTACCCTCGGCTCCACACCTGCAACCGCACCAGCAATGATGCGCGCTCGTGGCTTCACGCCATGCCGCTCGCCGATTTCTAGGCTTCCGACGATGAGCGACGCTGCGCCATCGTTGATGCCGGAGGCATTACCCGCTGTGACGACGCCGCCTTCAAATAGCGAACGTAAACCTGTGAGTGACTCTACGCTGGTCTGTGGTCGTGGATGCTCATCAGCTGTCACTGTGATTGGCGGCTTCTTCCGACCTTGGGGTACCTCAGTCTCAACGATTTCTTCCTGGAAAAATCCGTCGGCCCGAGCAGCCTCGTATTTCGCCTGGGAGGCGGCTGCAAAACTATCGCTTTCTGCGCGAGAAATATCCACATCAGCAGCAATGTTATCTGCAGTTTGGGGCATGGTGTCATTGCCATAGCCAGAGGAAAACGCAGGGTTGGTGAAGCGCGCACCTAGCGTGCTATCCGCAAGCGACTGGCCACGATCATAGGGGCCCTGAGCCTTGGAAAGCACCAGGGGCGCCCGACTCATGGACTCCACACCACCCGCCACGAACAGGTCGCCTTCCCCGATTTTCACTGAATTGGCGGCATGCAAAGTCGCTGCCAGGCCAGACGCGCAGAGTCGGTTTACGGTTAATCCACCCACTTCTGTTGGCATACCCGCCAGCAGGGAAGCAAAACGGGCTACGTTTCGACAGTCCTCACCGGCTTGATTCGTATTGCCGGCGATAACATCTTCATAGGCCTGTTTGGGGAAACTGTTTCGTTCAACCACGCTTCTGATGGTGTGGGCAAGCAGGTCATCGGGGCGCACTGGAGCCAGGGCCCCCGCGTGACGGCCAAAAGGCGTTCTAATGCCGTCATAGATAAAAGCATCTTTCAGGGAGTTGTCTGACATTTTATTCTCTGTTGATTAATCAATATTCGAAGGCAGGATTCCTGAACGGTATTGACGCTTCCTTGGTCCCTACCGTGGGCAATTTGATTACCTGCTGTGCCGTGAACGCTTTCGATTAAATCTGACAAAATTTGATCTGATCACTACCCAGCTGGTGTTAGAAAGCCGGGTTACCGAACCGCTCAGGGGTCGGTCATTCTAGCATAGGCCACTGAGGCCGCAAATCGACTGTAAGTCGCATAAAACCAATGGCTATGGTAGCTTAGCCGCTCGTTGAAACTGGGGGTCTGTATGATCAGAGATCAAGAAACTATCAATCAACTTGTCGACCTAATTGAGCGCTTTGTGCGCGAGCGCCTGGTGCCAAATGAAGAGCGTCTGGCGGAGGAAGGCAAGCTACCTGAAGACATTCTTGAAGAAATGAAAGCACTCGGCTTGTTCGGCCTGACCATCCCTGAGGAATATGGCGGACTCGGCCTCACCATGGAAGAAGAGATCCTGGTGGCCATTACACTAGGACGGACTTCTCCCGCTTTCCGCTCTATCATGGGTACCAATAACGGCATTGGATCTGCAGCGGTTGTTTTCAACGGCACCGAGGCGCAGAAACAGAAATACCTGCCCAAGTACGCATCGGGAGAGTGGATTTCCTGCTTTTGCTTGACCGAGCCAGATGCAGGGTCCGATGCCGCCTCTTTGAAAACTTCAGCGGTCAGGGACGGCGATCACTACATCCTCAATGGCACCAAACGCTATATTACGAACGCCAAGGTCGCTCACACCTTTAACGTCATGGCACGCACCGACCCGGAAAACAAAGGTGCACGGGGTATCTCATCATTTATCGTGGAACGAGACACGCCGGGCATCACTCTGGGATCAGTAGACAAGAAAATGGGGCAGTCAGGCTCGATGACTTGCGACGTCATCTTTGAAGACTGCCGGGTACCTGCAGACAACCTCATTGGAGAGGAAGGCGAAGGCTTTATCACGGCCATGAAAGTACTGGATCGCGGCCGACTCCACATCTCTGGCGTGAGTGTCGGGGTCGCGGAACGCCTCATCAAGGATGCGCTGGAATATGCCCTGCAGCGAAAGCAGTTTGGCAAACCAATCGCCGAACAACAGTTAATTCAGGGCATGCTGGCTGATTCACAGACTGAAACCTATGCCGCCAAGTGTATGACTCTGGAAACCGCGCGTAAGCGCGACAACGGAGAAAATATCAGCACCGAATCTTCCGCCTGCAAACTGTTCGCTACGGAAATGGTTGGCCGGGTTGCTGATCGCGCCGTACAAATCCATGGTGGCGCTGGCTACATGTCGGAGTATGCGGTCGAGCGCTTCTACCGTGACGTGCGCTTGTTCAGGCTTTACGAGGGAACCAGCCAGATTCAGCAAGTGATCATCGCGCGCAATATGATGCGAGAGCTTTCCTAGCAGGCCCCCACTCGAGCGCATACACCCGCATTTGACGGATTGCGTCGCTCTAACAGCGACTAAGTTCACAGTTAGTTTTCGCGCAGAAGATTTCCGGGTGAATACTGATCAGTCAGCTGACGTCGACCCATATCCCAGTCCACTCGGGTAGACAAGCGAGAAGGATACTCAAGGATCGGGATACCGTATTTACTGAGAGAGTCTGAAAACTGCTGGGCACGATTGACGAGTTCAATGCGAGGCGGCAAAGGCTCGAGTTGAGCGACGATAATACGGTTACCCGTGGAAGGAAGCTTGAAATTAAAGAACTCCCCAAACGCACGCTGATAAGTCACCGACTCATGGTCATAGAGTCGACTGGTTGAGAAAGTATTGGCAACTAGCACCGAATCCTCATTCATGATCGCCCTGACCTCATCCAGAAACTCACGGGTCAGCATGTGTTCCGGAATATAGTCTCCGCTAAAGGCATCAAGTACGATGTAGTCATAGATCTGGTCTCGAATCCCTGCCCGCTTGATGAAAGGACGCCCGTCATCCACATAGACACGCATATCGTCGGTTGCTTCAAAAAAGAAAAATTCCTCCGCAACACTCACCACCGCCTCGTCTATCTCGACAACGTCAATCTGGGCGCTTGGAAACAGGTCAGCGAAGGTGAGAGGAATTGAACCGCCTCCCAATCCGATCACCAGAATGNGCTCAGGTTGGTCATTGAGCAACAGCCCTGAAAAACTCATGCGCGTGTAATCAAATACCAAGCGCTGTTTGTCGTTGACCAGCACACAGGTTTGATTACGATCACCGCGATGCACGTTGAAAAGCAGGCAGCGTCTATCTCCGACCTGGGTAACAGTGATATCGCGATACTTGGATCGCTCTTCATGAATTGTCTCGGCCTGGGCTGAACCCATTAAAGAAAGCAGGGCGACAAAAAGCGCCAGTAATAATCGAGTTGCATAGAGTCTAAACACGGTTCACTGCCCTGGCTTGTTTTTCGGGTTGACCATTCAGGTAGTAGTGAGAGGCCAAAATGACGCATCCCGCGANGGTCAGAGTCGCAATGGCTCCCCAGAGTATCTGGTTCACTTCAAACCACAGCACAAAGTAAAAGCTGGTGCCCAGCGTGCCCGCGGCACTTCCCANGGTCGAAATAAAATAAAGCAGGCCCGCCATGTGCCCGCTATGGGCCTCATTTTGCACCATCAATCGCACCGCGTAGGGTGAAATCATGCCGAGGATACTGGTTGGAATGAAGAACAAAAATATCGCCGCTAACAAGGAACCGTAGCGCGGATCTTCCAGCGCCATGAAAATAGGTTCCATGATGACATCGGCGAATAAAATGATGGGAATAGAGAAGATCGCGGCAGCGATAAAAAACAGGGCGAATGTCACGGCGCTTGGATTACGGNTTGAGAGCTTGCCTCCCCACAGATAACCCATAGCCAGCGCCAGCATGAAAATAGTGATAATGCTGCCCCACACAGAAAGACTGCCACCAAAATATGGCGACAAAATACGAGCACCCAGCATCTCTACGGTCATAATGCAGAAGCCGCTGACAAAGGCCATGGCCGCAATCACGCCCCTGGNGACGGTATGTGNNGGTTGTTTACTCACTGGGGTCGACTATCTCTCGCAGGNTTCTGAATCCTTGNGCTGGNTAAATTAGCACCATGCCCCTCATATTGGAAAGAGATTGGAAAAAGTTTAGACGAATCAGTCCTGGCGAGCGCCGAGATGACGCCCTCCATCCAAGGCAATGACCTGGCCAGTCATATAGCGGGTTGCGGGCGAAGCGAGATAAACCGCCAGGCCTGCCATATCCATGGGATTACCGATGCGCCCCAAAGGATTTTCGGTTTCAATCTTGTCCCTGAACTGGGTAAGCATGTAATCCATCATCTTGCTTTCAAACGGCCCCGGCGCGATTGCGTTTACCGTCAGCCCTTTTGAAGCCAGGCGAACCGCTAAGTTCTTGGTTAGAAAGTGCACAGCCGCCTTACTTGCCCCATAGGCAAAGTTGTCAGTTGCTGACACCCGCAGACCATCAATCGACCCTATGTTAATCACGCGACTGGGCTCGGCAGGACTTGCATTTTTCTCCAGAAAAGGCAAAAGGTCACGCGTCAACATAAAGATAGCTTTGACGTTAATATCCATGACCTTGTCGTATCCCTCTTCNGGATACTCTTCAAACGGCGCGCCCCAGGCAGNACCGGCGTTATTAACGAGAATATCGATACTGGATTCCCGTGACTTGATTTCAGTAACAAACTCTTCCCGCCCTGCCGCTGTCGAAAGATCAGCTGGCAGTGCTATGCATTCACCCAACTCGCCTAACTCCGAAGCTGTCTGCTCACAGGCTTCGACCTTGCGCGCGGTAATGTAGGTCTTTACCCCATTTTCGACATAACCCTCGGCAATCATGCGCCCGATTCCCCGAGAGCCACCAGTTACGATCGCAACCTTGCCCGCGATACCAAACAGTTCGTTGACNGAATAAGTCATCAGTCAGTCACCTCGCCTTTAATAATGAGCTCACACATTTGCTGCAGGACAAAAGCTTTTTTCAAAAAGCCTGCAAATCGCTCATCCTTGGTGTGACCGTGATAATAACGATAGTAAATCTGCTGACCAATCACGCAGAGGCGAAANAGGCCAAAGCAAAAGTAAAATGGAAAATTCTCCACCGAAAGACCAGTTTTTTCCTGGAAGCGCTGGATGATCTCTGAGCGCGTGGGCGCGCCATCAATGTCCGATGGCATGGTGCGTGATTCTCGGAAAAAATCAGGATCAGAAGTTTGGACCCAATAGCCAAGCGTACAACCGAGATCCATCAGGGGATCACCAACAGTTGCCATCTCCCAATCCAGCACACCAATCACCTTAAGCGGGTCATTGGAATTGAAAATGACGTTGTCCATTTTGTAATCATTGTGGATCACGCTGGCTTTGCCGCTTTCTGGCGGCATGTTGTCGTTNAGCCACTGCATTGTGTTATCAACATTCACCGTATCTGGCGTAGCTGAATCTCTCCAGCGTCGACACCAGCCTTCTACCTGGCGGCGCACATAGCCTTCCGGCCGGCCAAAAGTATCCAGGCCTGCTTCAACCAGATCAACAGAGTGCAGCTCTGACAACACATCAAAAAAATTGAATAGCTGCTGTCGAATCTGGTCTTTACTCAACCCCAATTCCGTCGGGTACTCGCGTCGAATAACCAGACCTTCTATGTAGCTCATCAGGTAAAAGTCACAGCCAATAATGCTGTGATCGTCACAAAAAAGTTCTGGTACCGGCCCATANGAGTAAACATTTTTCAGCGCAGAAAGAATCCGATACTCGCGCGACATATCGTGAGCGGACTTGACCTTGCTACCAAATGGAGGCCGTCGCATTACCCACTGCTGATCACCGCTGCTGAGCAGATAGGTGAGATTGGAGTGACCACCCGGAAACTGTTTGACTTGGAGTTGCTGCGCCGCTGAGCCAAGGGTCGGCTCGAGATATTCTTTAAGCCGCACCAGGTCAATTTCTTCGCCCTTNCGAATCTCTCCGGCACGATCTATCAGGTCAGCGGTAGACACTTNTTATTCCTTTTTCTTGGCTGATTGATTAGCGGTAGGTTACCAGATGTTGCATGTCCTGACGCTCTAAATGCGGCAAGGAATTGAATTGGGTCATGGACGCCCGCCCGCCACCGTAGCGTATCTTGGTGACAGAGCTGTTATGTACCATCCAATTAGTGGCGATGACTTTGTCATCAGGATAATCCAGCACTCTCTGCAGTGCTGAAGCGATCACACCGCCGGAGGTAGAAATAATTACGCGACTACCCCTCTTGTGTCTGGACATGATGCCATCAACCACGGTGTGCACACGCTGCTTGAATTCCTGCCACGGCTCAAAATCCTGATCGGATTCCTGCGCTAACAATTCATTTTTAATCCAGCATGCCGTGGCCGCTTCGAGCACGGTCTGGAAAAGTTTGCGATCCTTGATCGGCCATTCCTCAGGCAATTTAATGCCGTCAGCTTTAGCGTGGTCTCGGAGATAGATCCGGATCAGTGGGTCCCCGCTGTACTCGTTTAGCGAAGCATGCTGCTCAGGCGCATCGGGCTCACCCTTCACCAGATGCAAGAGCTCACCAGCGGTTTCCCGCTGACGCTGAAGAGTGCCGCAGCATATGTGATCGAAGGAGTCGCCGGTAGTTTGCCAGTGCCTGGCCAACTCCCGAACCTGCTCGAACCCAAGGTCGCTAAGCGCATCATAGGAGGCTGCGCCGAACGACGCCTGTCCGTGCCTGACGAAAATCAGCTCACTCATCGGCGGAAACCGAATTAAAGCTGTGCGAAACGCTGGGTGTGATAGTCGCCATCACCAAAGGCAAGATCCAGCGCGGTGACACGCTTGAACAGATGCCCCACATCCAGTTCCTCGGTCATGGCAATGCCACCATGAATTTGAATCGCTTCCTGGCCCACATCCTTGATCGCCTTGCCGATGCGGCTCTTGGTGGCAGCNACCGCCCTCGCCTTTTCCTCAGCGGACTCATCGCCATCCAAGGTCATAGCCGCCATGGTTACAATTGATCGTGCCAGCTGGCATTGAATAAACATGTCCGCCATACGGTGCTGCAGAGCCTGAAATGTCCCGATAGGTGTACCAAATTGCTTGCGAGTCTTGCTGTATTCGACAGTTTTCTGAAGCAGTACTTCAAGAGCACCCACTGCCTCAGCGCTAACCGCCACAATAGCTCTGTTGGTCGCCACCTCAATTGCAGGGAGCGCAGCGCCGGCTTCACCCAGGCGACTAGATGCTGGCACTTTGACGTCGGTCAATGTGACCTCTGACGCCATCTTGCCATCGACCGTCTGGTAGCTCCGCATCAAAATCCCCGGCGTTGAGGCATCCACCACAAACACGGAAATTCCCTGCGCATCCCTGACATCGCCGAACTCTCTTGCAGAGACCAGCAGTTTGTTTGCATTGGGCCCGTTTTCAACGGCGACTTTAATACCATTCAGAATTACATCTTCACCCTCTGCCGCGGCTGTGGTGTCAACGCTGGCAGGATTAAATCGACTAGCAGGCTCGGCAAGGGCACTGGAAAGAAGGAGTTCGCCCCCAATGATGCCTTCGACCAGCGTGTTTTTAGCATCGCCTGTCGCTAGTTCCGCAACCAGNGAACCACTGAGCACGGCACTCGCTGTGTACGGCTCGATCAGATTTGCCTTGCCGAACTCTTCCATGATAACCATCAGGTCAACAGCTGAGCCGCCAAGTCCGCCGTCTTCCTCAGAAAACGGTACAGCCAGCCAACCCAACTCTGCAAACAACTGCCAGTTTTCTGCGCTGTATCCTTTACCAGAATTTAAGATNGTATTGCGGGTGTCAAAGTCGTAGCTCTTTTGAACAAATTTCTGCACTGAATCCTGCAGCATTTGTTGAACATCTGTATATGAAAAATCCACTGTAAAAACCTCGTCTCAAAACGGTGAATCACCGCTGTCTCTGCACCGGCTTAAAGCCCCAGTACAGCCTTGCTGATTATGTTGCGCTGAATCTCGTTAGAGCCACCAAATATGGACAGCTTGCGATTATTGAAATACGTAAGCGCAGCGGACGCTGAATTGCCCGGGCCGATGGGCTCACCGGTAAAACCGGGCTCAAACTGCTCAGGTACGAAGGGGAGGCAATTATAGCCAGCCAGTTCAACAAACATCTCGTCCATGCGCTGGGCCAACTCGGTACCAACTATTTTAAGGATCGAAGACTCTGGACCTGGCGCCTTGCCTACAGTGAGCGCAGCCAAAGTGCGCAATTCGGCGTACTCAAGCGCCTTCAACTCGATTTCTACTTCCGCGAGCCTATGTTTGAATGAGGCGCTNTCNATCATCTTGCCACCAAACCCATCATCAGTNTCCGCTGCGATGCTCCTGAGCGCTTTAAGACGACGCTTGCCGCGCGGAACGCCGGCGATGTTCGTGCGTTCATGAGTGAGCAATACCTTTGCGTATGTCCACCCTTTATTCTCCTCGCCGATCAGGTTTTCCGCGGGCACTCGGACATCATCGAAAAAAACTTCATTTACCTCAGGAAATCCATCGAGCAGCACGATAGGCTTCAGAGTAATACCCGGAGACTTCATATCGATGAGCAAGAAGCTGATGCCCTCCTGCTTTTTAACGGTATTGTCAGTGCGTACTAGGCAGAATATCCAGTCTGCATACTGCCCCAGGGTGTTCCAGGTCTTACTCCCATTGACTACGAATTCGTCACCATCGCGCGCGGCTGCGGTCTTGAGTGAAGCGAGATCAGANCCAGCATTGGGTTCGGAGTAGCCCTGACACCACCAAACATTACTCTCCAAAATGTCTGGCAGGAAACGCTGCTTTTGTTCCTCAGTACCATAGGCCATGATCACCGGAGCAACCATCTTCATGCCAAAGGGAATCGGCTCNGGGGCTCCGCAGAGTCCCATTTCAGTCGCAAAGATGTGGCGCTGGGTATGACTCCAACCCGTTCCACCATGCTCGACCGGCCAGGTTGGCGCAGCCCAGCCTTTCTCGAACAGGATTTTTTGCCAACGCACCATGTCCTCCTTGTCGAGGCGTACACTAGCATCAACTTTCGCTTTCAAATCTGCAGGAAATTCGCTGCGCATAAATTCACGGACTTCTTCCTGAAAAGCCAGTTCTTCGGCTGTAAAATCAGCGTTCACGGTAACTCTCCTAAAATCAGGGGGTTGCACTTAGGACGAATCTGGCGGAGACACTCGGCCTTGCCNATTGATNCCACTTCTGGGTGGCAGACTGNCTCAGCCTANGCCAGAAAAGCCAGCAAAGGTTACCATTGCCNTCAGCTCAGATAAACAAAAAACCGAACGAGCGCTCGNTGCCAGCGACNCTGCTGCCATCTGGNCTGCGCAACTTTAAACAAATTATTAAATCACGCTTAAAAATNGGCTCGGTCAATAGATTTGATTGAGCAAATGGGGTATGCTTCNCNCNTTATTTAACCCACTGTATTTTCGAGCATTTTGTTCTCAAACTANTCTCAATTAGCACCACATTTTCTGGAGTTGCCATGAAAATAACTCAACTTACAAAATTGGCCCTTGTAATTTTCACGCTCAGCGGCTTTGTNGCCTGCAGCTCGACCGGTGAAGACGCCGCTGCNAGTGAGTCGCAANCCCAGTCCAACAGCAGTTCTAGCNGCAATTCGCAAAGCGCAGCGGATGCTGCTGCCGCNGCCGAGGAGCGCATGCGNCGTTCGGCACTGGCAACACGGGTTTTCTACTTTGACTTTGATGTCTCGGAATTCCGCGGCTCTGACCGGGACGTNCTCANCTTTCACGCGCGCGACTTGGCAGCTAATCCCAACAAGCGTCTCCGCCTAGAAGGCCATGCTGATGAACGAGGGACACGGGAATACAATCTGGCCCTCGGCGAACGACGCGCCAATGGAATCCTTAATTACCTGATAGTTAACGGAGCAGCACGCAATCAGATTGAAACAGTCAGCTTCGGTGAAGAGCGCCCCGCAGATCGAGCCACTAGCGAAGCGGCTTATCAGCGCAACCGTCGAGTTGAAATAGTAGATATGTAAACCAGCNTGAGTTCACCTTCAGGCTAGTNAGTTTTACTGGAAGATCGGGCTAAGCCTNTTGGCTTGGCCCTTTTTTTGCCACGGATTTTAACGGGGCGAGCCGCGAAATGCAGCATTTATGAATTAAGGGCCTGCTTTAGCGCAGCACCGATCCGTTGTAAGGCATCATCCCCTGCTTTGATGCCCCCCGCAAATGAAACAAAAGCATGTATCTGGTCCGGGTAGCACACATGTTCCACCTCAACCCCTGACTCCACTAGTCGATCTACGTAAGCCTGCCCTTCATCCCGCAGCGGATCGAAGCCTGCGGTAATAACGAGGGCTGGAGGCAAGTCGGTAAGGTCGTGGCTCAGGAATGCCAAATCAGCATCCGCTGCCTGCTGCGGTGAGTCGAGATAATGCCCCCGAAACCAGTTCATACCCGCCTTGGTCAAAAAATAACCATCGGCAAACTCATTCACGGAGGCGAAACCCATGCCAAGGTCCACTGAAGGATAAATAAGCACCTGGAATTTAGGCGCAGCGATGCCATGCGCCTTACAGGCCTGGGTCACTGCGACGGTAAGATTGCCGCCTGCGCTGTCGCCCGCCACGGCCAAGCGCTCAGGGTCAATGCCGATGCTTGCATGGTTTGCCAATACCCAGCGGTAGACATCAAAGCCATCCCAATGGATCTGTTTGATTTTATTGGCTGGCGCCAGTTCGTAGTCCACCGAAAGCACATGGCAGCCGCTATTCGCAGCGATATGCTGGGTCACGGTGTCATATTCATCCACATCGCCAAGGACGTAGCCACCACCGTGAAAAAAGAGACAGCATGGTGCACTGCCTGTTGCAGCTTCGTCCGCGATGGTGTCCGGTATATAGTGCCGCACCTTCACCTCGCCCCGCCCAATAGGCACCATAATGTCCTCAACTGCCCTCAATGATCTGGCCGCTGGCGCAAACGGATTGCCTCGCTCTTTTCGGAAAGCTCGAATCTGCTCTGGGGTGCCCTCTTCTATCTGAGGCAGGCGTGCCGCTGAATCAGCGACTTTTTGCGCTACCGCTTCTAGTGCTTCAGCGCGCTCAGCCTTCGCAGCGGTGAGAATTGATTCTTCAGTCATATGACTCTTATCCAGTTTGTCAGAAAAACATATTCCTGGGTTTAGTAGGTTCAAAACCCACCGCCCAGATTAGCAGGGTAAACAGCAAGAAGCCTGGAACAACATAAACAGCGATATCCATAATGAGCTGTTGGCTTAAGCCAAGGAACGCGATGGCGACATAGCCCAGCATCGCTGCAACATGCAGCATCAGATAGTTATTGATAAATGGCGCGCTGTTATGGGTTACCGGCCAGGGTTTGCACAGTACCAGCCACCTCAGAGCCACTAGAATAATCAGCAAATCGGTCGGCCAGAACAACAGCAAGTTGATATTGTGGTGCGTGTCGGAGTGGTCAGATACGAACCAACTCCCCAGCATAAGGGAACCATAGACGCCGCTAAAGATGGCGGTGAGCAGACCTAGCAAGCCTAGCAGCCGAAAATTAAGCCCAGCCGCCCTGAGACTGATACGGGAATGCGTCGCAAAATAAGACATAGGAACTCGCTTCAGCATCAGCACTAGGAAGAACAATGGCGCCAACAGTGCCACCGAAGCAAAATGGTAGGCACTGCTTTGCGCTGTGGGTGGTGGAAACTCCATGATCACCTGGTGATCCGACAGTAATGGCAACAAAACACCATCTTCAGAGACATCAGAGGTCAGGGCGCTGAGACGCTGGCGTAAGCTAAGTGGCAGGAACATCTCTTCCCATTCCGATATCGGTTGATCAATGTTGCTGTTCATCAGGACGTCCAATGAAAAAGCAATCAGTGAAACCGAGGCATAGTGAGAGCGCACCAGATCGCGAAATGTTCTGACGGTCTCGCCCTGGTTGTTCTCGAACACACCGCCACCCAGAGCTTCATCGATGTAGTCCCTCACCCGGGTAGTGCAGTTATCAAAGAAATAGAGATAGTCATACTCAATNTTCTCAGGCTCAGAATTCCACATCAGACGGCGGTAGAGGNTCTCTTTCTGTGGGTTNGTTAGATTGATCCTATCCTGCCATACCGTTCGACCCTGTGCCCGGTACATCTCGAATTCACGCCCCGGCAGGTTTGTAGCCAGCCGATAAGGCATGATGCCTTTGAAAAAATTGTATGAGAAGGCAACCACGCCGCCGCTAACATCGAACACGCCCCAATTGAACACAAGATCGGTATTCGAACTTTCGTCATACATACGCAAGGCAGTATGACCGAAGTTATCCCAGACATTCTTGCCCACATCCACCGTAATCAGATAGAAATGGATCCCGCTCAAGTCTGCCGGAACCGGATAGTCGGCCGCGTTCAGCGGTGCATTGAGGGTTGAACTGAAACCGGATTGTTGCGCTGCANCCGGAGCNGGCGACAGCNCAAAAACGAAGAGTTGGGCAAGCACNAGCAAGAGGCGGGGGACGCGAAATCGCTCCATCGGCGAAGTATTGAATATGTGTTGAGCTTCGAATGATCTTGAGGGACTCACGGTGCTGTCTCCAAGCTTCGGATTTCGAATACCAAGAATCGTATCAGAGATTTAGATTAGATCAAGACTACTGAAAGCTGCCGCCCCAGCTCTAGCACAGCCTGTAATTTCCGCCGCACCCCAATTTGCGGGCAAAAAAAACCTCCACTCCCTAGCCGCCAAATAGATGAGTGGGGATCTGCGGAACCAAAACTTGGAATATAGGCAGGGCTTGAAGTGGGTTCTGCGAGGAATGCCTACCACTCCGTCAGTCCACATGAACATCTGGCTAACAAAGCCTTTATTGGTAGAAACTGAGTAGTATCGAACGTTCGCTATGATCAGTTCATGAACCCCTCATGAAGAAAGGCTATCCATGCACATAGCCCTTAATGTGACGAACTGATATCAACAATCTCTGACGGATATGCGCTGGACAATCTTAAAACACTCTCTTAACAACAAAAAGGCCNGCTAATACCGNCCTTTTTGTAGTGTTTNTGCTGGAATAGAGGCATCTAGCGCCCTNTTTNGGTTCCACGTTCCTCTGCCATGCGCTCGCCGCGCAGAATATTCACCATGCCATAGTTTCCCTCGTGGCAGGCATATTCATAGATTTGGCCATCTACCTTGGACATAACGGTCATCACCTGGATCTTGTCAGTGAATGTCGAAGGATCATCAACCGTGTACTCATACTCCATCGTGTATGGACCGGTGCGTGTAAAACGCTCAATCAGTANCTTATCTTCGGCAGNCCCANAAACACTGAAGCTCTGNGTCAAACTGCTAAAATTGCGGGTTTCCACAATCAGGGTNTCTCCATCCCAGTAGCCTCGGGAGTCACCAGTCCAGAGNCGGATTTCATCGTTNAGGGGCGGACGATCGTCAAGTGGCACAATACGCGCATCGTGAATCATCTCTGTCATGATGACCGCGGTATTCTGACTTTGAATCAGCTGCACATTATTGTTGTACAGGTTCGGTTCGAATGGAGGACCCGAATTGAAGCCCAAAATGCAGCGCTCGGACAAACCGCGATCCTCGGGACCATCCTTTGCGACACCACCCACGACCATGCGCACTGGGCGTACTCCTGGCTCATCTGGACCCAAGCCACCTACTTGCACCGGCACGCCTTCGACAGTCTCAGGAAGCTTGCCATTTTCCGGGTACATGAGACGCGCGGTGCGGTTATCGTCGCCATTACCCATCTCAGTCCAGAACGTGTTGTANCCACCCACTCCCTGCTGATTCAGTGCCTCGAGGCCTAGTTCAGTTTGCGCCTNNAAGGCAGCGATTTCTTCGGGTGTCAATTCGGTTTTACTACCAAAAAAGGCAGGTCGCTCGAGCGGGATCACCGAGCTGAAATTCCATACACCCTGAAGGTCGGGCTGACCCCATTCGGTGCGCTCAGGCGCGTAATCGTCCTGTGCCAGAGCCTGGCCGCCGGACAGTAATCCAGTGATCGCTATAACAAGTACACGAAGCTTCATGTTTTCCCCTAAATCGGCATTTCATATGATCCCACAAGTGTAACCGATTTGAGTCGATGAAGCAGGCGATTGTCCGCACCTACTCTCAGATACAGCGCATTTTCCGTGATCTGGCCGAACATCATGCTATCCATAAGCACGCCAAACATGCGCTTCAAATACACCGGCAACACACCCGGCTGCATATCAACTACATGGGCAGCAAACGCTTTCTCCCCCTCCCCGNGGCCATCGCTGTTACCTTGAATTTAGCCCTGGCTCAAATTAGTGTTTCTTCTGGCAAGTGCTATGATTACCAACCTTCATGAAAACCAACGATAAAACAGACAAAAACAGGGACATAAAATGAATGGCGCTACTGCATTAATCAACACACTNGCCGATTGCGGAGTGGAATTTTGTATTGCCAATCCGGGCACCTCAGAGATGCACCTGGTACAGGCACTGGACGCAGTTCCCCGAATGAAGTCCGTGCTGGCCCTGTTTGAAGGCGTTTGCACNGGCGCGGCAGATGGTGTTGGCAGGATGACAGGCAAACCTGCTGCCACTCTACTGCATCTGGGTCCNGGTATGGCCAACGGTATTGCCAATCTGCATAACGCGCGCCGGGGCAATGCCCCCATGATCAATATCATCGGCAACCACCCCAACTATCACGTCGGTTTCGATGCCCCGCTCACCTCAGATATNGACACCCTGGCCAGAAATTTTTCCTGCTGGATTAANTCCTGCTCTACTGCTGAAACCCTGGCNCAGGATGGTGCCGATGCCTATACCGCAAGCTTACGTCAGAGNAGCGGNTCCACCGGACAGATCGCCACCTTGATTATGGGCGCCGATNCCGCCTGGGGAGACAGCGCTGGGCCGGTCATCCCCAANCCGNCTCCACGACGGGCCACGGTGGATGAGCAGGCAGTAGTTGCCGTTGCTGACATTCTAACAAAGGGTAGCAAGACCGCCCTGTTGCTGGAACATCAGGGTACTCAGCAGGCGGCCATGGAAGCGGCAAGCCGCATCGCGAGTAAGACTGGNTGCAGATTATTCAATGGCACATTTCCCGCCCGGGTCGATGGTGGGCCAGGCAGAGTAGCGGTTGAGCGTTTGCCTTATTTTCCAGAGCAAATCTTGGCAACCCTAGAGGGAATAGAACATTTAATCCTGGTGGGCGGCGAAATCCCCGCGTCTTTCTTCGCTTACCGGGGAATTCCTAGTCAGCTCATCCCAGAAGGCTGCAAGGTTAACCGACTTTCTTTTATCGAGGAAGATGCAATTGACGCCCTGGAGCGAGTAGCCGAACGGGTTGGCGCTGCCACTGCTGAGGTCACTCGATTTGAAAAAGTAGAAATCCCAACACCAACTGGTGAATTGGACAACAAGTCCATCATTCAAGCCATCGCCGCNACCATGCCGCATGATGTGATCGTCTGCACTGACTCTGGAGGTGGCAACGCCGCCTATCCTTACTGCCAGAACTCAGCGCCAAACAGTTGGCTAAGCTTGACCGGCGGCGCGATCGGTCAAGGTGGTCCCTGTGCAACAGGNGCAGCACTAGCTTGCCCTGACCGGCCGGTGCTGGCACTGCTTGGGGATGGCGGAGCAGCCTACACGATCCAGTGCCTGTGGACCCAGGCGCGAGAGCAACAAAACGTGACCACCGTCATTTTCGCTAATAATTCCTATAATATTCTTAATGTAGAGTATGCAAGACTGGGTGTCACCAACCCGGGAGACATTGCCAACAGCCTGTTCGATATCGGTAATCCAAATATAGACTGGGTCGATCTGGCCCGGGGCTTCGGAGTCCCCGGAGCGAAAGCCAACACTGCGGAAGAATTCAGCTCGCTTCTGAAAAATAGCTATGAGACACCTGGCCCTTTTCTAATTCAGGCCAACGCCGAACTGCAGCGCTAATCAGGTCCAGTCGAAATTACGCTTTATACTGCCCAGTCGCGTGTAGAATTCGTCGGCCATTTTGCNATCACCTGCGGGTCGCGGGCCAAATATGCTGACGACCGGAATAACGATAAGGGGAAGCATCAGNGTTAGAAAAGATGGATCGCGCCACTCACCAAGNTAGGNGACAAGTTCATANCATACCTGGGCGAAACCACCCGCAGTCGCATTATCAATGCCGCCAAACAGGGTATTGAATAGCCACATGATGAGGCCGCCAGCAAAACCGGTAGCCATACCCCAAAATACGCCCTGCTCTGTCGTGCGCCGCCAGTAGAACACGTAGGCCACGGCAATTGCTGGGGGCACCACCATCGCAAAGCCAAGCAGCAATAGTTGTAGCACAGAGCTGATATTGCCCAGCCAGGCGATCACTGCCGCCGCGGTACCATAAATCACCGTGACGATCTTATAGGATCGCAGCTTCTTGTCAGAATCATAGTGCTTCGCCGCTGGAATCCAGTCATTCACAAACATCGTCGCGCTGGCTAGGAGAATAGGCGCGCCGGATGAAATCACCGCCGCCAGCACTGCAGCCAAAGCAATACCACCTAGTATGGGACCGGTATCCATGGCTAACTGCGCTATATTTAGGTAACTGGTCAGCCCACTTTCAGAACCATAGGTCGCCATGGTGAGAATGCCAATAAATCCGGCCACCATGGGCATCATGGCGGCAACGATGCCAGCAAGGAAAAACCCGGGAATCAGATAGTCTTGTTTCCCGGNAGAACTGGCATAGTTGGCATACACAGACGCCGCCGGGGTATGAATGGTTGCTGAGATAAACAGCGCAATGATTGTCGCCCAGCCTATGCCAGTGAAGCTCCACCACTTGGCCTGTTCTTTCCCTGACTCATTTAGCATACCATCTGCCAGGCTACGCACTTCGTCCCAGCCCCCAAGATTATTCATGGCAATCACGCCTACCAGCAGCAACCCCAGGATAATTACCGAACAATGCACGACATTTGCAATNGCCGTACCTTTTAGCCCACCGGAAACTGTGAAGGTAACAATAAGAAAACCACCTATCGCCACGCCCACCACAAAAGGTAGACCTGTCACTCCACTGACAATAGAGCCGATCACATAAGGTTCGATGATATTCACTACCAGGTATTCAGCTTGCACACAGAGGCTGGTCAACCACTGACAGCGATAAGAGCCAAAACGATGATCGAATACCTGCCCCACGCTAACGACTTTAAGCCGGCGATAAGGAATCGCAAAGAACAGCCCCACTAAAAATAAGGCAGCAAAGGAATTTACGCCATACCAGAGATGGCCCAGCCCTTGGTTGATTACATCCCCAGCCACACCGTAGGTGCCAGCGCCACCGATGCGGGTCCCTGCGATACCTGCCGTCAGCATCAAGACTCCGAGACTGCCGCCTCCGATCGCCCAATCACTGGCAGTTTTGTTGCCCCGATTCAGGTAAACACCGAAGGCGGCGAAGAATCCGAGATAGAGAATAATAACGAGGGCGGTAATACTCATGCACAGCTCCTACAACTTAAAAGTCGCATGGTGTTCTTTATTATTATGGCGTCAGCTGTTCTCTGCTTTTCGGGCCTCAAGGGTTTAAAGCTATGCTGGAAACAGCTTGACGTATGGGCGCTGAGCTCTAATCATTACCAGCACTGCTAGTGTCAGCGCTGAAGCTTACTTGATTCAAGACTCAAATTTTCTTGTGCGCCATACTACACCAGCATTGCCCGGCGTATCCACAGATCGCATCAGGCCGATTTCTAGACCTCCATACCGACACCGGCCAAATAAAGGAAGCCATCATGTCAAAACCTGAACCAGGCACCGATTCCTGGTTGGAGCAAGTTCAGGAAGACATCATCGAACCTGACCGCCCCATTATTGACCCCCACCACCATCTTTGGATGAAACGTTTTGGTCGTGATTATCTCTTGGAACAACTCTGGCGTGATACCGGAAGCGGTCACAATGTGGTGAAGACCTTATTCGTGGAGTGCTCAGCGTTCTATCTGCGCGAAGGACCGGAGTACCTGCGCCCAACAGGGGAAACCATCTACATCTCCGAGCTCGCCATAGCCAGCGCAGAGGGGGAGTCACAAGCAACTATCGCCGGGATCATCGCCCATGCTGACCTCACGCTGGATAAAGCCAAACTCGATGAGCTACTCGAAAAGCACACCAATATCTGTGCCGGGCGTTTCAGGGGGATCAGGCACGCCGGCGCCAGGGACAACCGGCCCGAAGACCTTCTTATTCCGGGCAAGGCCCCTGCTAATCTATACGGCAAAGAGCCCTTTCGTGCGGGGTTACGCAGCCTGGCAGCCCGAAATTTGACTTATGACACTTGGCACTACCATCACCAAAACCTGGATTTCATCAACTTGGCCCAAGCGGTTCCTGAATGCACCTTGATTCTGGATCATTTCGGCACTCCACTGGGAGTGGGCACCTACAGAAAACGTCGCGACGAAATATTTCAGGAATGGAAAACCGAGATGCGGCAATTGGCGAAATGCGCTAACGTTTATGTCAAGTTAGGCGGAATGGCAATGCCGGATAATGGTTTTGGCTGGCATACGGCTGCTCGGCCACCCAGCTCGGATGAATTCGTCGCGGCCCAAAAGAAGTATTATCTGCACATGATCGAATGTTTTGGTGCGGAGCGCTGCATGTTTGAAAGCAATTTCCCGGTAGATAGACTCTCCATCAGTTACCCAGTACTTTGGAACGCCTTTAAGAAATTAACTGCGCGTTTCTCGGCAGACGAAAAACAAGCCCTGTTTTATGGCACCGCAGAGAGGGTCTACTCACTTACCGACTGAAGATCGCCAATGCCCTATTCGACCCTGATATTCGATCTTGATGGCACCTTAAGCGACCCAGCTGTAGGCGTCATTCGCTGTATGAACTTTGCACTTACTTCATTCGACTACGCACCATTGCCAGAGCATGAGATTACCCAGCATATTGGCCCCCGCTGGAACTTACGCTGGGTAAATTAAGTGGCAGCGAGGACGAACCCCAAATCGCTGCCCTTGCAGCAAAGTATCGAGAGCGTTATGGCGAACTGGGATTCAAGGAGAACGCGCTATATCCGGGCATTGAATATATGCTCAGCAGCTTGCGTGCCAACGGTCAGCGATTGGGTGTGTGTACATCAAAGCTGCGGAGTAACGCCGTCAATATACTTGAGCATTTCGAACTTATTCATTACTTTGAACTTGTCAGTGGCCCAGCAACGCCGCAACCTAAG
Organism: Gammaproteobacteria bacterium; assembly: GCA_002684935.1. Classification (GTDB taxonomy): domain Bacteria; phylum Pseudomonadota; class Gammaproteobacteria; order Pseudomonadales; family Pseudohongiellaceae; genus UBA9145. Next base: position 33,687 of record NYWC01000041.1, read on the forward strand.
TCGCAACAACTGCAAGAATTGCGGGCAACTGGTACAATCCGTGAAGATGCCCTGATGATTGGTGATCGTGCCGTTGATCTTCAAGCTGCACGAAGCAATAGCCTAAGAAATGCAGGCGTACTGTGGGGCTATGGGGATCGTGAAGAACTTGAGGCTGAGGGACCGACGCACCTGTTTGCATCACCGGAAGAACTCACTGAACGCCTACAGCGATAGATTAGCGGTTGCCAATACGCTTGATGACCGCACTGCTGGTGAGAATCACTTGCCTACCCGCCCGCAATGTACAGCGCATAAAAACAATTGAGCGCCCACGCCTGATCGTTTCTGCTTCTCCGAGAATCAAATCACCCTCATTGGCCGGTGCCACAAACTCATTGTTGCAGGTCACGGTCGCAACACTTTCGCTCTCTCCTCCATTGGCCCCTAGGCACAGGGTGTAGTCGGCGAATGCCATCAACACACCGCCATGGACGGTGCTATGCGCATTACAGTTGTGGGCCTGAACCCGAAATGCGGTGCGGGGGTTATCGCCATCCATATAGAAAAAAAAGGGGCCGATAGAATCTTCGGCCGTATCACCTTCCCAGTGGCGATAATTAGAGGGAATATCGTATTCAGCTGGATTGAAGTTCATGAAATCAGGTTCGTAAAATCAGGGAAGTATGGCGCCGACGACCGCGCCGACAAGTTTAAATGGAAAGGCGATCACTTCCGCAACCACAGAGAACGCAGCACCCACAGCGGTACCAGCAACGCAGCCGCTGAGCACTAGACTCATTAAGACTATACAGCAGAGCATGCAAATGTGTTTTGAGCTTGTCATATGACGAGGTGCCAGCAACCAACATTTGAGTAGTTATCGAACTTTATACCCACTTTTTCGAATTCTCCCACCTTAACAAAGTCCAGTTTTTCATGCAGGGCGATACTGGCTTCATTGGGGAGTGCGATTCCAGCAATTAGCGTATGAACTTCTGTCGCCTTGAGCGCGCTGACCAGGTGTTCATAGAGATGCTTGCAAAGACCCTCACCGAAATTATCCAGCACCAGGTAGATGGCGGTTTCCCGAGCGAAGCGGTAGGCGGAACGGCCCTTTCAGCGTGCTGCATAGGCATAGCCCAGAATCAGACCATCGTCTTCCAATACAAACCATGGCCGCGTGTGATCGGTCAAAGCGATATGCTGGGCCATATCTCCTGCGGACACCATCTCTGCCTTAAAGGTTATCGTGGTTTTTTCGATATACCAATTGAATATATCGGTGATACAAGGACTATCATCCAGAGAAGCTTCGCGTATTGTAGGCATAATTCCTACGCCGGTCGTTCAGAAAAGTCTTTAATCGATGATAACCCATCCCCGCTTGAAATCAGATCGGAAAATTCCCTGGCAAGCTGATGACTGGCATCCAGTACCTGTTGCCATTTGCCCAGACGTTCGGCCTCCCCGTAGCGCTCAAAATCGGTCCTATCGGGAATCTTGGCCCCGGGTAGTGACGCGGTCCACTGCGCAGATGGGGTCAGCAATACAACATTGTCAAAGTGCTTGAGTGGCGGTCGGCGCCAGCGCAACATTTTGTCAAACCAGCCTGGCACTATCTTAGGGCTGAAATGAGGGTAGAGGACGAGTCCATCTAGCTTTGAAAATGGCATATCGAAGTGATAGTCAGTAATCCCTCCATCCCAGTAAAGACCTTTGCTGGCACCTTCAATATCTCTCACACCTTCAAGAATAAAGGGTATAGATCCACTGGCAATCATGGTATCGATGACGTTACTTTCTCTCAAGGGCGCGATCGCCGTATCCAGATCATTTAAAGCTAGAAAAGGCGTCATATCGCCCATATTTGTAAAGATCGTACGCTGAAAAAACCAGGATAGCGTGCGACGACTCAATATATTAGCCATCGCACTGCTTCCTAATGCTATCTTCTGCAGCGATGCGTGCCTGGAATTTGCTATTCCCTTACAGCGATCGGCAATGATGTGGGTTCTAAATACCGTATTGCCGGCTATCTCCGCGGCACCGCTGGGTCCTAATACGTCGGCTAGCATATTGCGCATCTTGCCGGTAATTTCTTCAACCGAAGGCTGCCCAGGGTAGGTCTCTTCGCTATAGCGCCTGGCGAGTTCGTCAATTGCCCTAAGCGGCTCGGCAGTCCCAAGGCAACTCAAGCGCCAGGCGCCCGCGGATGAGCCCATAGTCATCAGAGGTTCTTGCCTGCTGGCGAAGAAGTCACCAAACAGGTAGCGATCGAGCCCGTAAAGCACGAACCACTTGGGACCGCCAGAGGCACCTAGCAGCAGGGAGAACAGCTCTGGGCCCAACCCCTGCTGTTTGATGCGTTCCCGTGCCACTGGACCGGCATATATCTCGAGTGCAGACATGATGAAGGATGATATAATNCATATCTTTGCCACGCCACCTGCAATCCGCTCGCCGGCCTGGCNCGTGTCGCCTTCATCCTTCTCTTGTTTCAGCAGGTTTCGATGAAATTACCGGATCCATCATTAGCCTTGTCTCAGGCTGTTACTCGAGTCCTTCTGGACCGAAAGACTTTCTTGTATCTGCTCGCAATCGGAAACACCATTGCGTTTGCCACCTGGCAGGTCATGCTTAACAACTTCGCGGTGGAACAGGCTGCCTTTACCGGCGAGGAAATAGGTATACTTCAGAGTCTGCGAGAAGTGCCGGGATTCCTCGCATTTACTGCAATTCTGGTGATGCTATACATTCGGCAACAGAATTTCGCAATTCTGTCACTGATCACACTCGGTATCGGCACAGCTATTACCGCCTTCTACCCCGCCGCGCTGTGGCTCTACTTCAGCACGGTGGTGATGTCAGTGGGCTTTCATTATCTCGAAACCTTGCATAATTCGCTGAGCTTGCAATGGTTGGCAAAAGAAGAAGCTCCCACCGTGCTGGGCAAGCTGCTCAGCGCGCGCGCCATCTGCAATTTCCTGATCTTGGGTGGCCTTTACATCTATCTGCTTTTCTATCGTGCCAACTACTTCGTCATCTACCTGATGGCCGGTGGTGTGGCAGCGTTAATCGGTTTCTTTTGCTGGTTTGCGATTCCNCACTTCGAAGATCAGGTGACCCAGAAAAAAACNCTATTCCTGCGCAAGCAATACTGGCTGTACTACCTGCTNACTTTTATGGCTGGCGCGCGGCGGCAGATTTTTGTGGTTTTCGCCGGCTTCCTATTGGTGGAGAAATTTGGCTTCCCGGTTGAGAACGTGGTTCTTCTGACCCTTGTTAATGCGGTTTTCACTTTCTGGCTAGCACCGAAAATTGGTCACCTGATCAGCGTAATAGGCGAGCGCCGAGCCCTGACTCTGGAATACGTGGGGCTCATTATCGTATTCGTCAGCTATGCCTTTGTGGACAGCATCGTGGTGGCGATAGCGCTATATTTACTTGACCACCTGTTTTTCGCCNTGGCAATCGCTATCAAGACCTACTTCCAGAAAATTGCTGACCCGGCCGACATCGCAGCTACATCGTCCATAAGCTTCACCATCAATCATATTGCCGCGGTTGTGCTGCCCGCGTTGCTTGGGCTGGTGTGGGTCATTAATCACAGTGCAGTNTTCCTGATCGGCGCCGGCATTGCCTTCGGCTCTTTANTGCTTACCCAATTTATCCCTGATAGGCCGGGAATTGGCACAGAGACCCGACTCGGCCAGTGGACTAAATCGAAACCTGAACAGTCAATCGAGAGCCAAGCCAAGGCCAGTTAAGCAGAGGGAATGTGCGTGTCGTTGAGAGTAGCAGGATTAAGAAGCAACTTTCCCACGTTTGCCCGGGACTCATTTTTCTCAGGACCAATAGCGCTACAATGAAACTCAGTCCAATCGTTAAACATCTGGTACTCGTCGGCGGCGGCCACAGCCACCTCGCGGTGCTTCGGCAGTTCGGCATGAAGCCCACTCCGGGGCTCGCTGTGACTCTGATATCAAAAGAAGTAGTAACACCTTACTCAGGTTCTATGCCTGCCTTTATCGCTGGTGATTGCAGCCTTGATGACATGCATATCGATCTGCGCCCACTTGCGCAATTTGCNGGGGCGCGACTCATTCAGACCGAGGTGCAACATATTGACCTGAACCAGAAAGTGATTACATTTGACGATCGTCCTAATCTGCCTTTTGACCTGCTCTCCCTCAACATCGGCTCGCATCCAAAACGTGACCTTATCGCAGGTGCAAACGAGAACGCACTCGCCGTTAAACCCATAGATCGGTTTCTTGAATATTGGAAAACCATCAAGTCCGCTGCCGTGGCGGCCATGCAAGAGGGGGATGACTTTACGCTAAGCATCGTGGGCGGTGGCCCGGCCAGTGTGGAGTTAGCCTTCTCCATGCAGATTGCAATCAACAGAGCTGCAGAATCCTCAGCCACTGCGGAGAGAGAGGGAGAGGGTAAGAGAACAGCGAAAGTAACGGCAAAAGAAGGTGTCATGGGGCGGCTACTGCTGCGTATTGTTACAGCAGATTCACACTTGCTGAATTTGCACAATGAGCGCGGCCGACAGTTTGCTCTGCTGGAATTAACCCGTCGTGGCATCGAGGTTGTGCTAAACGCGATGGTTGTTCGTATCGACAAGGGTAAGGTCACTCTCGCTGATGACACTGCACTGGAGACTGACGCAATAATCTATGCTACCGGCGCTAGCCTGCCTGACTGGCCATTTCAGTGCGGTTTGCAGCGTAGCGAAGATGGCTTTATCGAGGTGAGACCAAGCCTTCAAACCAGCAGCCATGATTTCGTTTTCGCTGCAGGTGATGCCGCCACAATTCAAGGCCACCCAAGACCCAAGTCAGGAGTTTATGCTGTCCAACAAGGCAAAATTCTCGCTAAAAACCTGCGCCTGTATGCAACCGGGCGAAAACTCAAGACTTACTTTCCGCAAAGACAGGCCCTAGCACTGATTAGCATGGGCAATCACGAGGCGATCGCGACGCGCGGCGACTGGTTCTTCAGCGGCAAACAGATGTGGCGCCTGAAAGACTTCATTGATCGCCGATTCGTGGAGAAATTTTCCAAACTGCCGGAAATGATGGCCGAATTAGACATCGCCAGCGGCTTGCTTGACCAGGAAGCAGAGCAGCGCTTGCGCAACCATGCCATGCGCTGCGCCGGATGCGGTGCAAAAGTGGCCAGCAGCGTGCTGGAGGAAGTGTTGCATGAACTGCCAGATCCATCCGGCGGTGACGTGCTCATCACCCCAGGCGGCATCGAAGATGCTTCACAGGTTCAGCTCCAGGATGGACGAATTCTTTTGCAGAGCCTGGACTTCATCAAAGCCTTCACCCAGGACCCCTGGCTATTCGGCATGATCGCCACCAATCACTGCCTCAGCGACATCTTCGCTATGGGAGTCCAACCTCATTCAGCCCTTGCTGTTGCCGGCCTCCCCTTTGCTGAAAAAAAATACGCCAAGCAGCAGCTAAGGGAATTAATGTTAGGTTGTTCCCACGCATTGCAGGAAAACGACTGCAAATTGATCGGAGGCCATTCGGCTGAGGCCGAACAGCTGCAATTCGGACTCTCTGTTAATGGCTTTGCCGCGCCGAAGACTATTTTAAGTAAAAGCAACATGAAAGCGGGCGACGTACTAATCNTATCCAAACCCCTCGGTTCGGGTACCCTGCTGGCGGCAGACATGCGCTACCAGGCCAAAAACGCCTGGATCGATAATTTATACAACTCCATGCTTATCTCTAATCGTGGCGCCTCAATAATATTTGTGAGACATGGCGCTAATTCCTGCACAGATATCACTGGTTTCGGATTATTCGGTCATCTACTGGAAATGTTGAGCGACGCTGAATTGGGGCTGCGCCTAAACTTAGATGTGATACCAGCGTTCGATGGCGCTCTGTCCACNCTAGAACAGGGAATCATCAGCTCCNTACACAAAGATAACGCNCTGAACGCAACCCGGATCGAAAACAACGAGGCGTTCACCAAATACGCGAAGTATCCACTGCTGTTTGACCCGCAGACTGCTGGCGGACTACTTGCCAGCGTGCCAAAGGGCAGGGCCAATGACTGCCTGCAGGATTTGCAGGCAGCGGGACTGATCGATGCTGCTATCATCGGCACAGTAAGCGCCGATAATGGAAATGAAATACGCTTATCCTAATCCCAGCCCCGCCCTGATATAAATGATTTAGACAAACAGCTTTCTCCGCAAACTCCATGCTTCCCACCAGCGCCTGCTTGGGACTGCCTTGCTGGAAGTTGGCTTACGGCTCAGGTATATTGCGCAACTTGATTTGTGCCAGTTTGATAAATCCACACTTGGAAATATTCATGAAATTTCGGCTACTTGGCAACTTTGTCGCACTCGGCTTCAGCCTTTCCGCCACTTCTGCGCTGGCACAGGATACCGCTACCAGTAACTTGCTGGATCGCTACAGCGGCTTGGAAATCACGCGTGAAGGTCCAACTATTGATGCGGAACTCGCCCAGAAAATGTTTCGCCGTGGCAACACCTACAGCAACCTGCAGCGTTATGAAGAAGCCATAGAAGAGTACCGTAAGGCGATAAGCGCAGATCCAAATTTCACCAATGCTATTCGCAACCTGGCGAATATCTATTATTTTCTCGAGCGCTTTGATGAAGCCAAGCCTCTGCTGGCCCGCTACATTGAATTAGAACAGCAGGCCAATACACCGTTGATTGCGGCGGTAAGTACGCTTGGAGAGTTGGAGAGACAAATCCAGAATTATGATTCGTCCATCCAATATGATGAGCGCGCCATTGCCCTGGATCCAGACAATGATTCTCAGGTGCACATCATGGCCAACACCTATAACAACATTGGTCGCGCAGATCTGGCTATCCGAATCTACCGTGCCGGCATTGCAGCAACACCGAAAAATGCATTTTTTGATCGCAGCCTGGGCCGAATCCTTGAGCAAGAAGGCTATGTCGAAGAAGCGCTAGAGGCCTATCGTTCAGCCGCCAGTAAAGATCCTAAATCTGATTTTTATGCGGACCTGGTATTAAATTTGGAAAGCCGTCTCGCGCGCTAGTAAGCCAGGATTCGGCAACTACAGCTCGCGTTCATCCGCTGGCAGCTCTGCCAGCTCCTGCACCAGTCGATAGAATTGTTCAAGATCACCCTCAGCCTGCTGTAACAGGCTGTCGAAAGCCGGCACCAGGTCGTTATAGGAAGCGACGGTAGACAGCTGGGCGTTGTTCAACTCTCTCCCAAACCAGGCATCATAGCCGTCATAGCCCGACCAGCTTTGCTTGAGATCCTCATAAGCTGCGCGCAGCGCCTGCTGCAGCCCCTTCTTTTGCTCACGTTTCTCGGTTTCTGAGCT
>NYWC01000042.1 GCA_002684935.1 Gammaproteobacteria bacterium
TTGCGCTTACAGACAATACCCGGGTCAATATCGAGGCCTATCTGTTCGGCGATATGCTGACGATTTCTCGCTCTAATCTTCTGTGGATAGCCGGGATTTCCCTCGCCGTTGGGGTCACTCTCTATAGGTTTTGGAATGATTTTCTATCAATTACAGTGCAAGCTGAACTAGCTGAGATCGAAGGCGTCAATGTGAAGCGAATGTGCCTACTGCTCATCATCCTTACAGAGCTAATCATTTCGGTGGCGCTTAAGATTGTGGGGGTTTTATTAATTACTTCGCTCTTGATTATCCCGCCTGCGACTGCGAGAAGATTTGCGGAAACCCCGGAAAAAATGTCATTTATCGCGATTATTACAGGAATTCTGGTGGTGATAGCGGGTCTGGTTTGGGCTTTTGAACTGGATACGCCGGTTGGACCAACAATTGTAATTTGCGCAACTTACTTGTTCGCCCTGTCCTATCTGAAGACGGGAAGCAGTACAAACGACAGTTTCAGGGCNCNATCNAATTGATCCTACTGGNCGGTCAGCAGCGGGNAGAGTCTGGCAAGACCTTCGCGGCGAATCGGCGGCCTCACCACAGCAGTNAGCTCACCCTGCGGGTTTACCAGCGAGACATGAATATTGTGATTCATCATGTACTCGCCTGCTTGCANGTCTGGCATAGCCGGCATTTCATGACCCATGTCTGCCATGTCCTCATCGACCTTGCTGAAGGCAACAAAAAACTGCGCAGCGATGTTCGCAGTTTCTANCTCCGAGCCGATCAAGCCAATAAACTCTGAATCAAATCGCTGAACATATTCCCTCACCCCGTCAATGCTNTCACGTTCTGGATCGACCGATACAAATACAACTTGTGGTAAGGCCTGGTCTGGCTGCGCCTGGAACTCTCTATAGGTCTGAGCAAGCTCGGACAAGGTGATCGGGCAAACATCCGGGCAAGAAGTAAAGCCAAAGAATACCAGGGACCATTGGCCGAGAAAGTCTTCATTGGTAAACGCATTGTTGTCCTGGTCTGTTAGCTCGAAGGNGGTCAANGCAAACGGCTCTGGATACTTAATAGCGCCTAGCTCATTTAACTCGTTAACCGCGGCAACGTCGCTGCGGGCCATAAACAGAGTNGCCAACCAGTAAACCAGCAGCAGGTCAAATGCGACGAAGGCCGCCAGAGAGGTTTTGGTGTTAAGTGAAAGCTGCACGGGGCAAAGCTCAGATACTAGAACAGGTAGTGGTCTACGACCAGGGCGACAAAAAGCAGCGCGAGATAGACAATTGAATACTTGAAAGTATCCATTGCCGTTCTTTGTGCTGGATTACGCATCAGCTTTAGCGACCAGAACATGAAACCAGCACCGAGGGCCACGGCCGCTGACAGGTATAACAGGCTACTCATGCCGGATAAATAGGGAATTATGCTAACTACGACCAGAATTACCGTGTATACCGTGATGTGAATCTTGGTGACTCGCTNGCCGTGGGTGACCGGCAGCATTGGAACGCCTGATTTTGCGTATTCCTCTTTGCGGTGGATGGCCAACGCCCAGAAATGCGGTGGCGTCCAGGCGAAGATAATTAGAACTAAAACGACGGCATCTGCTTCGATCGTGCCGGTAACTGCAGACCAACCCAGCAGTGGCGGCATAGCCCCAGCGAGCCCNCCAATAACAATGTTCTGCGGTGTCGCGTGTTTGAGATANCCCGTGTAGATGAAGGCATAACCAATAAACGATGCCAGGGTCAGCCAGGCTGAGAGTGGATTNACCCAGAGCAGCAGAACCGCCATGCCGGCGAGCCCAATGACCGCGGCAAATACGCCGGCCTGAAGGGGATCGACTCGGCCCTGGGGAATTGGACGATTGTGGGTCCGTTTCATTACCACATCGATTTTTCGATCGATCAGGTGATTGACCACCGCGCCCGAGCCAGCAACTAATGCNATGCCTAAATTACCAAGCACAATTACGTCGACCGGCACCATGCCGGGCACTGCCAGGAACATGCCCACCAGAGACGTCAGAATCATGAGCATAACCACACGGGGTTTGCACATTTCNTAGTAGTCTCGCCAAGTTGCGGCTGGATTAGTGGTAGCGGCTGGATTAGTGGTAGCGTCAGTCATTGCTCTGTTTCATAGCGGATATTAGTTTCGTAAGGAATCGCTGAGCGCCAATCAATGGGTGTTCAACCTGAGGCTTGGTCTATCGAAACGACTACTTTCCAAGTTGCTGTCGAATTGCCAGGTCGCTCTTCGCAGCGGAGTGGGGTACAACCCCGATCGCGCCCTTTTCTCAAGTGCCCCTGTTGACATCGGAACGGAATTTTACAGATTTTCTAACCGATTGTTAGTGAATTTCTTCATTATAAATTGAAGCTGACAGTTTCCTGTCATAACTGCCGATTTTTCAGCATGATTACACGCTTTCTTGGCTATAATCACTTGCGGAAAAAGGCAATTTTCTATAGCATTTCTTCCCGCGTGAGGTGTGACATTTTGCTAAACTTTTCAAGGCCTTTAGGGCTTGATCGAGAGGAGCTTAGCGAGGCAAGTACCCCAATCCAGACAACAATAATAATCAGGATGAACGCTCGGGAAATTTTGTCAATCACTGGGCTTGCCAATAGCTTGCTCATACAAATTGCGAAACTTTTTCGAGTGGCGTTATAAAGAAAACATGTAGGCCCTGCCTCTGACTCTAAAACCACCGATGAATTCATCAGTGGGCGCTGTGTTGGGAGCAGGATTAATTTTTTTAGAAGGAAATTTGGTTTATGGCTTTAGCGGTCGTTATCTTTCTTCTGGTCGTCGGATCGATCATTTTTCATTTCGCGAGCCCTTGGTGGTTCACCGATATTGCTACCGATTGGAGCTCTATCGATTTCACCATTAATGTCACTTTTTGGGTCACTGGTTTCGTGTTTGTCGCCTGCAACGTGTTCCTTGCTTACTGCATCTGGAAGTTTCGGAAGAAGCCTGGCCACAANGCTGTTTATGAGCCTGAAAACACCAAACTAGAGGCGTGGCTGTCTATTTTCACCACAGTCGGGGTCGTTGCCATGCTGGCGCCGGGCCTATTTGTCTGGGCGACTTTCGTCACCCCGCCCGATAATGCGCTGGAATATGAGGTACTCGGACAGCAGTGGCAGTGGCAGTTCCGCTATCCGGGCGCGGACGGAATCTTGGGTACCGCCGATACCGGTTTTGTCTCCGAATCTAACCCTTTCGGCGTCAATCCCGAAGACCCCAACGGCATGGACGATGTAGTCGTCAATGATCCCGATATGCACCTGGCAGTGAATCAGCCCGTGAAAGCGCTGCTGCGCTCAAACGACGTACTACACAACTATACAGTCCCTCAGTTCCGCGTGAAGATGGACCTGGTGCCGGGCTTGGTTTCCTATCTTTGGTTTGACCCAACCAAAGAGGGAACCTACGACATCATGTGTGAAGAGTTATGTGGTATCGGCCACTTCGTCATGCGGGGCTCTGTAACAGTTGAATCACAGGCAGCATTCGACTCATGGCTCGCATCTCAGCCAACATTTGNCGAGACTCAGAATGCTACCGGGCCCGACATCGCAGCCGGCCAAGCTCAGTATGCCGCTTGCGCCGCTTGCCACGGCGCTAATGGAGAAGGCAATCAGGCGCTAAACGCACCCAAGATCGCCGGCCAGCAACCCTGGTACATCGAGAGACAATTGAACCACTTCAAGCAAGGCGCGCGNGGTGGCGACGGTGATACTAACGGNTCNCAGATGACCGCTTTTGCCAGCATGCTGACAACGGACGAAGCCGTTCGAAACATCTCGGCTTATATTGCAACTTTCCCGGATAATCCGGCACCCACAACCATCTCGGGCGACATCGCGAATGGCTACGATATTTACGATCGAAACTGCGCTGCTTGCCATTTGGATAATGGAGCTGGCGTCTGGTACACAGACGCTCCAAAGCTTGCGGGCATGAGCGATTGGTACTTCGTCACCCAGATAAGCAACTTCCGCGCAGGAATCCGCGGCTTGCATGCCGATGATGACTACGGCGAACAAATGGTTCAAATGGCAACAGCCATGGGGGACCTGGACGAAATCGAAGACGTGGCTGCCTACATCAACACATTGCGCTAGCCCGAGTAGTAAATAGAGTTTTTGAAATTAGTGCCTCAAGGCAAAAGTATATCGCTTAGGAGTAAACAATGGCCTACGTACCATTAGCTGACCAAGACCAAGAAATGGAGATGCACCATCCTCATAGCTGGGTCGAAAAATACGTTTGGAGCCAGGATCACAAAGTCATTGCCATTCAGTATGGTGGACTCGCTGTACTGACAGGTATCGTCGGTTTGGTCCTCTCCCTCCTGTTCCGATTGCAGCTGGGATTTCCTGAATCAGTTGACTTTGTGGACCCTAATTTTTATTACCAAGCGGTGACCATGCACGGCATGATCATGGTGGTTTACTTCCTAACTGCCCTATTCTTGGGAGGCTTTGGCAATTACATGGTTCCGCTCATGCTGGGCGCCAGGGACATGGTCTTTCCTTTCCTGAACATGATGTCAGTCTGGACATTTTTGATCTCTGTAATCATTTTAATGGCCAGCTTCTTTGTCGGCGGTGGTCCCACAGGCGCTGGTTGGACACTGTACCCACCGCAAACCACAATGGCAGGTACGCCAGGGCATGACGCCGGCATCATTTTAATGCTGGTTTCTCTTGCTGTCTTCGTCGTGGCTTTTACCATGGGCGGCCTCAACTATGTGGTCACGATTTTACAGTATCGCTGTCGCGGCATGACCTTGATGCGCATGCCCCTCACTATATGGGGAATATTTGTCGCAACGGTTCTGGGTTTGTTTGCATTCCCGGCACTCCTGGTTGCTTGCATTATGATGATGTTCGATACCCTGCTGGGTACAAGCTTCTTCATGCCAGCCGTTATAGAGTCAGGAAGCCCTCTTGATTACGAGGGTGGTAGCCCGATTCTATTCCAGCATTTATTTTGGTTCTTTGGGCACCCTGAGGTTTATATCGTCGCGCTACCTGCGTTCGGACTGGTTTCAGATGTGCTAAGCGTGCACGCGCGCAAGAACATCTTCGGTTACCGCATGATGGTTTGGGCGATTATCGCCATCGGCGGATTAAGTTTTATTGTTTGGGCACACCACATGTATGTGAGTGGCATGAACCCTTATTTTGGGTTCTTCTTCGCGACAACAACTCTCATCATTGCTGTTCCGACGGCTCTAAAGGTCTANAACTGGTTACTTACGCTTTGGGAAGGTGATATTAGACTAAATGCGCCAATGTACTTTGCCATTGGCTTTATCTTTACTTTCATTCACGGTGGCTTGACCGGTTTGTTTCTCGGGAACGTCGTGATCGATTTGCCGTTATCCGACACTTACTTCGTTGTGGCGCATTTCCACCTGGTCATGGGCGTTTCACCTATCTTGGTGTTATTTGCTGCGATCTATCATTGGTATCCAAAGCTCAGCGGGCGGATGTACAACGAGACAATGGCCAAAGCGCATTTCTGGATTACTTTCCTAGGTGCCTACGCGATTTACCTACCGATGCACTATCTTGGATTTTTAGGTGTACCCCGTCGCTACTATGCGCTTGGAAGCACAGACTTCATACCCGCATCTGCACAAGAATTGAATTCCTCGATAACAATCGCAGCACTGATCGTCGGNACTGCTCAAATTCTGTTCTTCATCAACATCATTGGCAGTCTGAAGTGGGGCAAAAAGGCTGANCCAAACCCTTGGGGAGCAGCGTCTCTGGAATGGCAAACTCCTGACACGCCGCCGAAACACGGTAACTGGGGCGACGAACTGCCTACCGTGTACCGCTGGGCTTATGACTACAGCGTGCCGGGTGCACACGAGGATTTCATTCCTCAAAACACACCTGAGAGTGCGGCGCCTGCTGCCAGCAATGANCAGATTGATTCGGACAAAGATTCGACATTGGCAGACGTATGAGCCTGATAAAGACAGTTACGGAAAAGCCCTGGGAACGCAAGGGCGTCATCGGTGGAATGGAGCCCGAGGGAACATTCGACACTGAAGCGGAACGTGTTGCGCTGACGTTTTTCCTCGTCATCGCNACCGTTATATTCTCCCTCTTTATGGTNAGCTATTACATCCGCATGGAATTGCCTGATTGGGAGCCGCTGTCTGAGCCAGCGCAGCTATGGTTTAACACCGGATTATTGGTAGCCAGCAGTATGTTTTTTCAGTGGGCAAGAAACATTGTGTCTCGCGGCGATAGCAAGAATCTATACACGTCGTTTTTCGGCGCAGGTGTGCTAGCCCTACTTTTTATCGTGGCCCAATTGGTCACCTGGAATCACCTGCAAGCAGGCGGTTTCTATTTGAGTTCNAATCCCGCCAATGCCTTTTATTACCTGCTGACAGGCCTCCACGCGCTGCATCTAGCCGGTGGGCTGTGGGTTTGGAGCAAAAGTGCGATCCGCCTGGTTTCGAGTGGCGAGCCTGAGGACATCAGGCTCAGCATAGAACTCTGCAGCGTCTACTGGCACTTTTTGTTGCTGGTTTGGATAGTGATGTTCGCGGTTCTGTCTAATACATAAGAAGAATTGATATACGCTTTAACTGTACTTAAGGGAAAATTACATGAGTGAAGCAGCAACAGCAGGCGCGGTCGGCCATGACGGGATGGATGGTCTCGTAGATGACTGGAGTGCCGACAAACAGGCTTATCATGTGCCTTGGGGCAAGGCCATGATGTGGATTTTCTTGGTTTCGGATACATTTATCTTCTCCTGCTTTCTGGTGGGCTATTTGCACGCTCGAATCACGACAACCCAGCCTTGGCCACCGCAAAGTGAAATTTTTGCACTGTCCTTTGGCGGCGCACCAATTCCCCTGATTCTCATAGCGATCATGACTTTCGTGCTCATTACGAGCTCGGGCACCATGGCGATGGCAGTGAATTACGGGTATCGCAGGGACAAGGTCAAAACGTTCTGGCTAATTTGCGCCACCGCCGCGTTCGGCGCCACTTTCGTCAGCATGCAGGCGTTTGAGTGGTCCAAGCTGATTGCTGAAGGCGTGCGTCCATGGACAAACCCATTCGGCGCGACACAGTTTGGCTCCGTGTTTTTCATGGTGACGGGATTCCATGGCTTGCACGTAACCGGCGGGGTTATCTATCTACTCTGGGTTGCACAGCGGGTCAAGCGAGGGTATTACGATGACAAGGGCTTTGAGATCGTTGAGATCGTGGGTCTATATTGGCACTTCGTTGACCTCGTTTGGGTATTCATCTTTGCATTTTTCTACTTATTATAAGAGAGGACGACAATGGCTTCGGCTGAAGGACAACAACACCCTCTGGGTATCTATTACAAAATTTGGGGGCTCCTTTTCGTTCTCAGCGCATTCTCCTATGCCGTCGATTATTTTGAAGTGCAAGGTGCGTTGCGCTGGACCCTGGTTCTCCTGTTCATGGCATTGAAAGCCGGTTTCATTGTGGCCATCTTTATGCACGTAGTTTGGGAAAGAATGGCACTTGTGTTGACCATTTTGGGGCCACCGGTCGTGCTGCTGCTGCTGATTAGTCTCATGGCGGTTGAAGGAGCTTACGTCGAGGAAACTCGTTTCAACTATCGTGGTCACGACCGCGATGCTGTGGCTTTAGGGCCTAGCGATATCCATCATGAAGATGAAGCTCATTAGTTTTTGAGAAATCTAAAAAAAAGGGGCTCTAGTTTAGCTACAGCCCCTTTTTTTTGGCCAATATTTTCTAAATTCTATCAAAAAAAATCGCCGTGTTTCCCGAAAGGGCTGGGACATGGTCTGAAAGCAATGGTCGGATGTGACCAGTTCGCTGGGCATTGATCTAAATCTTGAGCAAGGGAAGTCAAGGTAACGCTTAGGGCTTATAGCTCATTTCGCAGCTTTAAAATGACATCCTTTGTGTGCGGCCTCACCCCTCGCCATAATGCAAATGACTCTGCGGCCTGCTCCACCAGCATGCCAAGCCCATCCAGCACTAAATCAGCTTTTATTGATTTCGCCCACAGCATAAATGCCGTATCGGTGGCGCCATACATCATGTCATAAGCGGTGAACTTTGCTGCAAATAATTCGCTGGAGAGTTCAAGGGTTTGATTCTGTAATCCCATACTGGTGGCATTGATTACTAGATCAAAAAGCACGGTATTGGGCTGGTTGAGCTCCCTTACCCCAATTGGAAACTCGCCAGTGAAATCGTCTCGTAATGCTTCAGCCCGTGAAGTTGTTCGATTCATGATCGTCAGAGATGCCGGCTGTCGGTGAATTAGCTCTGCCATGGCACCTCTCGCCGCGCCGCCTGCTCCCAGGATCAGTATGTTTTTATCTTTTATCGTGCAATGGTTATTGTTCTCTAAATCCCGTACCAAACCTATGCCGTCGGTATTGTCGGCCCACAACTTGCCGGCAACATCCATACCCAGCGTGTTAGCTGCTTTGGCCAGAGCCGCCCGTGGACTCGCAGTATCCGCGAGCGCGAATGCATCCTCTTTATGCGGCACCGTCACATTTAGTCCGCCGCCGCCACCATTGAAAAAAGCATTTACCCGAGCGGGAAATTCGTGCGCTTCGACCCGCAGCTTTTCATAGGCCACGTTCTGTTTCGTCAGGTTGGCAAACTGCGAGTGAATTTGTGGTGACTTACTTTGGGCGATAGGATCACCCATAACAGCATAACGCGTCATGATGACCTCAGTTGAGAAATAGATTTGATCATTACACCCACTCGCGGGGTTTCAAGAAATCAGTGTAGAGCTTTTCCTCGGCAGAACCAGGCTCTGGTTTCCAATCATAGACCCAACGAACGGCCGGGGGCAGTGACATAAGAATCGATTCAATACGACCAACGCCAGATTGCAGCCCAAACACTGTACCTCTATCGTAAACAAGATTGAACTCCACATATCGACCGCGACGATATTCTTGAAAACACCTTTCTTTCTTACCGAACGGCAGGTTTTTTCGTCTTTTTACTATGGGGCTGTAGGCTTTCAAATAGCTGTTAGCCATGGATTGAACAAAGGCAAAGGCCTCATCAAATTCCATCTCGTTAAAATCATCGAAGAAAAGACCTCCAACGCCTCTCGGTTCGTCTCGGTGCTTTAGGTAGAAATAATCATCACACCAGTTTTTAAACTTGTTGTAATAGCCCTCCCCAAAGTCTGCGCAGGCCTCTTTCGCTGTGGTATGCCAGTGAACACAGTCATCTTCAAACCCATAATAGGGGGTCAGGTCATAGCCGCCGCCAAACCACCATATGGGCTCCTCGTTTTCCTTCTCTGCTACAAACAGCCGAAAATTTGCATGGGACGTAGGCACATAAGGATTCTCTGGATGAATCACCAGTGAAACACCCATAGCCTGAAATGCGCGACCTGCTAATTCCGGTCTCTGCGCTGTAGCCGAGGCGGGCATAGATTTTCCAAATACATGGGAAAAGTTAACACCGCCTTTCTCGACTAACGCACCATCGCTAATAACACGGGTAATCCCCATGCCTCCCTCTTTCCGGTCCCACTGGTCAGAAATAAACCTTGCGGCGCCATCCAGATCTTCAATGCCCGAACAGATATCAGTCTGCAGTTGCAGCAAGAATTCCCTGACCGCGGCGATGTTTTCAGTCTTCAATTTTCTAATTCTCCCAAAAGCATGAACCGTGGCGATCCTTCATTGTCCGGTATCTAGTTTCCTGATTTTTTCTTTCGCCTGTCGGCACACCACTGCAGTGGAAGTCTATGTTAGAGAAGTACGCCCGTGCCAGTATTAATCTAGATCTAATTTCTTGTCGGCTTCGCGACATCAACGTAGAAGCCCAATGAGTCGAAGTCGGCGTCTTGATCAATCGCGCAGATGAATACGCCCGTCCATGTTTTTAACCTTTCCCGTCAATTCCAGTTTCAGCAGAACCGCATTGAGTTGCCCGGCTGTGAGGTTTTCGCTTTTCATCAAGTCTTGGGGCAAGTTTTCAAATGCGGCGATTCGCCCNAGCAGTGACTGCTCTAGGTTAGCTGTCCGACCATTGTACGGATGAGACAGTTTGGTAGAGACTTCAGACCTTACCGATTCATGTAGGTTCATCAGACCGCTGATCGGTAGTCCCGTTATAACATCAATCGCGGATTCTACCAGAGTTGCCCCGTCTCTAAGGAGTTGGTGACCGCTCTCTATCTACCTGCCCCGGGACAGCGAAGACATCGGGACCCTGTCCCGCCGCATCTCGCGCCGTAATTAATGAGCCCGACCGCATAGTTGCTTCCACGTCAACAGTGTCGGGGCTCAAACAGCTAATGAGGCGATTTCGTTGTGGGAACTTGGCGGCACGGGTGGTGCGCTAGGCAAAAACACTGAGATGAAAAGCGCCTTATTCTCCAACTGTTGCTGTAACGCTCAGTTTGCCTTCGGGTAATACACGTCGATACCAGCGCCAATAACAGCAGTGATATTGCCCGACCCCAAGGCACCGATGTGCGCATTGCAGTCAACGCCCCGGGCCAGACGACTCACGACCTTTAATCGCTGGCCTGCCAGCTCTGTCGCTAGCCAGCGCGTAAAGCGCTTGGCCTGGGTACTGGCTTTTCGGCTACCCACCATCGGGGGACAGAACTCGCCTANTAGCGCGGCGTGACCTTTAAAAAAAGCAGGGANGGGGTCATAAGTCTGCTTGAGCAAGACAGAATAGGCCGGGTCAGCGTGGGTAATGGGAAACTGATGGTAAGTCTTCGTTCCGCNATTGCCTGCCAGAAAGCAACCGCCCCAGCTTGGCGGTGGTGGTTATGCCGCTAATCAGGGGTCTTTGCGTCGCAANAGTTTCGTTGGGTTCCATTGGTCACCCTTGAGCACTGGAACAATATGAATTGTTTGGGTGTTTATCGGTCTTTTTGGGTCTAACTATGGACTGAGCACCCCGGTATTGATTTCGATGGGCTTGAGGCTTTTCTGCACAATGGCATAGCTTAGTGAATAGAACGTTCGATAACCCAACACAGTGCCAATCTCATAGCCAGGAAGTTGTAGCCGGTCTCTACTAAACAGTGCTCGCATGCGCTGACTAAAACTCATGTGGTCCCGCCCCATACTATCTACCATCATGAAAGCTTCTTTCGATATGGCCAGCACATCGCCAACCTCTAAATTGTCGCCAACACNGTGTCCAGCTGGGAAGCCATCTGCTCGTTACCCAGAAATGCGACAATACGGCCTTCTATATCTTGCGCAAGCTTGGTCGGTAAATTGTCCCTTTCATTTTAATCTCTTCCCTGACTAGTAAGCGGTCACCAACCCGGGTCTCCCTGGCACTGTTGTTAATCAGCAGTCGGGGTAGGTCGGCTGATTCCACTGCGGCGATGCTGGCATAGCCGACATATTCGACTTCAATGCCAATCATGATGTCATCATCGTCGTCATAATGTTCACGGAATGGGCGGTAAACTTCGAATACGGTCGTCGGAAGGCCGTTCGCCACGGGCGTGAACCTCATCTCCGGTGGCGATTGCGAGGGCATCGCCGATGTTACTCACAATATAAGGGGCGTCTTCCAGCAAGGCCTGGCTGACGATATGATTGTNAGTAAAGCTATTTTCGATTACTTNTAGGGGAATGGCGGGAATCGCACTGGAAAGCGCTTGCTTTCGCATTTCCGGCCCCAGTTCCTCAACTCCACGACCCCCTCGCAGCACTAGAATCCTGGGCGCGCCGTCGACGTAGCTGATCTGCAGTTCGTCTCCGGGATAGATAAAGTCAGAGTTGTCTAGATAGGGGGTCCGGCAGCCATACCTCAGGCCATCTTTCAGCATCAATCACGAACTGGCCGCCTATGTTCGACAAGCTGTCGCTATCTTGCACAATTTACCTTTCCGGCATGTAGTTCTTTAACAGGCTGGTTTGAGCGTAACCTGGACTGGTAACCAACTACACAGCTAATCCCAGAGCCAGATTGTTAAAGAGCCTGTTAAATAGTATTTTCATCAATTAAATTCTGCGCCTGGTGGCACGGTTATGTTAGCAATACGGTATAATTATCACTCGAAGCGGGTCANACGGCTTTCGGTTTAATCTTGTTAAATTGCCCTTATATACAGACTTATGGCACTGCTACCCATATTGGAATTTCCAGACCCCAGGCTACGCAAAGTAGCCAGTCCCGTAACTGTTTTCGACGCAAAGCTGGAAGTCTTGGTCGAAGATATGTTCGAGACCATGTACGACTCTCAAGGAATTGGGCTTGCTGCGACCCAGATCGACGTCCATAAGCGCATGCTGGTCATCGATGTCTCAGAGAGCAAGGATAGCCCTCTTGTNTTCATCAATCCAAGTTTTGAGGTAATTGAGGACGAGTATTCTGAGTATGACGAAGGCTGTCTCTCAGTTCCTGGGTTTTACGAAACGGTTGCAAGACCGAAANGTATCAAAGTGCGGGCGCAGGACCTCAAGGGCGAAAAGTTTGAGATCCAAGCAGAGGGTATCCTTGCTACCTGCATCCAGCATGAAATCGACCATCTGGATGGCAAACTGTTTGTGGATTACATCAGCGCTCTGAAGCGCCAACGTATTCGCAGTAAACTCGAAAAAGAACACAAGAAGTCCGCCTGATTTCATGACCCCTCTAAAAATCTGCTTTGCGGGGACACCCAGCTTCGCGGCTGAGCACCTTGCCGCGCTCATAGCCGCTAAACACAATATTGTTGCTGTTTACACACAACCGGATCGGCCATCGGGTCGCGGTAAAAAGCTGCAGCCCAGCCCGGTAAAACAGGTCGCTCTTGATAGCGGCCTTATTATNAAGCAACCAAAGTCCCTCAAGCTAGCCGATGCACAGCAAGAACTGGCGGCGTTTTCACCCGACNTTTTAATCGTGGNTGCTTATGGTCTGATCTTGCCACAAGAGATACTTGACATTCCCCGGCTTGGCTGTATCAACGTGCATGCCTCTTTANTACCNCGCTGGCGCGGTGCGGCGCCTATTGANCGAGCTATACTTGCTGGNGATAAAGAGTCAGGTATCACTATCATGANAATGGATNCTGGCCTCGACACCGGGCCTATGCTTTATAAGTCTAAAGTCAAAATTTCACCAGACGATGACCGTGAAATTCTAACGGGGAATCTCTGTAGTGCCGGCACGTCTGCGCTTCTACATACTCTGGATAACTTCACTACCCTTAGAGAAAGTGCTCAATTGCAAGATGATACACTGAGCACCTATGCGGCAAAGATTGATAAGTCGGAATCATTGCTGCAGTGGCAACTTCCGGCAGAGCAGCTTTGTCGAGTCGTTAAAGCAGGTGTTGGCAGGGTGCCGGCTTATAGTTTTATAGAGGGTGAGCGGCTTCGAATTCTAGAAGCAAGACCTCTTGAAAAATCTCAGCTTGATGTAGATAAAAATGTGCTAGCTGGCACTATTTTAGGCATCAATTCGACCGGCGTTGAAGTCTCGTGTAGCGGCTCATCACTATTGGTTNCCAAGNTTCAGCTTGCAGGAAAGAAGCCATGGTCGATACGCGACCTAATTAATTCCGGGACCACAATAGTGGAGACTGGCAAACATTTCGATNANGGCGATNNCAATGGCTAGTAATAGCCGGGCGATCGCCGCCAAGATTCTTGGGAGCTTNCTGAAAGAGCAAGGCTCCCTNTCTAACCAGCTAGACCCATTCCGCGACGAGGCTGAGTTCCANTTTATTCAGGAGCTGTGCTTTGGNACTTGCCGNTGGTTCCATCAGNTNGATTTTNTNCTNCANGAGTTGTTAAGCAAGCCANTCAAGTCAAAAGATCGNGATGTTCGNGCGCTAATGCTGATTGGGCTGTATCAGCTTAAATTTATGCGAGTTCCAGACCATGCGGCGATTAATGAGACCGTTAGTGCGACGTCTGAAATCAAACAGCGCTGGGCCAGGGGTTTGGTAAATGCCGTCTTGCGAAATTTCCAGCGCCAGTTAGACACGCTGCAAGCCAAGCTGGACAGCGCCAGCTTGGCCATACGCGCATCGCACCCTGACTGGCTGGTTAAGGCTGTCGCCACAGCATGGCCAGACCAAATTGAAGACATTCTTGATGCAGGCAACACCAGACCACCACTCACACTAAGAGTCAACCTCGCGCGCCAGAGCCGGGGGCAATACTTGCAAAAATTGTCCTCGCTTGGGATTCCGTCGACGCCGGGCTTGCTGGCGAATTCTGCAATCTATCTATCACAACCCATGCCCGTGCATGACATTCCGGGCTTCGCTGAGGGGGAGGTAAGCGTTCAGGACGAGGCTTCGCAACTTGTTGCGGGNAGCCTGTGTCTTGAGTCAGGTTTGCAGCTACTGGATGCCTGTGCCGCACCNGGAGGAAAAACNTCNCATATTNTNGAANGTGAGTANTCACTTACNCGCCTAGTCNCAATTGATAAGGAAAAGTCTAGGCTACTTAAGATTNAAGAGAACCTGCAAAGACTAAAGCTGGAGGCAAAGTTAATCTGCGCTGATGCCGCTGGGCTTGCGTCCTGGTGGGATGGTGAAGGGTTTGATCGCGTCCTGTTAGATGCGCCTTGCAGTGCAACAGGAGTCATAAGACGACATCCTGACATCAAACTGTTGCGTACACCGGAACAGGTCACTGAGCTGCTGGCAACACAGGAGCAGTTGTTGCGGAATCTTTGGCAGTATCTAAAGCCAGGCGGCCTGTTTCTATATACCACCTGCTCGATTCTGCCTGAGGAGAATCAGGCTCAGATTCGGCAATTCCTCGACAGCCATCACGATGCTAAATATGAGGGCATCGCGGCCGATTGGGGAGTAGAATGCGAGACAGGAAGGCAGCTGCTCCCCAGTACCAGNGGCGGTACCGATGGGTTCTTCTTTTCCTTGCTGCGCAAATGCTAAGGAAATTCTACNACAGCTCGCGATTACACTTCAGAAAACACGCAACCCATGAAAATTATCATCCTCGGTGCCAATCAGGTGGGCAGCGCCCTCGCTGAAACCCTTTCTAATGAGAAAAACGACATCACGATCGTGGATGAGGATAGTGNGCGCCTGCAAGAGCTTAACGATCACATTGACGCCCGAGTTGTGGCTGGCGCNCCGTCACACCCCTCTACTCTATTGCGGGCTGGCGCAGACGACGCAGAGATGCTCATAGCCGTCACAGACAGTGATGAAACCAACATGGTTGCCTGCCATGTTGCTCTCACGCTTTATAAAGTGCATCGCAGAATTTGCCGTATCCGCGCCGGCTCTTATACCAAAAGCGAAAAGCTATTTCGGGTTGAGGGAATGCCCGACATTGAGATTATCAGCCCGGAAGAGATAGTCTCTGACTACATTACTCGCCTGATTGAATTACCCGGCTCATTACAGGTACTGGATTTCGCCGATGGGCGTGTGCAGTTGGTTGCTGTCAAAGCATTCTATGGAGGTCCATTAGTCGGCCAGGAAATTCGCTTGATTCGTCAGCATATGCCGGGGGTGGACACCAGGGTTGCGGCAATATTTCGCAAGGACCGCCCAATTATCCCAGAAGGGTCTACTGTGATTGAGGCTGATGATGAAGTCTTCTTCGTCGCCGCGCAGGAAAACATTCGTGCCTGTATGGGCGAACTTCGGAGATTGGACAGGCCATATAAGCGCATCATGATTGCTGGCGGTGGCAAAATCGGACACCGGCTAGCGAGTAATATCGAAGAGCGCTTTCAGGTGAAATTAATCGAAATAGACATTGAGCGATGTGCCTACCTTTCCGAGAATCTGCACGACTCTATCGTGCTCCATGGTGAAGGGTCTGACAAGGATCTGCTGATAGAAGAAAATATCGAAGAAACCGATGTGTTTCTTGCGCTTACCAATGATGACGAAGCGAACATCATGTCCTCGTTGCTCGCGAAGCGACTGGGTGCCAAGAAGGTCATGGCGATTATCAACAACCCAGCTTATGTCGACCTGGTGCAAGGGGGCGAAATCGATATCGCGATCTCTCCCCAGCTTGCAACAATAGGCATTCTATTAGCCCACGTGCGGCGCGGTGATGTGGTTGCGGTGCATTCGCTGCGGCGTGGCGCTGCCGAGGCGATGGAAGCAATTGCCCATGGTGATGAAACCAATTCAAAAGTCGTGAGCCGTGCAATCGAGGATATAGAGCTGCCGGATGGCACCACCATAGGTGCCATCGTCCGCAATGATGAAGTGCTTATCGCACACGACGACACGGTCATCAAATCAGATGACCACGTCATACTCTTTTTGGTTGACCGCAAGACCATTCCAGAAGTGGAACGGTTGTTCCAGGTCGGTTTTAGCTTTTTCTAGGGCCCCATGCACCCCGTCACCATTGTAAAGATACTTGGCTTGCTGCTTATGCTTTTCAGCTTGTTAGGCAACCTGCCGCCTCTGCTAGTATCACTTATCTATAGTGACGGTTCAGCGGCCGCCTTTCTTTATTCTATCGGAATTTTATTTTCCACTGGCCTGATACTCTGGCTGATCACTTCCAGCCAGTCCAAGGAATTGAGCAATCGCGATGGCTTTATGGTTGTCACTTTATTCTGGGCGGTGCTTGGCACTGCGGGCTGCCTGCCCTTGCTATTCTCCTCCGCCACCGAACTCAGCTTAACGGATGCGGTTTTCGAATCCATATCGGGGCTGACCACTACTGGGGCTACAGTGATTTCTGGCCTTGACGAATTACCCGAGTCCATATTGTTCTACCGACAGCTTTTGCAGTGGCTAGGCGGTATGGGAATCATAGTTCTCGCAGTAGCACTTTTGCCAATGCTCGGTATCGGTGGCATGCAGCTCTANCGCGCGGAAAGCCCTGGGCCGGTAAAAGACACCAAGTTAGTCCCACGTTTGGCCGAGACAGCCAAGTCGCTTTGGTTAATCTATCTCACTCTTACCCTGATTTGTGCACTGGCCTATTGGGCTGTTGGCATGAGCCTGTTCGATGCAGTCTCCCATAGCTTCAGCACCGTAGCGATCGGAGGCTTCTCAACCCATGACAGCAGCCTGGCCTACTTCGATAGTACGCAGGTGGAATCTATCGCCATCGTGTTCATGGTTATTGCTGGCATCAATTTCGCATTGCATTTTTTCGCGTTTCAGAAAAAGCAGTTCCTGCACTACCTGCATGATCCTGAATTCAAGTTTTATGCCTTTATTTTGAGTAGCGTTTCAGTCGTCACGGTGCTAGTGCTGACTTTTAGCGGAACTTACGATTCTTTCTGGGAAGCCCTGAGACGCGGTGTATTTCANGTAGTTTCATTCGCAACTACTACTGGCTTCGCGACAGCCGACTTTAATTCCTGGCCGCTTTTTCTTCCCTATGTGCTTTTGTATGCGGCCATTATTGGTGCTTGCGCTGGTTCCACCGGAGGTGGTATGAAGGTCATCCGAATCCTGCTTATTTTTAAGCAGGGTTTCCGAGAAGTGCAAAGGCTGATTCATCCCCGAGCTATTATCCAGATCAAGCTGGGAAAGAAAGTCATGTCGGATCGGGTTGTTGAATCAGTGTGGGGATTCTTTGCGGTCTACGTAATGGCCTTCATGGTGATGCTGCTGGCATTACTTGCAACCGGGCTGGATATCATCACTGCGTTTAGTGCCGTGGGNGCCTGCATAAACAATCTTGGTCCCGGGCTGTCTGGCGTTGCGGAAACCTATGGAGCGCTGCCCGGCCCTGCGAAATGGATATTGTGCCTTGCCATGCTGCTCGGCCGCCTGGAAGTTTTTACCTTGTTGGTACTTTTTACGCCCATGTTTTGGAAACGCTAGTCCCTATCGAATAATTGCTTTCTCTATATATCCNTTGTGGGTGACCCGGCGNTTAGCGTGGCTGCGTTCTATAGAATTCTGAATTGTCGGGGCGGCGCCGAAACCGCTTGTATTCCCATTGGTATTGCGAAACCGCTTTTTGCACAGCAGATTCTACTGTCCTGTTAAGTCCTTCAGTTGATTCCTTGATATCACTGCTATAAATCTTTTCGTCGGCCGGCTCAAATACTGCGATAAAGCCTNTACCCCTGGGCAAACGTTTGGCAAAGCCACAAAATACCTGAGCGTCAGTGCGCTGGATGAGCTTGCTGACCAAGGTCATTGTTAGTGCTGGCTCGCCAAAGAAGCTGGCAAACTCCCCACCCTCATCCGCAGGTACCTGGTCTGGCAATATGCCTACGATCTCGCCTTTCTTAAGGGCTATTAATAGCTGCGCTACTCCTTTGCGATTAGTTGGCGCTAGACTGACACCATTGCGTGCTCGAACCCTGCGCAGCAATCTGTCCAGGCCCTCTATGCGGGGCGGTTGATACATGAAATTGGCACGTCGGCCTTGGCTGGCATAGAAACCAAAAATCTCCCAATTACTCAGATGTGGGGCCAGAAGGATGACGCCTCGAGGCCCAGAGGCGGCGGCCGCAAATTCCCCTAAACCGTCTGAGTCTTTAACCAGATTGAGGGTGCTTGTTATGGGTGAGACCCAGGCTTTCCCCATTTCCACGGCGGTACATGCAGTATTGATCAAGCTCTCTTTCATGAGTTGATTGATCTGTGCGGGGGGCATTTCAGGGAAACAGGTCTGTAGATTCTTGCGTGTGGTTTCCCGGGTTCGGTTCGGNATTAAAAACAGCAGGGATCCCCAGATACAGGCAATCCCATGAAGCACCGGAAGAGGTAGCCATGAACAAATTGTGAGAATCGCTCTGATGACGAGGTAGACGAAGGTTTGGATAAAGTTTTACCTATGCCAGGCTTTATTGGCTTACACAGACTTATGCGTCTGCCCTAAATTATCATAACTCCGGCCCCTGAGTTCTTTTCTTTTTCGCGTTGCCCTTCCCCGGCGCTCTTCAGTAGGCTGATAGGGCCCCATGTCTAGATTAGTTGAAGATAATCGAGGATAATTAAAGCCTCGCAAAAGCTAGAAAAATCAAGAACATCGTGAAAATTAAGAACGACCTATTAACCTTTCAGGGGTTGGTTTTAGCGCTACAACAATTTTGGGCGGATAACGGCTGTGTGATACTGCAACCTCTGGATATGGAAGTTGGTGCTGGCACATTTCATCCGGCTACTTTCCTGCGTGCAATTGGCCCGGAGAGTTGGAACACTGCCTATGTGCAACCCTGCCGGCGCCCAACTGATGGTCGCTACGGCGAGAACCCTAATCGCTTGCAGCACTATTACCAGTTTCAAGTGATTCTTAAGCCCTCGCCCAAGGAGATTCAGGAGCTTTATCTGGATTCACTGCGCTATCTCGGTATCGACATGGCGGTTCATGATATTCGTTTCGTTGAGGATAACTGGGAGTCTCCCACCCTTGGCGCTTGGGGTTTGGGTTGGGAAGTCTGGCTTAACGGCATGGAAGTTACCCAGTTCACCTATTTCCAGCAGGTGGGCGGTTTGGAATGCTATCCAGTAAGCGGNGAGATAACTTACGGTATCGAACGAATCGCCATGTACCTGCAAGGTGTGGATAGCATCTACGACATCGTCTGGACAGAGGGGCCGAATGGCAAGGTCACTTACGGCGATGTGTTTAAACAAAATGAAGTAGAAATGTCAGCTTACAATTTCGAACATGCCGATACCTCGCTGTTGTTCCGCTGTTTTGATGAGTGCGAGGAGCAGTGCCAGATCCTGCTTGAGCAGCAGCTGGCGCTTCCCGCTTATGAACAGGTTTTAAAAGCATCCCATTACTTCAATCTGCTGGATGCCCGGAATGCCGTTTCCGTCACTGAACGACAGCGTTTCATCCTGCGCGTGCGCAGCCTGGCCAGAGGGGTAGCAGAAGAATATTATGCCAGCCGCAAGCGTCTGGGCTTTCCGCTGGCGCCGGATGCATTGAAAAAAGAATTCCTGGAAGAATAATCAGCATGGTGACTCGAGATTTACTCATTGAAATTGGCACCGAGGAATTGCCGCCCAAGGCTTTGTCCCGTCTGTCCTCTGCCTTTGCTGATCAAATTGCAAAACAGCTACAGGGCTTGAATCTGGGGTTCGGGGATGTGGAACGCTTCGCCACACCACGGCGCCTGGCAGTTTTGATTCGCGATCTCGAGGCAGCGCAGCAAGACAACGAAAAGACCAGGCTTGGCCCCGCAATAAAGGCAGCCTTTGATCAGGACGGGCAGCCCACAAAGGCAGCAGCCGGTTTCGCTCGCTCTTGCGGTGTCGACGTGGCAGATCTCGCGCGGTCGGATAAAGATGGTACTGAAAAGCTTGCGTACACAGTGCTTGAAAAGGGCCAGGCAACCACGGTGCTAATTCCTGATCTGCTTGAACCCGCCCTGTCGCAGCTACCCATACCCAAGCGAATGCGCTGGGGCAGCTCACGCAACGAATTTGTGCGCCCGGTACACTGGCTTGTAGTGCTGTTCGGCAGCGAAGCCGTGCCCGCATCGGTATTAGGAATAAACTCTAGCCCCGCAACACGGGGGCATAGATTCCATCACAATAGCGACATCCCGTTGCGTAAAGCTGGGGCCTATGAGGCAGTCCTTCGAGATCAGGGCAAGGTTATTGCTTCCTTCGACAAGCGCCGCGAGATGATCAGGGAACAGGTGCTTCAGGAAGGAGATCGTCTCAATGCAACCGCGGTTATCGACCCGGACCTGCTCGAGGAAGTGACCAGCCTGGTAGAGTTTCCGGTTGCCTTAACTGGAAGTTTCGAAAAGGCGTTTCTGACCGTCCCGCAGGAAGCATTAATTTTAGCCATGAAGTCCCACCAGAAGTATTTCTATTTAGCAGACTCCAACGGCAAACTACTGCCCAAATTTATTACGATAAGTAATATTGAAAGCACGGATCCGGAACAAGTCATTAAAGGTAACGAGCGGGTAATTCGACCTCGCCTCGCAGATGCCCAGTTTTTCTATGTAACCGACAAAGAAGCCCCCCTGGAAAGCCGTCAGGCTGCTCTTGGCAAGCTGATTTTTCAGGATAAACTTGGTACCGTCCTGGACAAGTGTCAGCGAGTGGGTGAACTGGCGACTGTAATTGCAAATCAGGTAGACGCTGATCCTGAGCATTGCCAAAGAGCTGCTCAACTTGCCAAGTGCGACTTGCTTACTAATATGGTTGGCGAATTTGCAGACTTGCAGGGTTTGATGGGCTCTTATTACGCTGAACATGATGGCGAACCGAGGGATGTTTCAAAAGCCATTTATGAACAGTATCAGCCCAGATTCGCGGGTGATGTTGTGCCAGGAACACTGACCGGATCGGTACTGGCAATCGCAGATAAGTTAGACTCCATGGTCGGGCTATTTGGTGTTGGCCAACCTCCCACCGGGTCAAAGGATCCGTTTGCTCTGCGTCGNGCGGCTATCGGTTTATTGCGAATTATCGTTGAGAAGCAACTGAGCCTGGACTTAAGCGAACTAATTGATGCNTCCCTAAAAACCTATCCAGCCCATCTCCTTCAAGCTGAGACCCGCACGCAAGTGTTTGACTTCGTACTTGAACGGTTTCGCGCCTGGTACCTGGAAAAAGGAATAAGCAGCGAAGAATTTCAATCGGTGTTCGTGCTCAAACCCACTAGGCCGCTAGACTTTCATCTACGAATTAATGCAGTGCACGCATTCTATCAACTACCTGAAGCGAAGCCTCTTGCCGCTGCCAACAAACGNGTAGCCAATATACTNNCCAAACAGGATACANGCGACTCTTTTCTTGCGCTTGATGANTCCCTNTTATCTGAGCCCGCTGAGAAAATCCTTGCNGCCGAAGTGCAACAAAAAGAGTTAGAGNTGGCACCTTTANTTGCTANCGGCCAATATACGCAGGGGCTCAAAGAGCTGTCCGGACTTAAGACTTCGGTTGATACATTTTTCGACGATGTGATGGTCATGGCTGATGACGTCCCTGTTAAAAATAACAGGCTGGCTTTATTGAAGCAGCTACAATCGCTGTTTCTCAGGTCTGCAGATATCTCCTATCTGCATANGCCCTGATTCCCNAGGCGGCTTTTCATTTATGNANATCATCGTGTTGGATAGAGATGGTGTAATAAATGAAGACTCAGATGACTACATTAAGTCTCCCGAAGAGTGGTCACCTGTACCAGGTAGCCTTGAGGCCATAGCCGCATTACATGTAGGTGGTTACAAAGTCGCTGTTGCCACCAATCAATCTGGTTTAGGACGAATGCTTTTTGATGAAATCGCACTTGCGAACATACATCATAAAATGTGTTCTATGGTAGAGGGTTGCGGCGGTTTCATAGAAGGCGTGTTTTACTGTCCGCATCTACCAGACGCTGGCTGCGATTGCCGGAAACCTAAAACCGGCCTGTTGCAGCGCATAGAAGACGAGTTACTTACCAGTCTGACCGGCCAGTATTTCGTTGGNGACAGTTTAAAGGATTTGCAGGCGGCACGGGCATACTCTATGCAGCCAGTTTTAGTCAGAACAGGGAAAGGCCGCCTAACGGAANGCCGATTAATTGAACTGGAGGGGGACCCNGTACCCGTATTCGACAATCTGGCCCAGTTTGTGGAAATTGGTTTGCCGNGTAATATATCAGGGAATCATGTNTAAGCAGCTGATACTTATCCTGCGTTCGGCGCTGTTCTATGCTGGATACGTGCTCGCCACTCTCGTCATGTCTCTTAGTTTTATTCTGCTGTTTCACTTAATGCCACCACGCCGGCGTCATGGGTTTGCAGCTGCCTGGTGCAACTCTATTCTCGGATGGCTACGCCTTAGCTGTGGGGTGCATTATGAAATAGCTGGTANGGATAACCTACTGGAACAGCCCGCCGTGTATCTGTCGAATCACCANAGCAGTTGGGAGACGCTACTGTTTTATTCGCTGATCTTTCCTATTTCACCCATCCTCAAAATGGAGTTACTCAAGATACCTTTTTGGGGTTGGGCACTGAGGCTGCTGAAGCCTATTGCTATAGATCGCAGTAAACCGCGCGAGGCCGCTCGGTCTCTCTTGCTGCAGGGCGAACAAAGACTAAAGGAAGGCAATGCAATAATTATATTTCCAGAGGGTACGCGCTCNGCACCGGGGACGATCAGAAAGTTTTCTCGCGGCGGGGCGAGTTTGGCCGTAGCAGCTGACGTTCCTATTGTGCCTATCGTCCATAACGCTGGGTATACGTGGCCAGCACGCCAGTTCATTAAGTATCCTGGCACAGTTTCGGTAGTGGTCGGGCAGGCTATACAGATTAACGGCCGCTCAGTTAATGAACTAACCGAAACCGTGGAACAGTGGACGCGAGAACAATTCGTCTCGCGCTGAATTAGATGTCCAGGTTTTCCGCCGCGAGCGCATTGTCCTCAATGAATTCTCGGCGTGGATCAACCTGATCTCCCATCAGTGTATTGAATAACTGATCCGCACCTATGGCATCATCGATGGTGACCTGGAGCATGCGCCTGGTTTCGGGGTTCATGGTCGTATCCCACAATTGATCAGGGTTCATTTCACCCAGTCCTTTATAGCGCTGCAGGTAGTGGCCCTTCATTGCGTCTTGCGTCAACCACTCGATAGCCTCGCCGANNCTGCTCACTTCCNTGGTTTTCTCGCCGCGTTTNACNAATGCACCATCTTCTACCAGCCCGTCGAGGATCTTGCCTAGCCCAGCCAAAGTTCGATATTCGCCAGAGTGGAAGAANTCTCCGTTGAATGGGTAAGTTCGCTCAAGACCATGAAGATTGAGAACGGCTTCGGGTAAGTAGGTATGCCTCTCCGCATCTTCGCTGGCCCGAAGTGTATAGTTTACACTTACTCCGGGGTGTTTAGCCTGAAGGTTTGCGGTCAGCGAGTCTACCCAACGCTGCACTTTAGTCTGATCGGTGAGATCAGCTTCCGGCAGCAGGTCGGTAAATATCATGGCTTCCAGCACCTCAGTCGGATAAATCCGAGCCAGTCGGCTNATTATTGCATACGCCTCGTGGTATTGTTTTACCAACGCTTCCAAAGCGTCCTCTGCAATACCGGGCGCATCTGCATTGACGTGCAGACTGGCACCCTCCAAAGCTATTTGGGTTTGATAGCTGGCCAGCTCGATATCATCCTTCAGATATTGCTCCTGCTTGCCTTTCCTGATCTTGTACAAAGGTGGTTGTGCGATAAAAATGTGGCCCCTTTCTACCAGTTCGCGCATTTGGCGGAAAAANAAGGTAAGTAGCAAAGTTCGGATATGAGATCCATCAACATCAGCATCTGTCATGATTATGATGCTGTGATATCGGAGGTTTTCCGGAGAAAACTCCTCGTTCCCAATGCCGCAACCCAGAGCTTTGATCAAGGTACCGATTTCAGCGGAGCTAAGCATCTTGTCGAAGCGCGCTTTCTCTACATTAAGAATCTTTCCTTTTAAGGGTAATATCGCCTGATTCTTGCGGTTTCTGCCCTGCTTCGCAGAGCCGCCCGCCGAGTCTCCCTCCACGATGTATATTTCAGAAAGTGCCGGATCTTTTTCCTGACAGTCAGCCAGTTTTCCAGGTAAGCCGGCAACATCGAGGGCCCCTTTACGGCGAGTCATTTCCCTGGCTTTTCTGGCCGCATCCCTCGCTCGGGCCGCATCAATCATCTTGCTGACGATTTGTTTGGCGTCCTGTGGGTTTTCCAACAAGTAGTCGTTGAAGTGGGCTGCCATTTCTTGTTCCACTACAGTCTTAACTTCGGAGGAAACCAGCTTGTCTTTGGTTTGTGAGGAAAATTTCGGGTCGGGAACCTTTACCGAGATTATCGCTGTAAGCCCCTCTCTTGCGTCATCGCCGCTAGTAACTACTTCCTTACCTTTTTTCTGGGCCAGCTCTTTGTCAATATAGCTCTTAAGTACTCGGGTCAAAGCCCCGCGGAATCCAGCAAGGTGGGTACCACCGTCCCGCTGGGGTATATTGTTGGTGTAAGGGAAAATATTTTCCTGATAGGAGTCGTTCCACTGCAGAGCAACCTCAACGGTAATGCCATCTTCCTCACGCTCTGAGGTAAAGTGGAATAGCTTGTTGATCGCAGATTTATTGGTATTAAGGTAGTCAACAAAGGCTTTAAGCCCGCCTTCATACTTATATAGACCTTCTTTACCTGAGCGTTCGTCTTTGAGATGAATGGCCACCCCGGCGTTAAGAAATGCTAACTCACGTAGCTTTTTCGCAAGAATGTCGTAGTGGAACTCAATGTTTGAGAATGTCTCCTGGGCAGGCTTGAAGTGGACCTCTGTTCCACTAATCTGGGTTTCACCGACTACATCCAGGGGCGCTTTCGGGACCCCGTGCTCATATAATTGTTCGTGAACCTGGCCCTCCCGGCGGATAGTGAGCTTTAACTCCTCTGACAAGGCGTTAACTACTGAGACGCCAACTCCGTGCAAGCCGCCCGAAACCTTATAACTGTTGTCATCAAACTTACCTCCCGCATGCAAAACGGTCATAATGACCTCTGCTGCGGAGACCCCTTCCTTATGCATCTCGGTCGGGATACCTCGACCATTATCGGAAACAGTGATGGTTTCACCGATGTGAATGGTCACTTCGATAGCGTCACAGTGTCCCGCCAAGGCCTCATCGATTGAATTATCCACCAGTTCGAAAACCATGTGGTGAAGGCCGGTGCCATCGTCGGTATCACCGATATACATGCCTGGTCTTTTTCTGACTGCATCTAACCCTTTCAGGACTTTGATGCTGTCTGAATTATAATCGGGTTGGGTTTCGTCACTCATGAAATTACTCCACTACGTAATTTTCCAGCAATTAGCGCCGAGCTAGACGACTTTACGCGGAAAATTCGCCTAAATTCATCCTGTCAGTATACCACGTTCCACGTGAAACTTGGCGATGTCAGACCGCCCCAATGATTCTGTGTCGATCGCTGTCGCCTCTACGCTGGTAATGAATAGTTGCGAGCTAGTTTGCACCAGCTGCTGCATTACCTTTTCCCTATTGGAGGCGTCCAGTTCTGCGGGCAGATCATCGATGAGGTAGATGCATTTTCGTCCGACGACCTGGGAAAGTACCTCACCTTGCGCCACCTTTAGTGCGCAGACAACCAGCTTTTCCTGGCCTCTTGACAGTATATCCTGCGCCCGCCGGGAACCTAGCTTTATATCTAGGTCTGCCCTATGAGGTCCCGACTGGGTGGACCCATACCTGAAATCTACTTCTTTGTTGGACGCTAGCACCTCGTCGAGAGTATGTTCTGCCGACCACCCCCGTTTATAAATAATCTGCAGGTCAGAAGAGTGATTGTCCATTAGCTCTTCATAATTTGTCTGAAATANTGGTAGCAGCCTTTCCAAGTAACGTGTTCTCGATTCATCAATCGCAGATGTGGCCAGGCAGAGTTCGTGATCCCACGCATCAATCTGTGCACTTTCGGGACCGCTTTTTCGGCCCTGCTTTAAAAGCCGGTTTCGGTTCGCTATGCTCTTGCTTGCTCGGCGCCAGTTATCAAGAAAACTGGGTTCCACGTGAAACACACCCCAATCCATGAAACGCCTTCTTGCCTTAGGCCCACCCTCAAGTAAATCGAAAGAAGTGGCATCCAAAACCTGTGACGGCAATATCCGAGCAACTCGGTCCCAGTTCTTCTGTTTTTCCTCGTTGAGCCTAAGCTGCTGTTTCTGGTTACGGGGCCTCGTCAAACCAACCTTGTTTTGGTCTTTGGTAGCAGTGAATATCGTCGCAGCCTTTTCCCCGTCTTTTATGAGCGGATCTACCAGAGAGCTTCGAAAAGACTTGCCGGTGGACAATAAATGAATCGCCTCGAGCAGGCTGGTCTTGCCGCTACCATTCTTTCCATATATCAGATTTATGCCGCTGCTCGGGGAGGCTTTCGCTTCACAAAAATTGCGGAAATTAGTTAGCTGCAGCTCTCTGACGCAAGTCATGATAATTTAATGCGCAAACCGTGAGCTCCGGCATGGCCAGTTTACCGATATGAAGAGCCAAAACATACTCTGGCCTTTTGGGGGCAGCAAAGTTTAGAGCCGCATCGGCATCACGACATACACCGCATCGCCGCCTTCCTCAGCCTCAAGCAAGGCGCTACTGTTTGGGTCTGATAGCGTTACCCTGGTTCTTGAAGTGCTGAGTGTTGATAGCACGTCTATGAGATAAGACACGTTGAAGCCTATCTCCAGGCTGTCGCCGCTATATTCCACTGCAACAACCTCTTCCGCCTCTTCCTGCTCAGGATTGTTGGCAAGAATCTTGATCTCACCTTTCGCCAACATAACTCTTACACCACGATACTTTTCGTTAGACAGAATGGAAGCTCTGGCAAACGCCTGCCGCAGCTCCTGGCAATCTCCTATGACAACCTTATTTCCGCCTTTCGGCAGCACACGGTTGTAATCAGGAAACTTGCCGTCCACTAACTTTGAAGTGAATGAATACTCCGGTACCCGGGCTCGAATATGGTTCTGACCGAAAGTGAGGTCTATAGCTCCACCCTCATCGTTGAGAAGGCGGGATAATTCCATCACTCCTTTTCTAGGAAGAATCTGTTGCTTTGTCTCACCGATACTATTTTGCATTTGCAACGTTTCCATGGCCAGGCGGTGACCATCGGTAGCGACCAATCGAAGATAGTTCTTGCCGACCTCAAACAACATGCCATTGAGATAATAGCGAACATCCTGCTGCGCCATCGCAAAGCTGGTGTTTTCCAGCAGCTGTCGAAGTTTCGGCTGTTGGATGCTGAGGGAAAAGGTATCTGGTTCCTCTTCAACATTCGGAAATTCAGATGCAGGTAGAGTCGTTAAGGTAAAACGACTGCGGCCCGATTTGAGAACCAATTTGTTATCGGTAAGCGTGACGTTCACCACGGCATCTTCAGACAGGGATTTACAGATATCCAATAGCTTGCGTGCCGGCACCGTAATTTCCCCCGGCTGTAGCGCCTGGTCAACCGACGTTCGGCCTACGAGTTCAACTTCCAAATCAGTACCGGTTAAAGACAACTCGCCGTCTTTTAACACCAACAACACATTGGCAAGTACAGGTAAGGTTTGGCGCCGCTCCACCACACCACTAACAAGTTGCAAGGGCTTGAGCAGAGCCTCTCGGCTAATCTGAAATTGCATTTTATTACTTTTTCCCCATTCTTTTCAATGGCTTATGTTCTAGTTCGAGAGAGACCGCAGAAGGTTGTTGTAATCCTCCTGGATATCTATGGAAGTATGCCGTAGCTTCTTAATCTGTTTACAAGCATGCAAGACTGTCGTATGGTCACGTCCCCCAAAAGCATCGCCAATCTCTGGCAAACTATGATTTGTTAGCTCTTTAGAGAGTGTCATAGCCACTTGTCTTGGCCTGGCAACAGACCGATTCCGCCGCTTTGACAACATGTCGGCCATTTTGATTTTGTAATACTCCGCTACAGATCGCTGTATGTTGTCAATTGTGACCAGTTTATCCTGCAGGGCGAACAAGTCCCGTAGCGCCTCTTTGATGAGGTCCAAATCAATCTCTGTACCTTTGAAATTAGCGTGCGCAATCACTCTTTTAAGGGCGCCTTCCAGCTCTCTAACATTAGAACGCAGACGCTGCGCAATGAAGAGGGCTGCGTCATAAGGCAACTCCACATCACACTGCGCTGCCTTATTGATTAGAATGGCGGCGCGCGTCTCCAGCTCAGGCGGCTCGACTGCCACCGTCAGCCCCCAACCAAATCTGGATTTAAGCCGCTCTTCCAGCCCATTAATTTCCTTGTGGTAGCGGTCGCAGGTCAAAATAATTTGTTGGCCGCCCTCGAGTAAAGCATTAAAGGTGTGGAAGAATTCTTCCTGGGAACGCTCTTTGCCGGAAAAGAACTGAATATCGTCGATCAACAGCGCGTCTACCGACCGGTAAAAACGTTTGAATTCGTTAATCGCATTAAGCTGCAAAGCTGTCACCATAGTCGCCACGAAAGTTTCTGAATGAAGATAGACAACTTTCGCATTAGGCTTTTTGCTTACCAGGTAATTACCAATGGCATGCATGAGGTGGGTTTTACCAAGACCAACCCCGCCGTATATAAATAGGGGGTTGTAGGCGAACCCTGGGTTTTCGGCCACCTGCATTGCAGCAGCCCGCGCCAATTGATTTGACTTGCCTACGATAAAATTATCGAAGGTGCTGTCCTGATTAAGANCGCCGCGATGTTTAAGCTTGCCCTCAATAATAGTGTCCATCCGCGCCCTTTCTATCCTGGCTGCAGTTGGCTGAACAGGCGCAANGTTTGGGCTCACAGCCGCACTCAGTTTTACCCCACNTTGGGGCCGCGATGGCTCGACTTGATCGCGGCGTGNCTGCGCGCTTCCGACCAGNAGGCGGACTTCGATGCTTGCCTTACCCTGCTCGCCAACCAACTCTGAGATTCGATTCAGGTACTTGCCCTTTACCCAATCCAGTATGAACTTGTTTGGCGCGTATAAACTGAGCGCGTTAGCATCGAGCTCCGCTCGCAAAGGCCTAATCCAGGTATTAAACTGCTGCGCGGGAAGCTCTTGTTTGAGATGTTCAGTACATCTCTGCCAATTCTCTACTACCACTTTGCTTTAACCGTCCCATN
Organism: Gammaproteobacteria bacterium; assembly: GCA_002684935.1. GTDB lineage: Bacteria > Pseudomonadota > Gammaproteobacteria > Pseudomonadales > Pseudohongiellaceae > UBA9145. The sequence goes on from NYWC01000042.1 coordinate 29,531, forward strand.
TCATTCTTGATACCGCNTTTTGATCACNATTTTATCCAGCGATTTATAAGTTATCCACTGTGTAAAGCCATTAATGCTGCTTTTTCGTTAGAAATTAAATCCATATTTTTCATCAGGTTATAGATAATCGCGCCTTTTTTCTGGGACAAAATCGAATAACTTGGGCCGCTTGTAGGCTCTCCCTGTGAATAAACATCCTGTGAATAACTTGTGACTAAGTTTGGGGTAGGATTTGGGCTATCTAGAACCACCATTTCTGACAAGACCCCTCACAGAGTCCCGGCGAAGATCGAGCAGAAAAGGCTTATTGCTGATTGCAAGTTTTGCCCAAAACCTCTAGAATTCCGCCTCTTTTTTGAACCGCTAGCCGGTTCTAGCGTTCTAACAGATTAGCCGACTCGGATTACTCATATTATGAAGCGAACATATCAGCCAAGCGTGCTTAAAAGAGCCCGAACCCATGGTTTCCGCGCTCGTATGGCAACTAAAGGTGGCCGTCTTGTGCTGAAGCGCCGTCGTGCCAAAGGGCGCGCCCGATTATCNGCCTGAGTNTTTCTTTTCTGTTGCGAAAAGAGAGCTGAGAATGTCCAGTGGCAGATCATGGCTTTGCCAAAGCATCCCGCCTACTGAATGCCAGTGATTTTAGCGCTGTCTTCAATAACACTCATTTCAAAGTTTCCTGCCGCTACTTCCTGGTCCTAGCCAGACGCAACGAAAGTTCGAACTCACGNTTGGGGTTGGTGGTAGCTAAAAAAAACATCCCCACAGCAGTTCAGCGCAATCGAATTAAACGCTTGGTTAGAGACTCGTTCCGCCGTCTAGAGCCCCAGGCTGTAAACTTGGATCTCGTTGTACTGGTGAGAAAGGGTACAGATAAGCTGTCTAACGCTGCGATCAGCACTGCAGTAGCGAAACTGTGGCAAGATGCAGACACAAACCGCCNCAGAAAACGCAATGGCAGTTGAATTAGACTTGTAGCAAAACTCAACAAATATCNACCTATATATAGAAGCTAGACGAATAGATGATCGACAACTTGCTAATAAGGCTCATCGATATTTACCAACGCAGTTTAAGTTTACTGATTGGCAGTAACTGTCGTTTCTATCCCACCTGCTCTCACTACACTAGAGAAGCCATCACAAAGCATGGGGCACTCAGGGGAGTATGGATGGGTCTGGGAAGAGTAAGTAAATGCCATCCCTGGCATGAGGGAGGTATCGATCCGGTACCTGANCGCAGCGCTCGGGTTACAGCGAGCAATGAGANNTGAATCATGGATATAACCCGATTTTCACTTTACGGCGCTTTAGCTATTGTTACTTATCTTATGTTGTTGGCCTGGCAGGGAGATTATCCACCAGTCATCGATAGTATTACTAATACCGAAGCTACCTCGGCTGTCACCAATGACCTGCCAGAGACACCATCGGTCCAAGCTCCAGATACTCAGATTAACTCGACACCGACCACAGCTGCTGTGTCAACACCCAGTATAAATACTACGCAATCCGACGCTGCTGGGTCTATTTCAATAATCACCGATACCCTGAAGCTTAATGTTGAATTGAAGGGCGGTGACATAACGAGTCTGGCATTGCCGCAGTATCTCAAGCAACTCAATGTCCGAGATGACCCCTTTGAACTATTAGAGCAAAACTTTACTAGAAGCTATGTTGCTCAAAGCGGGCTTATTGGACGAGATGGTATCGATAATTCAAACAGAGCCCTTTACAGCTCTTCCCAAACGTTTTATGAGTTAGCCGAAGGAAAAAACCAACTCAACGTTGACCTAGTAACCCGCACAGAATCCGGCATAGAAATTATTAAAAGACTTAGCTTCGAAAGAGGGAGCTATCTCATCGACGTAAGCTTCATCGTTACCAATACCTCAGAATCAGCCTTCCAGGCCAATGCTTTCGGCCAGATTAAACGTGACGGTTTTGACGACCCTAGCAGTGCTGGGGGGTTCGGTCGCACCTATCTAGGTTTTGTAACCACGTCAGCAGACGATCCTTATATCAGAATAGACTTCGAAGATATCGATGATGCTAGTCTGACTACTGATGTTGTGGGTGGATGGATTGGATTTAGCCAACATTACTTTATCTCCGTCTGGATTCCTCCTGTCTCCGATACCAATCGTTTTACAACACGCAAAAACGACAGCACGCAGTATTTCGGTGAATTTACTGGCAGTGCTTTCTCAGTGCCCGCTGGCTCAACCGGGCAGTACGACATGCAATTTTATGCCGGCCCAAAAGAGCAGTACGAGTTAGCAGAAATAGCGCCTAATCTTGAGCTTACCATCGACTATGGGTTTTTGTTCTTCCTTGCCGCACCAATCTATTGGCTCCTCACACAAATCGATTCAGTTATCGGAAACTATGGTTTCTCAATCATCGCTCTGACTTTTGTCGTCAAGGCGCTGTTTTACAAGCTCTCCGAAACCCAGTATCGGTCCATGGCGGGCATGAGGCGTCTCATGCCTAAAATGCAGCAGCTCAAAGAGAGCTACGGCGATGACCGCATGAAGTTACAACANGCAACCATGGAGCTCTATAAGAAGGAGAANATAAATCCCTTCGGTGGTTGTCTTCCCATGCTGGTGCAGATGCCCGTCTTTATTTCGCTGTATTGGGTATTAATGGAAAGCGTGGAATTGCGCCATGCGCCATTTATGCTGTGGTTGCAGGACCTCTCTGTCAGGGACCCTTACTTTATCCTGCCTCTATTGATGGCAGGTAGCATGTATCTGCAAACAAGTCTCAGCCCGACTCCAGCAGATCCCATGCAGGCCAAAGTCATGAAGCTAATGCCCGTCATGATGGGTGTTCTGTTCCTATGGTTCCCGGCGGGACTGGTTCTTTACTGGCTTACGAATGGCGTTCTGAGTATTGCTCAGCAGTGGTACATAACGCAAAAAATAGAAGCCAGTTACGCGGCTAAATAAGTTAACTAAAAGCAGCCAGCGCATAGAATACTGCCTGGGCATACAACTGCCCCCCCGCTCTANCCNTTTTAACAAAAGGCTTGGGAGGAAATCAGAGTCAGCAATGANACACTTCGACTCAGACACTATTTGCGCGATAGCCACGGCCCCAGGACGCGGGGGCATTGGTATTGTCAGAATTTCTGGTCCCCTGGCTAAAATAATTAGTAAAGAAATCACGTCAACAACACTGCAGCCCAGGCTAGCTACATTTGTTGAAATGAAATCTAATAATGACGAAGTGATAGACAGCGGAATTGGCCTCTATTTTGAGTCACCAAATTCATNTACCGGAGAAAACATCGTCGAGCTTCAAGGACATGGGGGGATACATGTTCTACGCTCTGTATTAGCCAGAGTGATTGAATGCGGGGCCAGGCTAGCTCGCCCAGGCGAATTTACAGAACGTGCGTTCCTTAATGGCAAGATAGATCTTCTACAGGCTGAAGCCATTGCCGATTTGGTGGATGCCAGTTCGACACAGGCTGCGCGATCTGCCATGAGAACACTGAAAGGTGTTTTCTCTGCAAAAATACACCAGTTAGTCGCAGCTGTAACTTCCATAAGAGTGAACGTCGAAGCAACCATCGATTTCAGTGATGAAGATATTGATATTATGTCTTACACCGGTGTCGAATGTGCGATGCTCGAGGCCCGGGAAATGTTGGCCGAAATTTTTCAGGAGGCACAACAAGGTGTGCTTCTTAAAGACGGCCTCAATATAGTCATAGCNGGCGCACCGAACGCCGGCAAGTCCAGCCTGCTAAACGCCCTTGCCGGCGTTGATGCTGCAATCGTTACTGATATCCCGGGTACAACCCGTGATGTTCTNCGACAAGAAATAAGCCTGGCCGGTTTGCCCATGCATATTTACGACACTGCCGGTATGAGAGAAAGTGCTGATGTTGTAGAACAGGAGGGGGTGAGAAGAGCACGTTCTACCTTGGGTGAGGCAGATCTCATTTTGTTAGTTACTGATGCCAGTGCATGCGATAACAGTGATATCGAACAGATCATGCAACCTCTGGTAGAGATCAACACAGACACGGNGGACCTTCCCTACACAATTTCTCCACAGTTACTCAAACGCTTGTGCGTGGTTTTCAACAAAGTTGACCTGTTANCAGATAAATTTAAGCAAACTTACTGTNCTGACTTTCAAGATATCAGCCTCAAGTTTTTCTATATTTCAGCTAAAACCGGTGCCGGCCTTGAAGGCCTGAAATCTCATTTACTANAAGTGGCAGGCTTCGAATCTACCCACGAACAGAACTTCAGCGCCAGGGANCGTCATNTCGCCGCCCTTAAAGAAGCGGAGAGNTTTTTAATATCGGCAATAAAAGGTGTTAGCAACCATTTACAAATAGAGCTTATTGCTGANGATCTTAGAATGGTCCAGCAACATCTTGGGGCTATTACTAGTAACGTAACAAGTGATGACCTGTTGGGGGAGATTTTTTCGAGTTTCTGTCTTGGAAAATAGTGCCAAGTTACGATGGAAGGATTATATATTTTNTAATGACACCATGTTTGTAACTGCCAGTCTCGAGAGAGAAGCCTGTGTANAGAAAGTGCCAGACTCACACTAAATCGATCGACCAAAAACAACCCACATTTCACACAGAGGCTATCTTGTCTTGATACAGCACTTACACACCAACTTACGAAGTAGCTAAACTNCTGTTTTTATTAAGTAATAGTAGCTTTTCAACAGAAAATCGCGGCACTATCTATATCAGTATCAATACTTTATATATTTACATTAATTACTATTTAACTATTTTTTATACTAGGTTTTTAAGTATTTCACGTTATTAGCTTTATGCTGGCAATTCACTTGGATCCCGATATACTGCACAGCCCCAGAATTTGNGGCCAGGCCTAAAGACAATGCGTTACCCCNTTGAATATGACGTCATCGTGGTCGGTGGAGGCCATGCCGGCACAGAAGCGGCATTGGCCGCTGCGCGTATGGGTGTAAACACGCTGTTGGTTACGCACAGCATTGAGACGCTCGGTCAGATGTCTTGCAACCCGGCTATTGGGGGTATCGGCAANAGCCACCTGGTGAAAGAAATCGATGCCCTTGGTGGAGCCATGGCGCGGGCTATAGATCATGCTGGAATTCAATTCAGGGTGCTGAATGCAAGCAAAGGGCCAGCGGTTAGGGCAACTCGTGNCCAAGCTGATCGTGTTCTCTACAAGGCCTCTATCCGAGAATTTTTAGAATCTCAAGATAATCTCACGCTGTTTCAGTCCGCGGTCGATGATTTGCTTNTCGTTGATGGTAAGGTCTCTGGCGTCAAAACCCAGATGGGCCTGGAGATACTTGGNAAAAAAGTTGTNTTAACTACAGGCACATTCCTGGGCGGTAAAATTCATATTGGTATGCAGCAGAGCAGTGGCGGTAGAGCTGGTGATCCACCCTCAATCGCTTTAGCTAAACGGCTTCGAGAAATGCCGTTTCGCGTCGAACGACTGAAGACTGGCACACCGCCTCGAATCGATGCGCGCAGCGTTGATTTTTCTGTAATGGAAGTTCAAAAAGGCGACAGCCCGCTGCCTGTAATGTCGTTTTTGGGTAAGCAGTCGGACCATCCAGATCAGGTCCCCTGTTTTATCACCAGTACCAATGTAGCNTGCCACGATATTATCCGGGGCGGACTGGATAGATCCCCCATGTATACCGGTGTCATCGAAGGCACTGGCCCTCGTTATTGTCCGTCTATCGAAGACAAGGTTATGCGATTTGCTGACAAAAATTCGCATCAGGTATTTGTTGAGCCAGAAGGGCTGAAAACTAACGAGCTTTACCCCAATGGAATTTCCACCAGTTTGCCATTTGATGTCCAGGTCGAAATGGTTCGTCAGATAAAAGGGTTTGAGTCGGCGCATATTACCCGGCCAGGCTATGCGATTGAGTATGACTTCTTCGATCCGCGTGATCTNAACTACTCGTTGGAAACCCGATTTGTCAGCGGTCTGTATTTTGCCGGACAAATCAACGGCACCACTGGATACGAAGAAGCCGCAGCGCAGGGACTGTTAGCTGGCCTCAACGCCGCCTTGGCCGTTCAGGGCAAAGACTCATGGTGTCCTCGCAGGGACCAGGCCTACATCGGTGTTTTGATTGACGACCTGATCACGCTTGGAACTAACGAGCCTTACCGTATGTTTACAAGTCGCGCCGAGTATCGTCTCACTCTGCGGGAGGACAATGCGGATNGTCGGTTGACCTCAATTGGACGNGATCTTGGCCTGGTTGATGATGAGCGCTGGGAATTCTTTACGCGCAAATCGGCTGCCGTGAAGGCTGAACTGGAATATTTGGAGCAGACTCTAATTCATCCAAATACCGCAGAAGCTGAGCGCTTGAACATGTTATTGGAGAAACCAATCAGTAAAGAATACCGTCTGTTAGAATTATTAGCACGACCGCAGTTGAGCTACGCGGCTCTGTCTGCGGTTATTAATAAAACCCCGGAAAAGGCAGACTCAAACGAAGATTCAATGTCACAGCGGATACAAAATCAGGCGCGCCAGCAAGCCGATATTAAAATCAAATACCAGGGCTACATCGAGCGACAGTCAGAAGAGATCTCTCGCGTCAAGCGACAGGAAAACACAGCGATCCCACTGGGGTTTGATTACAACTTAGTGCAAGGATTGTCAGCTGAGCTTACACAAAAACTTAAAGCTGCCAGGCCTGAAAATATCGGCAGAGCGTCGCGACTGCCTGGGATGACACCAGCCGCCATTTCACTGTTGTTGATTTATCTGAAAAAGTTTAGAAGCACGACTCGAAAAGCTGGTTAAGCAGGGGACCTAAACTTTATTTGAATGCACTGCGTTCAACTTCCCTTTCATATGCCTATTAGTACTCAAATATCCGCTGGATTGGCGGCACTGAATCTCCAGCTTAAGGCAGAACAGCAGCAAGCGATGATCCGTCATCTGGAACTGATTCAAAAGTGGAATCGCAGTTTTAACCTGGTGGCGAATAGCAGCGATCAGCAGTTAGTGAACAAACACTTATTGGATTGTCTTGCAGTGACTCCCTATGTTAGACCGAACGCGGGCCAGAGAATACTCGATGTTGGATCTGGGGCTGGCTTTCCTGGTATCCCCTGGGCGATCCTTTACCCCAACACANGATTCGTTCTGCTTGATAGCAATGGCAANAAAACTCGNTTCCTGTTNCAGACNAANACCGAGCTGCAGTTGGCCAATGTGGNGGTGGAGAATTGTCGTCTGGAGCACTATCAAAGTCCTAAGCAAATTGATATTGTGACTTGCAGGGCATTCGCTAGCTTGGGNAACACGCTGGAAAAAGCACGCCACNTGATGACGCCTGGAACTTGCCTATTGGCGTTAAAGGGGCGCTATCCAACGGCAGAGTTGGCTGCACTGCCGCCAGACTGCAGGGCGCTTTCCGTCACAGAAATTCAGGTTCCCGGCATTGACGGTGAAAGGCATTTGGTGGAAATAGGAACCAGCGCTGAGAGTGTTTCCACAATCGACCCCACAATAGGGTAAACTATTGTCATCAAAACTGAGATGGCGAATCATAAAGATCGGCATCAGTTAATCAGGACGTCAGATTGAGTAAAGTACTGGCCATTGCTAATCAGAAAGGGGGTGTGGGTAAAACCACTACCTCAGTAAACCTGGCGGCATCTCTGAGCGTAACGCGCAANAAAGTCTTGCTTATTGATATGGACCCTCAGGGAAATACCACCATGGGTTCAGGCGTCAATAAGANCGAACTCGGGCTCTCGATCTATGACTTGCTCACAGGTCAGGCTAAATTCGACGATGTGGTCATTCACCCTGAAGAATCTGATTATGACTTGTTGCCTGCTAACGGGGATCTGGTGGCGGCTGAAGTCGAGCTGATTGCCCTGGAAAACCGAGAACTACGACTCAGGGAAATCGTAGAAGCGAATCGAGAGCATTACGATTTCATTGTTATTGATTGTCCGCCCTCACTGAATATGTTGACCATCAATTCCCTAGTGGCAGCAGATGGGGTAGTGATTCCCATGCAGTGCGAATACTATGCGCTGGAAGGCTTATCGGCGCTGATGGATACGATTCGAGCGATTCAGGAACGCATCAATCCAACGCTGAAAATCGAAGGTATTCTGCGGACCATGTACGACCCGCGCAATAAATTGACCAGTGAAGTCAATGGTCAGCTATTCAATTATTTTGGAGATGCGGTATATCGGACCGTTGTGCCGCGCAATGTGCGTCTTGCTGAGGCGCCAAGCTATGGCAAACCGGTAATTAAATATGACCGCCAATCGCGCGGCGCTATCGCCTACCTGGCCCTGGCGGGAGAATTACTCCGACGCGATGATGAGTCAGCCAGGGCGTTAAGCTAAAACACAACTTCAAGCTCCCCGTGCTAGTGAGTGCTCACTAACCCCGAAGGCTCCCGGGGCTGTACCTGACATATGAACGATAAGAAGAAACTTGGCAAAGGTCTTGATGCGCTGCTTTCCACCGGCAGCTCGCAGACTATGGCTAGCCTGCTTGGGGGCAAACCCAGGGAACCCGACGCAGCCCCGCCTGCTGCTGCCCCGGACAAAGACGGTGATTTAAAGAATATCCCGGTTGACCTTATTCAACGTGGTAAGTACCAGCCGCGGACGGACATGCATGAGGAGGCTCTGGAAGAGCTGGCCGCATCGATAAGGAATCAGGGGGTCATGCAACCCATCGTGGTTCGCCCTATCTCCCCCGAAAAGTATGAAATCATCGCCGGTGAGCGCCGCTGGCGCGCCACGCAAATGGCTGGGCTCGATACCATACCCGCTATCGTTAAACCGGTCGGCGATGAAGCCACCATCGCCATGTCGCTGATAGAGAATATCCAGCGAGAAAACCTCAACCCCATCGAAGAAGCCATGGCGCTGAAACGTCTGCAGGACGAGTTTGAGCTGACCCAGCAGGAGGTTGCCGATGCGGTGGGTAAATCCCGCGTCACTGTAACCAATCTGATCAGGTTGATTGGCCTGCATATTGATGTGCGTCGCATGCTCGAGCATGGCGACCTCGAAATGGGCCATGCCCGGGCCGTGCTGTCCTTGCCAGACGAGCAGCAGACGCAGGTCGCCCGCACAGTTGCAGGTAAGGGCTTGTCGGTCCGTCAAACTGAAGCGCTGGTTAGGCGTCTCATGGCAGGCAACTCAACGCGCCCGGCCGGCAAGATTCTTGACCCGGATATCAAAAACCTGGAAGACAACCTTGCGGACAAACTAGGTGCCAAGGTGATGATCCAGCACAGCGCCAAAGGCAAAGGCAAGTTGGTAGTAAAATACAATAGCATCGATGAACTTGACGGGATTCTTTCCCACATAAATTAATCACCCAAAGGGCATCTAGCCGCGTTTTTTCAGAACCCGAATGCCCACTTTGTCTCCGCTTTATCAGCCCTGTTATTAGGCCCTATCCTGGCCTCTATCTTAACCCCGCACAGGGCCCTGAAACCCCGGTGTTTCAAGGCGAAAATTGATACTGGGACGTAGTTGCGATAGCCCATCAAAGCCCCTATAATGCGCGTGCTTTGAGTCTGGTGGACTCAAAAAGCACTGAGTTTATCGGGGATTCAGCGTGTTAAACCCGCTGCCCACATCGAAACGGCAATACCCAAACTGGCGAACCTGAAAGAGAGCTAGCGTCCGTATTAATCGTGACTAACATTAAGGCTCCTTCCATTTCTAGCATTATCGGCGGCCAAATTGGCGCAGAGATTCTGTTGGCTCTGATCGGTTTCGGTTTATCGGGCATACAGACAGCCCTGTCTTTGGGACTTGGTGGTCTGATCTGCTTTGTTGCCAATACAGTGTTTACACTGAAAGCCTTCAAGTATCGGGGTGCTTCCGCCACTGAGCAAATAGTAAAAGAATTCGTCTCGGGAGAGGTTTACAAAATCCTCCTGAGCGCGGTTGGTTTCGCGCTGACCTTTATCTATGTCCCAGCTGCGACACCTTTGCTGGTGTTTTTGGGTTACATAGCTGTATATCTAGTCGGAATGGTTAGCACCATGCATGTGGTGAGAACCTATAACCAGGCTGGAATTTGAGAAATAACTAACTAATTAGTTAAGCGAGAGGAAGCAAGTCCTAAAATGGCTTCAGCTGGATACGCGGAAACCCCCCAAACCGCAACAGAATACGTTTCTCATCACCTGACCAATCTTACGTTTGGCAAGATCGATGGGCACTGGGCGTTTGCACACTCCCCAGAGGAAGCTGCAGAAATGGGCTTCTGGGCGATTAATGTCGACTCCATGTTGATGTCTGTGCTTCTGGGTGTGTTGTTTGTCGGCCTCTTTAAATTTGTTATCACTCGCATGACTGTTGAGGCACCAAAGGGCAAGAGCTGGCAAAACGTCATTGAGATGATTGTTGAGATGGTGCAAGAAAGCATCAAAAACAGCTTCCACGCCCGCAATGACATGATGGGCCCGCTGGCGCTGACTATATTCGTCTGGATATTCATGATGAATGCGATGGATCTGGTACCGGTGGACTGGATACCGCTGCTGGCACAAACCGTCATGGGCGATTCTCATGCCTACTTCCGGGCGGTTCCTACAACAGATCTCAATATCACCCTTGGCTTCGCGGTCAGCGTGTTCTTCCTTATTATCTTTTACAGCATCAAGGTTAAGGGTCTGGGTGGTTTTTTAGGCGAGTTCGCTTTTCAACCTTTTGGAAAATACGCCATACCCTTGAACCTGTTGCTTGAGTTGCCCGGCTTTCTGGCCAAGCCAGTTTCCCTGGCACTGCGACTCTACGGAAACTTTTTTGCGGGCGAGACCATTTTCCTAGTGATCGCACTGCTCGGATATTGGCAACTGCCCCTGCACTTTGGGTGGGCGGTATTCCACATTTTGGTTGTGACCCTGCAAGCCTATCTATTTATGATGCTGACGATTGTCTATCTGGATCAGGCCCATGCGGAACACTGATTTTTAATTAACATTTAACGACTATTTGTAAAACACGGAGACTCTAATGGAAACAGTACAGGCTTTTACTCTGCTGGCGGCTGCCATCATATTTGGTATCTGCGGAGCCGGCACAGCCGTAGCTTTCGGTAACCTGGGCGGCAAGCTGATCGAAAGCTCAGCCCGTCAGCCGGAACTTGCGCCGAAGCTGCAAACCCAGTTCTTCCTGGTTGCTGCGTTCGTGGACGTAATTTCCATCATTGGTGTGGGTATCGCGTTTCTGTTCATCTTCGCCAATCCTTTCATCTAAGGGAAACGACTGATCAGTCCTGTCATGGCAGGACAGTTGTTCACCAAGACTGAAGGAGACGCTTCATGAATCTCAACGCCACTATAATTGGACAAAGCATCGCTTTCGCGTTCTTCGTCTGGTTCTGCATGAAATTTGTTTGGCCCCCTATTGTGGCCATCTTGGAGGAGCGCGCCAACAAGATCGCTGAGGGTTTGCAAGCAGCAGGCCGAGCAGAGCAAGACCTTGTTCTGGCTCAGGAAAGGTCGTCCGAGCAGATGAAAGAGGCTAAGCAGGAAGCCGCCGCTATTATCGATTCTGCTAACAAGCGGGCCGCTCAGATTGTCGACGAGGCCAGGGAAAATGCTCGAGAAGAAGGTCAGCGCATTATTGCCAGCGCCAATGCAGAAATTGAGCAGGAGATAAACCGGGCTAAGCAACATCTGCGAGAGCAGGTCGCTGCACTGGCCGTAGCGGGGGCGGAAAAGATCCTGGAAAAATCCGTGGACCAGGCCGCCAACGAGGAAATGCTCAGCAAGCTCGCTAGCGAACTGTAATTCAGATAGCAGGAACCGGATAAGGCAATATAAATGGCCGAACTAACCACAGTGGCACGACCCTATGCCAAGGCAGCGTTTCAGGTAGCACTTAACGATAATGCCCTGGATGACTGGTCGCGCATGCTCGCGCTGGCGGCAGCCATCTCTCGGCATGACCGCGTGCGATTATTGCTACAAGCACCCGCGCTGACTTCAGAGCAGGTGGCCGAGTCTTTTATCGATGTCTGCGACAATGCGCTAAATGANAAAGGCNANAACTTNGTACACCTACTGGCAGAAAANAAGCGCATCANCCTGTTCGCTGAAATAGCCAGGATTTANGAAAACCTGAGAGCCCAGCAGGAAAAATCACTCGATGTGGANGTCATTACTCCNTNCGAGATCAGCAGTGCAGTGTCGGATCAACTGGCCGCTGCCCTGAAGTCTCGTCTGCAGCGNGAAGTGAAGCTGGCGACCCGCACTGACCAGAGCCTAATTGGTGGTGCTGTGGTCCGGGCCGGTGACACGGTGATTGACAGTTCTGTGCGCGGCAAACTAGCCAAGTTGACTGAATCAATTAATTCCTGAAACGTTCAGGAACAAAGGAAACAAGCATGCAACAACTGAACCCATCCGAAATCAGTGAAATTATCAAGCAGCGCATAGAGTCGCTGGATGTCACTGCCCAGGCCAAAAATGAGGGCACAATTGTTAGTGTGTCTGACGGTATTATCCGCATCAATGGTCTTGCTGATGTGATGTACGGTGAGATGATCGAATTCGAAGGCGGTATTTACGGGATGGCCCTAAACCTCGAGCGCGACTCTGTTGGCGCGGTGGTACTGGGTGATTATCTGAGTCTGAAGGAAGGCCAGTCCTGTAAGTGTACGGGCCGAATTCTTGAGGTACCGGTAGGCCCAGAGTTGGAAGGCCGCGTAGTCGACGCGCTGGGTAAGCCCATTGACGGCAAGGGTCCCATCGAATCCGAGATGACCGACGCTGTCGAAAAAGTGGCACCTGGTGTAATTGCTCGCCAATCAGTATCTGAACCGGTGCAGACTGGTCTCAAGTCTATCGACTCGATGACGCCGGTTGGGCGAGGTCAGCGCGAGCTGATCATTGGTGACCGTGAGGTGGGCAAGACGGCCGTTGCCATCGACACCATAATTAACCAGAAGGGCAAAGGGGTTAAGTGTATTTATGTGGCGGTAGGCCAGAAAGCTTCTTCAATCGCCAGTGTCGTGACGAAGCTGGAAGAGCACGGTGCGATGGAATACACGACAGTGGTTTCCGCATCCGCATCCGACCCAGCCTCCATGCAGTTCATTGCGCCATATTCCGGTTGCACCATGGGCGAGTACTACCGCGATCGCGGTCAAGACGCCTTGATCGTTTATGATGATTTGACCAAACAGGCCTGGGCTTACCGACAGATCTCCCTGTTGCTGCGTAGACCACCTGGTCGAGAAGCCTACCCGGGCGACGTTTTCTACCTACACTCCCGCCTTCTGGAGCGTGCATCGCGAGTAAGCGCTGACTACGTAGAAAAATTCACCGATGGTGAAGTGAAGGGTAAAACTGGGTCCCTGACCGCCTTGCCTATTATTGAGACGCAGGCTGGTGACGTATCTGCTTTCGTACCAACCAACGTGATTTCAATTACTGATGGTCAGATCTTCCTGGAGACCGATTTGTTTAACTCGGGTATCCGCCCGGCCATGAACCCCGGTATCTCAGTATCTCGAGTAGGCGGCGCGGCACAGACCAAAATCATTAAGAAGCTGGGCGGCGGTATTCGTATCGCATTGGCTCAGTATCGCGAACTGGCCGCCTTTGCCGCCTTTGCATCTGATCTGGATGATGCGACTAGAGCGCAGCTGGAACACGGTCAGCGCGTGACTGAACTCATGAAGCAGAAGCAATACGCGCCGCTTTCAATTGCCGAGATGGCCGTATCAATTTACGCGGCAAACGAAGGCTATCTGAAGGACATCGAGCTTAATAAAGTATTGGATTTTGAGGCGTCACTGTTGAGCTACATGAACAGTGAGCACGGCGACATGCTGGCCAATATCAATGAGACCGGCGACTGGAATGACGACATCGAAGCCAAGTTCAAGTCCGGGCTCGATAAGTTCAAGCAGACCCAGACCTGGTAAGCCGGGTTTAAAAGAACAAGCGCATATTTATCGTAAGTAAAACGACAGGTAACTAAGACACATGGCCGGCGGCAAAGAGATACGCACCAAGATCTCGAGTATCAAGAATACTCAGAAGATCACCAAGGCGATGGAGATGGTCTCCGCGAGCAAGATGCGCAAGGCACAAGATACCATGCAGCTTGGTAAGCCTTATGCACATCGTATTCGCGCAGTGATTGGCCACGTTGCCAATGCCAAACCCGAATACCGACATGCTTATTTCGACACCCGCGAAGTGAAGCGAGTTGGCTACATTGTTATTTCGACTGATCGCGGTCTTTGCGGCGGGTTGAATATCAATGCGTTCAAGGCAACAGTGGCCTCGATGAAGGAATACGCCGATCAAGGTGTTGACATTGATATCGCCACCATCGGTGGACGTGCCGCAACGTTTTTCAACAACTACGGCGGCAATGTTGTTGCCTCGGTTCGGGATATGGGCGAGACACCGGAGCTTACCGATGTAATCGGATCGGTACGTGTGTTACTCGACAAATTCGATAACGGTGAAATCGATCGACTGATGCTGGTGAGTAATGATTTTATAAATACTATGACTCACCAACCCACCGTGCTGCAGTTATTGCCAATATTGCCTTCAGAGGAAGGGGACCTGCAGCACCATTGGGATTATATCTATGAGCCCGATGCACAGGAGTTGTTGGAAGGCTTGATGCTGCGTTATATCGAATCTCAAGTGTATCAGGCGGTAGTTGAAAATAATGCCTGTGAACAGGCCGCGCGTATGTTGGCGATGAAGAACGCCTCGGATAATGCGGGCGACCTCATTGAAGAGCTGGGTCTTGTTTACAACAAGGCACGTCAGGCGGCTATTACGCAGGAACTGTCAGAAATTGCTGGCGGTGCCGCGGCGGTATAGTGTGGCCACCAAACAAATAAGCTGGACGCACTTGGCAAAGTGCCATGACGCACAGATATCGAATTAAACTTAAAGATTGAACTGGCTGTTTCTAAGCAGCCGCACTGAAAGAGGAAGCGAACATGAGTAGCGGTCGCATCGTACAAATCATTGGCGCGGTCATCGACGTGGAGTTTGCGCGTGAAAGCGTACCCCAGGTTTACGACGCCCTGACTGTCGACGACAGAGACATTACACTGGAAGTTCAGCAACAGCTGGGTGACGGCGTGGTGCGCACTATTGCACTGGGTAGTACCGAAGGGCTCAGCCGCGGGCTGGGCGTTCAGGACACTGGCGCACCAGTATCTGTCCCAGTTGGTACTGAAACTCTGGGACGTATCATGGACGTGTTGGGTCGACCCATCGACGAGCGTGGCGATATAGGTGAACAGGAACGCATGCCCATTCATCGCAAGGCGCCAAGCTATGAAGAGCTCTCCAGCACTAACGAGTTGCTGGAAACTGGCATCAAAGTAATCGACCTGGTCTGCCCATTCGCAAAAGGCGGTAAGGTGGGACTGTTTGGCGGTGCCGGTGTAGGCAAGACCGTAAACATGATGGAGCTGATCAACAACATCGCTACCGAGCACTCCGGTCTGTCCGTATTTGCTGGTGTAGGTGAGCGAACTCGTGAAGGTAACGACTTTTATCACGAGATGCAGGAATCCGGTGTTATTGATCTGGAAGGCGAATCCAAAGTATCAATGGTTTATGGCCAGATGAATGAGCCGCCGGGCAACCGCCTCCGTGTTGCTCTTTCAGGTTTGACCATGGCTGAAAAATTCCGCGACGAAGGTCGTGACGTACTGCTGTTTATCGACAACATTTACCGATACACACTCGCTGGTACTGAAGTATCAGCACTACTCGGTCGTATGCCTTCAGCGGTGGGCTATCAGCCTACTCTGGCGGAAGAAATGGGTGCCCTGCAGGAACGCATTACTTCGACCAAGACCGGCTCTATTACCTCAATCCAGGCCGTATATGTGCCCGCGGATGACTTGACTGACCCGTCTCCAGCCACAACCTTTGCTCACCTGGATGCAAAGGTCGTACTGTCTCGAGAGATTGCGTCACTGGGTATTTATCCGGCTGTTGACCCACTGGACTCCAGCTCACGTCAACTGGACCCGCTGGTTATTGGCCAGGAGCACTACGATGTGGCGAACGGCGTACAGACCGTACTGCAGCGCTACAAGGAGCTTAAAGACATTATTGCGATTCTTGGCATGGATGAATTGTCTGATGAAGACAAGCAGACCGTCTCTCGCGCGCGTCGTATCTCACAGTTCTTGTCCCAGCCTTTTACCGTGGCAGAAATTTTCACCAACGCCCCGGGTAAGTATGTATCGCTGAAAGACACGATTTCAGGCTTCAAGGGTATTCTGGACGGCGACTATGACCACCTGCCTGAACAGGCATTTAGCATGGTAGGCTCTATTGAAGAAGCCGTTGAGAAAGCCAAAACGCTGTAATAGCGACTGGGCTTAAACAACAGACGCTTTAATTGCCAGACTGCTCCTATCAAGAGCAGTCTGCAGCAGGAAACAAATTCTTGAGTTGGCATTAAGTGCTGACTAAGAGGAGTTAAAACACATGGCGATGACAATGCATTGCGACATCGTAAGCGCGGAGAGAGGCATATTTTCTGGTCGCATTGAGATGGTAGTCGCGACCGGCACGCTCGGTGATCTTGGTGTTGTGCCAGGGCACGCGCCGCTGATAACTGGCCTCATTCCTGGCCCGGTTCGCCTGATCAAGGATGGCGGTGACGAAGAAGTGTTTTATGTTTCCGGCGGTTATCTCGAAGTACAAAGTGGCGTAGTGACCCTGTTAACTGATACCGCGCTACGCGCCGATGACATTGATGAAGCCGCTGCCGTTGAAGCAATGGAAGAGGCCGAAAGGGCTATGCAGGATGCCAGCGCTGAGCTCGACTACGGCACGGCTGCTGCCCAACTGGCAGAAGCGGCTGCGCAGCTACGAGCGCTCAGACAGCTGAAAAACAGGACGCCATAGCAAACTGACACCAGTTTGATTACACGGGCATAATGAAGTCTGATTACGAAAAGGTAGCGAGAGCTACCTTTTCTTTTGATAGTCTATCCGCAGAAAACTAAATCACCGAAAAAACGAGCCAAACTATGGAAGTCGTCATTCTTGCCGCCGGCAAAGGCACCAGGATGAACTCATCATCACCCAAGGTCCTGCATGAAATTGGTGGTCGTCCGATGCTATCCCACGTCATCAGCAGCGCATTGGAACTGGAGCCCGATAAGATTCATATCGTAGTTGGTTATGGAGCGGACCAGGTTGCGACAAAAATAGAAGACGAATTTCCAGATGTGCCCGTTAATTGGGTAACTCAAACTGAACAATTGGGCACTGGGCATGCGCTGCAGCAGGCTTTACCTGGCATCAACACCGATTCTGACGACAACCCGGTACTCGTGCTGTTTGGTGACGTGCCACTTATTCGCAAAGAAACCTTGTCTGCTATGTTGCCCGAACCACAAGCGGACGAGCTTTCTTTGCTGACCTTTGAAGCAAGCCCACCAACTGGATTTGGGCGCATCATAAGGGATTCCGATGCTGCGGTAACTGCCATCGTTGAAGAGCGCGATGCATCTGCGGCACAGAAACTTATAAGTGAAGTGAATAGCGGCATTATGGCAATTCCAGCTCAAATCTTACCTTCCTGGTTGCAGTCTCTTGGCAATAATAATGATCAAGGCGAATATTATCTGACAGACATCATTGCACTTGCTCACTCTCAAGGGGTAACGACCCGTGCCTTCATGGCTAAGGATAAGATGGAGGTCATGGGCGTCAATGATAAGGTACAACTGGCACTGTTAGAGCGACATCTGCAAATGACCATTGCCAATGACNTGATGAAAGGCGGAGTAACCTTAAAAGATCCGGCGCGCATAGACGTGCGTGGTACGCTTCGCTGTGGCCAAGACGTAGTAGTAGACGTTAACACGGTCTTTGAGGGGGAAGTTAGCCTCGGTGACGGCGTATCAATTGGGCCTAATTGCGTCATCAAGAGCGCAAGCATCGCGGCCGGCACTGTCATCTTGGCTGGAACCAACATCGAAGACGCTGAGATAGGACCACAAGCAAGTATTGGCCCGTTAGCGAGATTACGCCCCGGCACCAAGCTGGGTGCGAACACAAAAATAGGAAATTTTGTCGAGACCAAGAATGTCATCATGGGTGACGGCTCTAAAGCTAACCACCTGGCCTATCTCGGCGACGTTGAACTCGGCTCGGGTTGTAACATCGGCGCCGGCACTATCGTCTGTAACTATGATGGAGTGAGCAAACACAAGACAAAATTAGGCGATAACGTATTCATTGGATCCAATAGTGTACTGATTGCGCCGGTAGCGCTGGCGGATAACGCCTTCGTAGCTGCTGGATCAGCCGTCACAAGCGATGTGCCTGCTGACAGCCTCGCTGTCGCCAGGGGCAAGCAACGCTTGATAGCCGGATGGAAACGTCCGAGCAAAAGCTAAAAATGCCTCGAACCGCCACTTGCTCACTTAAAACATGAAACTGGCATCGGATTGCCACTTTCAATCAATTGAATCTAAAAGGAAATAATTATGGAAGGACTAGCGGCGGCAGCTTTTTGTTTTTCCTTGGTTGGTGTAGTTGCGCTGGTCAGGACAGAGAAACTTATTAAAGAGTTAAGGTTTAAGGGTATCCTTGATCATGACTATCAGGAAGAGTAATTCTATAAAACCACATCCCTTATTATCTGGCGCGGCAATCCAACCGGTCTTGGTTAAAGACAGTATCCAATCGTGTAATCAATTTATGTGTCAGGGGTGCGCAGGGCTTTCTGACTTTTCTCAAGCCGCTTTAGGTGCTCTTTCAACAGTGGCTTGCGATGCAATGCGACACCGGTCGCGAGCACATCAATGACGACCAGGTGTGCGATGCGCGAAGAAACTGGCGTGGCTGCCTGCAAGTCTTCTTCAATATTTACCGTGATGGAGATTGAGCAGGCCTTGTTCAGTGGAGTGCCTTCCGGCGCAAGTCCAATTACTGTCGCCCCCGCCTCCCGCGCTAGCCGGACACTTTCCAGCAGGGCTCGCGTCTGCCCTGACTGCGATATCGCCACGATGACGTCACCAGCCCCGAGTGAAATAGCAGACATGTGCTGAATGTGCGGATCGGTATAAGCAGTGGTTGATAACTGCAGCCGGAAGAACTTGTGTTGGGCATCGGCTGCAACTGAGCCCGACGCACCGAAGCCATAGAACTCAACCCGGCGGGCATTGCTTATGGTATCGATCGCTTTCTCCAGGACGTCAGGATCCAGCTCATCCTTCACAGTGAGTAATGAACCCACGGTGGTATCGAATACCTTGTTACGCAGGTCTTCAACCGTGTCGCTATCGTCCACCGCAAACTGCGTGTAAACACTGCCGGAACCTACCAGCTGGGCAAGTTGAAGCTTGAAGGACTGGAAGCCGTCGAAACCCAGGGCCCGACAGAATCTAATCACCGTTGGCTCGCTAACCTGCGCCTTTGACGCCACATCGACTATTCGCATCGAAATGACATCGCTGGCACTTGCGAGAACGAGATCGGCAACTTTGGCTTCCGATTTCCTCAGGGTTGACCTGTTGTCAGTGATTCGACGTATGAGATTAGGTGATTGCACGGTGCGTCTGTAAAATTGATGGCGCATATTCTGCTTCTCATCCATGCTACCCCAATTAGTTCTCCGGGCGCACTTTTTTCGATGGAACAAAACCCCAAGACCTACACTGTCCATTTCCTGGAGTCATTGACAATCCTGGGCGCTAACAAATGGAATGAGCTGACCGGCATAGATAATCCATTTACGCGCTATGAGTTTCTGCATGAGCTGGAGCGAACCGGATGTACGTCAAAAACATCGGGATGGCAGCCTTTTCACGTAGCCGTTTATGCAGGGGGCGAAGCGAGTGTGCTCAGCGATCAGCCTATCGCGGTGATGCCCCTCTATCTCAAGACCAATAGTTGGGGTGAGTATGTCTTCGACTGGTCCTGGGCTAATGCCTATCAGAGCCATGGCCTCGATTACTATCCAAAGTTAGTCACTGCGGCCCCGTTTACGCCAAGTCAGGGTAAGCGTATTTTTGTTGCAGCTGGTCACGAGCAGAGGGCAGTTTCTGAGGCCATTATTAAAAATGTGCAGGAAAAAGCGAAGTCCATGCGAGTCTCATCATGGCATGTACTATTCCCTGACCCTGATCAGCATGAGCAGCTTTCAGCACTGGGGCTGATGCCAAGAATTGCGACCCAGTTCCACTGGTTCAATAAAGGCTATGAAAGCTTCGATCACTTTCTTGAGGCCCTGAATTCGCGCAAGCGCAAGTCCATTCGCAAGGAACGGCGCAACGTTCAGGAACAGGGGTTCCAATTTAAAGTTACTGAAGGCGCCGATATTACAGAGGCACAATGGGCTGATTTTTACCTGTTCTACCAATCAACCTATCTGGTCAGGGGCATGCAGGGCTATCTCAAGAGCAGCTTTTTCAGGGGGATTGCGGAGTCTATGCCGGAGCAGATTTTTATGATCAACGCCGAGTTGGAAGGCAATACCATCGCTGCGGCCCTGTTTTTTAAAAACACTGATAAAATCTTCGGACGCTATTGGGGCTGCCGAGCTGACTACCAGTTCCTACATTTTGAAACCTGTTATTACCAGGGCCAGGATTATGCGATCGCCAATGGGATAAAGTCCTTCGACTCCGGTGCCCAGGGAGAGCACAAAATCCCGCGGGGGTTTGAGCCTATCGAAACCTATTCCGAGCACTGGATAGCCAATGAGGGCTTTGCTCAGGCAATCGCGAATTTTCTGCAAGAAGAGCGCCCACACATCAAGTCCTATCAGGAAGAGGCCAGGCAGCTCCTACCATTTAAGCAAGCCGGTTAGCAGCCCTTATTTGGTCATGCGGGCCAAATGGATCTCAAAGCGGCCACTGGAGATGCCATAAACTTTGCGCAAAAACAGTAGGACTTCAGCAGCTTGCGATCTAGAATAACTGTCATAAAACCAGAACCAGATGGAGAGAGAAGATGAGAATACTCACCCGCCTACTTAGCACTGCTGCTATTGTGCTACCCATATCTGCACTGGCACAGCAGGAACTGAACTATGACTACTGGCAGCATCAGCGCGAAATGATTCGTCGTGGTCAGCAGGCAGTTTTTATGTGCAACGGGCTGTTCACATCGAATCGAACTCTGGAGCAGGTTTATGAACGGGAGCTGGCGTTTTTCGCTGACCCCATAGGCACACCGGACGGCGGTGATTACAACGTAGACAGGGATCTTAAGGGCGTTGAAATTGGCGCGCCCGGCGAGGTGCCCATCATGCGTGCTGTTTTTCGGGAAGGAATCGGTTGCGTCATCTTACCCCCGGATCAGACCTTGGCCGATGCCGACCGTCTGCCAGAATTGACGCTTCCCTACCCGCCGGGAAATCCAGCGCAAATAGCGTGGCCAGATGGTGACCTGATTGAAGATAAAGCGCTACCGACCAATGTCAGCGCTGCAGCACTGCAGGCGGCTTCGGATTGGGCGTTTGACCGCCCAACTCCGGAACAGAGCACCATTAGCCTGCTGGTGGTGTACAAGGGCGACATTGTTCACGAGCGCTATGCAGATGGCTTTGATATGACTACGCGGACGCGAACCTGGTCTACTGCCAAGAGTATTGCCTCTACCCTCATCGGTATGCTGGTAGATGAGGGGCGGATGGAGCTCGACGCACCATTGGGATTCGATTGGCTTCCGCAAGCCAGTTCGCCAGAGACCGACCCTCGCAATGGCATTACCCTACGTCACGCCCTGAACATGTCTACTGGACTGGAGTCCATCGACAATAACCGCCTGGAATATGCCACCGGTTCCGGGATGTCTTACTGGGCTGGAGACAGTTCAGTGGAAGGTGCCCGTGCTAGAGGCTTGATTCGCGAGCCAGGCACGCGCTGGGATTATGAAAACTACGACACCTTGCTTGCGATCTATGCCATGAAGCGGGCGCTGGGTGGTGAGCGTGAATATGCTGAATTTCCACGCAAAGCGTTGCTGGATAAAATTGGTATGCGCAACACTCTTGTGAGCACTGATCGCTTTGGTGATTTTGTGCTTAGTAGCCAGGTCTATACTAATGCGAGAGACCTGGCGCGTTTCGGCTTGCTTTATCTGCAGGGCGGTGTGTGGAATGGAGAACGGTTGTTTTCGCAGGACTGGATTGATTTCGTCAGCACGCCAGCACCTGCAACCGCAGAAATTGGCAATATGTATGGTGGCCAGTTCTGGCTAGTGCCAGATGATCGCAATGATGTGCCTAAAGATGCTTACATGACTAACGGCAACCGCGGACAATTCACCATTATCGTGCCATCTCATGACCTGGTGATAGTGC
Organism: Gammaproteobacteria bacterium; assembly: GCA_002684935.1. GTDB lineage: Bacteria > Pseudomonadota > Gammaproteobacteria > Pseudomonadales > Pseudohongiellaceae > UBA9145. The sequence continues at coordinate 51,866 of NYWC01000042.1, forward strand.
GACGCGGCCTGGATTATGGACGGCAGGGATTCGATCGGTGGGGACTCGCCAGAGAGGTTATTAAGGCCATCAATTAGTGTAATGAAAAAGACACCGTAGGTCTTGTTTCTCTAAACCGACCTTTTTCAGCGCATGGGCGCCTAAAGCCTTGTCTCTGCTCTGGGCACGCCGTAAACCCCTCCCTTGGGGCTCGGGCCCTGCATCCATGCGTGGCACGGTCCTGAGCCGAAATGCCGCTTCCGATGCCTTACGGCGTGTCGCAGAAGCAAGGGCTGAACCTGTTTCCGACTCTCAGATTGCCTAGTAACACCAACCTAGAGTTTTTGAAGTGNCAACTNGAAATCGATATCAATAAAAGGNGGGAAACCAAATGTAACTCGGCAGNTTTTCAGTCAGTCTGACGGTTAAAGATCTTGAAGCCTCACGGGCATTTTATTCGAAGCTGGGCTTTGTCGAGGTGCATGGAGGGTAGAGTCAGGTCTGGCTTATATCGCGTAACGGCCAATGTACGATTGGTGTGTTTCAGGGCATGTTTGATAAAAATACTTTGACNTTTAATCNGGGCTNGANCCAGAAAGGCNAAACCCTAGGTGAGTTTGCGGNNGTCAGGGAGCTGCTAAAGCATCTTAAGGCGGAAGGCCTTTCCCTTATNAAGGAAGCCGACGATCCAGGCACTGGGCCAGGTAGCCTGACTCTGGTGGACCCGGATGACAATCCGATTATGATCGATCAGCACGGATAGCATTGGGCGAGAGCTGGGTTGAGCACCGGGGCGAGAGTCGCGGNTAGCCCGTGAGTTACTAAAACCCGCGATAGAGCTCGGCGAACATATTGGTAACCCAGGGCATGCCGTCTGGGCCGACGCTGATATCGATGGCATCGCCATAGATGCGATCCCAATCAAAACCGTTCCAGCGAAAAATGCTCCTGGGTTCTTCGAGGCCATCCCAGCCGAACTCTGCCGGCGCAACTACCCATACTGAACCGTNAGCACCNACTCCAATATCGCCGCCCTCGCCGGGAAGCTGTTGCCAGAAACCATCGACCAGGGTGTAGATGCGATCACTAAAGCCAAGCACCCAGGGCTGGCCTTTGGGACCGACGTCAATACGGCTGCCGGAACCGCCAGCGTTAATCCAGTCCAGGCCATTCCAGAAGTAGATGCCTTCGAATGAAGCGACCCATACCGAGCCATCCGCGCCAATACCTATGTCCAGGGCTTCACCGGGCATCCTCTGCCAGAAACCATTGACCCAACGATAGATGTGATGGTCGTAGTTAACGATCCAAGGATTGCCCTGCGGGTCAACATCGATGCGAATTGCGCCACCTTCGACGGCAAAATCGCCCTGACTATTGAGGTTATAGATGCCGAAACCACCGGGGACAGGGTCGGTGCTAATCACCCACACAGCGCCATTCGNCNCGACCNCGATATCGTAGGCAAAGCCTGGTAATCGTTGCCAGACTGTATCGAAGCTTCCAGGGACTCCAGGTGCTGGGTTAAACACAACCGGTGTCGGTGGAAACAGCCCCCAATCAGTGAGGGTGAAGATATTGTTGCCATTGTTCNCGAATTCGAGCCAGTAGGATTCATTCCCCACGAGGGCCTCTGGCACACGCAATATGCCCTCCTGAAAAGTCGCGGCCAACAGGCTGCCCGAAACGTCCACTGTGCTGGAGGCAATCAACTTAAAGCGGATGGGCTCGCTGTCGGGAAGTATGCGAAATTCTGCACGGTAGGCAATGCCACTGGAAACTATCTCAGGTAGCGTAAGCACCTCATGCTGAAACTCGGCAGGCTGTGCCCGGACCCCTGCGGTAGCCAANATCAACAGGGCTACAAGACCCGATTTATTGAGATTCCACCACATCATTACCTCCAGCGTGCGCTGTATTTACGGTAACTACTATGCCGTGGCTAGTCTTAATGAATTCTGAATGGGCTGGGCGAAAACAGCAGCCGCACTAGATGGCGTCACTCACGCTCGAGAGGTTGAATCCAGAGACTTTCAGAGTGGGCACGACGATGGGCGTGCTGACCGAGCTGTTTTCCGAAGCGGCGACTCTTACGCTGGGGCCAACCATCTCTANGTTTTGCAGCATTTCTACCAGGGACTGGTTGAAGCGAAAGTTGGTGACTGGCCTAGATATCCGACCGTCTTCGATAAGAAAGGTCCCGTCTCGGGTCAGGCCAGTGTAGGAAATAATCCGGGGGTTAAGACCCCGAATGTACCAAAACCGAGTGATGAGCACGCCTCGTTCGGTGCTGGCAATCATGTCTTCGANNCTAGCATCGCCGCCAGCCATGATGAAATTGCCCGGGCCAGGNAAAGGCTTCTCGCNCAGCTGATCGGCCCAGAATCTGGGTCGCGATAAATTGACGAGGCGACCGCTCTCGACCCAGTTCGTGGCGCCCCGTGCCTGACCCTCGTTAGTGAAAGGCGCAACTTCAGCATCGACAAATCCGGGATCACTGCGCAAACTCACGCGATCATCAAACAACTGTTCATCCAGGCGATTGCCGCCGCCAGACTTTGAAAAATAGGAGCGACCCTCATCTGCAAGGCGTTGGTTGAAGGTATTCATCATGCGCAGCATCAGCATACCCACTGCAGTGGGTTCCAGAATCGCGGTATATTGACCAGGGTCCAGTTCAGTCTTGCGCCAGTCCCGACACTTTCTTACGGCGTCGTCAGCAACGCGCTGGCTCTCAATTTGGTTCCAGTCATTGGCTTCATCGCCGGCCCAGCCAGACTGCAGGCCGTCGCGGGTGCGAGAGGTCAGAGTATACGCGACACCGGTGTTTGCATGGGCACCGAAAAGGCCATTAGAGGTAGCAACTGCTGAAGTTCCAGCGCGCACATCCATATAAGACGCTGCGATCTGGTTCGACGCTTCGGCCTGCCTGATAGCGATGGCGGCTGCCTCTGCTCTGGTCAGGGGCTCCAGTTCGCCAGTGCTTTCGTAGTAGCCACTACTGGGCTTATAGGTCTGGAGACCAATTTCGGGCATGTATTCAGGGCTCTCTGGCGCTAATCTCGCCATGGCTTCGGACTTCCTTACAGCCGCTTCAAGATCCGGGCCCTCTATGCTGTTGGTATTAATCGAGGCGACCCGCTTTCCAAAAACACTGGTTATCGTGACCGCAGTTCTATCCGCGCCACCGGCACTAGTGATTCGGTTGGTTGCAACGCGGGTATAGCCACGCCAGCCGGAATCGATATTGACACGACAATGGTCTGCCTGTGACAGTTCAATAACCCTGTCACTAATTGCCTTTATATCGCTTTCCGATAGTCCTTTTGCTTCTGCCATGGTGCCAGACTGCCTTCTTATGCTGTATTAATAATGTCGATATCTCTAAACAAAGAAATTGGGCAACCATGGGAAACTGCATTTACCTGAATAGGTTGCCCCTTGGCATCACCGAAAGAAGCGCCAAGGAAGTAAGTCTGTGGACCGCCGATCACATCTANTGAGTTCCAGAATTCCGGTGTGCGCCCCACGTAGGCAACGTCACGGAGCANCTGGNATTTACGGCCATTTCGAATCTCCCAGAACACCTGTCCGCCAAACTGAATATTGTAGCGTTGCTGGTCTATTGAGTAGGAGCCACGACCCTCAACCAGAATACCGCGCTCGGTTGCTGCGATTACATCGTCTTCACTCAGGTTCTCTTCACCAGGCAGCATGCTGACATTAGGCATACGCTGGAACGGCATNGANTCCCAGTTTTGTCCATAGGAACAGCCATGGCTGCGGTCTATGCCGGTGTGCTGTGAAATCCAGGCCGCCTGCTCCCTGGTGGTTTGATAGTCGACGAAAATACCGTCTTTGATTATAGGCCAGGCTTCTGCTGGCACACCTTCATCATCCCAGCCAGTGGTGGCACAACCGCCAAACTCGGTACGGTTACCTTCAAACTGCAGGAATTCGGGGCCCATCTTCAGTTTGCCGATGACGTCCTCGGGTGGATAGATAAAAGAGGTGCCGGCGTAGTTCGCTTCAAACCCGAGCGCGCGATCTAACTCAGTCGGGTGACCGATGTTCTCATGGATTGTTAACCATAGATTGGAAGGATGCAGTACCAGATCCCACTTGCCCGGCTCTACGCCTGGCGCATCAAGCTTCATGGCTGCCTCTTCAGCCCAACCCTGGGCATTGGCGGCGAGTTCAAGGCCCATTACATACTCGTAACCGCGGCCCGCTGGTTCAACTACTGCGCTACGCGACTGGAAATCACTGCCGTCTGGAGAGATGGCTGTAATGTTTATAGAGGGGTTAATCCGCATCAAGGTCTGCCGTACCACCGATCCTTCGGTGGTGGCCAACAGGCGCTCTTCCTTGACTGACAGGATGCTGCTGGAAGAAAAGCGAATGTTGTTAACTCGCAGCGCCTCTTCGTTTACCCGCAACAGCAGAGCGGCTTTATCTTCGATAGGTATGGTGAATGGATCAATGCTGTGGGGTGTCACCCAATCTGCGTCAGGAAATATATCTACCGGTGCCAGCACCGTAGTGGACGGGGCAACTTCGTTGTTGGCCCTGGCAATTGCCACCGCCTCGCGGGCGATATTGGCGACGGCATCCCGGGTAAAAATCTGAGTTGCGGCGAAACCCCAGGAGCCACCCACTAAGGCACGTACGTTAATACCGTAAGAATCTGTGCTTTGCACCTGAGTAATCATTTGCTCCCGGGCGCCAACTGCTTCGAACTGCGTGCGGATAACACGACCATCAGCATAATCTGCGCCTTCGCTGCCGGCTACATCCATGGCGAGTGACAGCAGCTCGCTCTCGGTGGACGTCATGCTTTGCGCGGCAACCGGTCTGCGAGGCAGCACTAAACCGCTGGCAGCGGCGAGTGCAGACAGGCGCATAAAATCTCTGCGAGAAAGTCCGGTTTGCAAGGCAGCACTATTGGGTATGAAAGGTGAGCCAGCGGTCGTTGCTGAACCGAGATGATTAATAGGTATTCTGGGGATCTTGCCCGCCATGGCGTTGCTCTTTTCGGATTTACTGTATTTAGACTAGAAAAACGGCTAAAAGAATATCCCAGAAAACCAGCGAATGTAAGCGAATGACCAGCGTTGCCCTTGAGTTGTTATTGTGATCAGCGGGCCTGCTGTGTCAGACTAACCGAGCGTTTTCTCAGCCTAGATTATTCTTGGAAAATTACAATCAAGATGGCCGCTTTCAAAACCTTCATTCTGCTCTTTGCTGCAGCCCTGGCTGGATGTCAGGAAGCAGAGACGCAAGCCATTGATCAGCCAAACCTGCCAATTAGACCCAACATCCTGTGGCTGGTNGCCGAGGATCTCAGTCCGAATATCTCCCCGTTCGGTGACGATACTGTCGCTACCCCAAACCTCGATCGCCTCGCCGCTGAGGGGGTACGCTATACGCGGGTCTTCTCGACCTCGGGAGTTTGTGCGCCCAGCCGAGCTGCTATCGCCACCGGCATGTACCAGAATCGTATCGGCGCTCAGCACATGCGTACGACTAATGTCTCAGGTTTTGGAGTGGAAGGGCTGATTGCCTATGAGGCAGTACCACCNCCTTATGTGAAGATGCACAGCCAATACTTTCGAGAGGCCGGCTATTACACCAGTAACAATGCAAAGGAAGACTATCAATTTCGTAAGCCCGTAACTGCATGGGACGAGAGCAACAACCAGGCTCACTGGCGCAAAAAAGCGTCAGGTCAACCTTTTTTCTCAATATTTAATTTTGGCATAACTCACGAGAGCCAGGTGTGGGCGCAGGCGGAAAACCCTCTGCGCGTGCCTGAAGACCTGGAGGTGCCGGTTCCACCCTACTTGCCAGACACCGAAATTGCTCGCCAGGATATCCGCCAAGTGTATTCAAATATCATCGCGATGGATGAGCAGGTTGGGCGAATACTTGATGAGCTCGAGGCCGATGGTCTGTTAAAGAGCACAGTCATTTTCTGGTACACCGATCACGGTGGTCCACTGCCCAGACAGAAACGCCTGCTCTATGATGCCGGGCTCCAGGTGCCCATGATCATTCGATATCCCGATGGCTGGCGGGCTGGGGAAATCGACGAGCAGCTGATCAGCTTCGTTGATTTCAAGTCAACTGCGCTTTCCCTGGCCGGCATAGAGCCGCCAGACTACGTCGATGGTCGAGCATTTGTAGGCGAATTCCAATCCAGTGAAGAAAGGCGATACATACATGCCGCCGCCGATCGCTTTGACCGCCAATACGACACTATCCGGGCAGTGCGAGACGCGCGCTTTAAATACCTGCGTAATTATAATCCTGAACAGGGCTACTATTTGCCGCTGAGCTATAGAGAGCAGATGCCTATCATGCAAGAGTTGCTGCGCCTGCGGGATTTGGGCCAGCTAAACGAAGCGCAGGCGCAGTGGTTTCGTCCGGTGAAGCCAGAGCAGGAACTGTTTGATACGGAATCTGATCCACATGAGCTGGTAAACCTCGCCACTGATCCCGCTTATGCGGAAAAACTCTCAGAGCTCAGTGCAGAGCTCGACAATTGGCTATCCGGTTTTGATGACAAGGGCATGATGCCGGAACCCGATTTTATCAGGGAGATATGGCCTGGCGAGGAACAGCCGGTGACCAAAAGCCCGACAGCGACGCAGCAATATGGCAGGGTTGTGTTGGTCAGCACGACCGAGGGAGCAAACATTGGTTATCAGATTTTGGCAGCCGATGAAGAGCTTACTGGCACCTGGTCGGTTTATACCGGGCCTGTTCCAGTGGCAGCAGACCAGCGTCTAATCGCTATCGCCCATCGCATCGGCTACAAACCTAGCACCATGATTGAACTGGTGGGAAGTAACCTCTGATTCTACAAACCAGAATAAGATGTCCTGACTGAGCTCGAACGGGATTATTGCTTGGACCACACTAAAAGCTGGTTGTTGGCAGGCATACTGTTGTCTTCAAGCAACTCGAGACCTGCTGTTTGCGCTAGCTCGTTTACCCATTCGAAATTCCTGACTCCGCTTAGGGGATCCCGCTGCTTCAACCAGATGTCGAAATCTGCGTTGCNGGGGGTAGTGAACTCACCGGCATATTTGAATGGACCATAGACACAAAGTTTGCCGCGACTATTAAGATGATTCGCAATTTCCGCAAAAAATCCGGTGACCGAATCAGCAGACATAATATGCAGACTGTTGGCTGTGAATGCGGNATCGAACTTATCGCATTGCCATGGTCTGCTGTTCACATCCAGAGGGAACGGATGTGGCAGATTGGGCAATGCCGCCCNCCCAATTCTGAGTGCCAGTGAATCGACGTTAGCGGGTACGTCTGAAGAGTGCCAAACCAATTTCGGGAAGATGTTGGCAAAGAACACTGCGTGCTGGCCGGTGCCGCCACCAATCTCCAGAACGGAGTCAATATTATCGAGGTGCGATTTCAGCACTTCCAGAATGGGCAGCTTGTTGTTTTCGCTAGCCTGGCTAAACGGTAGTTCCGTATCCATGGTTCTACTCTGGCACTATTGCTTGCGTTTAAACACCAGTTTGTTGTCGGTGGACTCTTCCGGGTCAAAGCGATAGCCATCGACTGCGAAGTCTTTCAGCTTGGCAGGAGACTTAAGGCGATTTTTAATAATGTGGGCTGCCATTTGTCCTCGCGCCTTCTTGGCGAAGAAGCTCACTATGCGGTACTNGCCGTTGGACCAGTCTTTGAAGACCGGTGTGATGATTTCGGCGTCTAGCCCCTTGGTCTGGATTGAATTGAAATACTCATTCGAAGCCAGGTTAATCAGTACGTTTTTCTTGGAGGCCTGGGACTCGAAGTCAGCATTGAGTTGGTCGGTTAGCTTTGCTCCCCAAAACTCATACAGGGATTTTGCACCGTTAACGCCAAATTTCCTGCCCATCTCTAGCCGGTAAGGCTGCATCAGGTCGAGCGGGCGTAAAACCCCGTATAAGCCGGAAAGAATACGCAGGTGCTTCTGCGCAAAATTCAGATCAGCCGTACCGAAGTCTTCGGCCTGCAGGCCGAGATAGACATCGCCCTTGAAGGCAAAAATCGCCTGCTTGGAGTTCTTCAGATCGAATGGCGTGTGCCAATTGGCAAAGCGGNGGTGGTTTTCTTCTGCAAGCGAAGGGCTGATATTCATTAGCTCCGAAAGATCATCAGGCTCAAGCNTTCTCAGATCCTTTACTAGAGCATTGGATTCCTTAAGAAACTCTGGTTGCGAAAACTTTCGTGTCCCTGGCCGGGTTTCGAAGTCCAAAGATTTTGCGGGTGAGACCACCATTAACATAAAGCTTATTCCTGATTATCAAATTCATGCCACCAATTGAGTGGCGTCGTTCCATCTTTAGGATCGTAGACATTGCCATAGTACCAAACTGAATCCGGGTACTTCTCGCAGGCGTTATTGAGCAATTCTTCAATCTTGCCAAACCCGAGCGAGACATGAATGCTGTAGACTAGGGCTCGCTCAGAATCAAAATCCAGTGAGCCGCCCAGCTTCTCGATCGCAGAAGTGAGATGCTCTTCCAATTCGCTCAGTCTGGACTTACGAAACACCCGCACAGAAAGATTACCGCTGCGGCGTTCCATCTCGTATTCTGCGGTATTGGGATTGATAATTCGCAGGATGTCGCCGGCTGCCAGGCTCCTCGAGAGTAGCGGGGACTTTAGCAGGCGGACGCGATTGCTTTGCTCATCAAGTAATTCTGCCTGCAGGCTTTCGAAAACGGGCTCGTCCATGGGATTGAGGCCAGCCATGAAAGGCAGCTCAAGTTTCTTAGCGGTGTCATCCATAACTAGACATCAAATATTTGGGATTGTTAATAAACTAGTCTGAAGTAGGCAGACCTTAGGCTCAGCATTTATCATGGGTGCCTATGATAGAGCGACTGCAGAGAATTGCTAAGGTTTTACACCGGATTCAGGGTCTTTTGCTTATCCTCGCGGGTTTCTGCGGTGTGGGCGTTGTGCTTAGCCTGGTGGAAAATCCATGGGTAACCGATGACTCATGGCTACTGTTCTCCTTTATGGGCTGTCTCTGGTTTCTCGTTCTATATAGTCTGAGCCAACTGTTTCTGCATGTGCCGCCACCCGTGGTTACCGGCAAAAGCTGGCATCAGCGCCTGTCCCTGCGGATACGCCGCGGAGGCATGTGGGTACTCGGCGCCGCGTTTCTGCTGCTAAGCCTGGCCTTGCTAGTGCTTAGCTACCAACTTCTCCGCGTCTCATTTATGTAAGTTTATCCTTGGGTTTGTGGCATCATATCGCGGCTTCGAGTGCGTTATGAAAAACCTGATAAGACTAATAGATTCATTAAACGAAAGCCTGGGACGGTGGATCTCGTGGCTGGCACTGGCCATGGTTTTGGTCATGGGCCTGATTGTGGTCTTGCGCTATGCCTTCCAGGTCGGCTCCATCGCCCTGCAAGAATCCATCATTTACCTCAATGCGCTTATTTTCACTTTCGGTGCCGCCTACACTCTCAAGCAACAGGGCCATGTCAGGGTTGATGTGTTTTATAACCGGCTTTCGTCTAGGGCCCGTGGACTGATCGATCTGCTGGGTACAGGCATCTTTTTGACCCTGACAGCAGGTTTCATCATTTGGGCAAGCTGGGACTATGTTGCGGTTTCCTGGCGTATTCGGGAAGGATCTGCCGAGTCTAGCGGACTACCCTATGTTTATTTGCTCAAAGCATCCCTGCTAGTGCTTCCCTTGTTGTTAATTATTCAGGGCGTAGCAGAGGCGATAAAGTCGTTACAACAAATCCTTAGTACAGCGGTGACCAATGATGNCAGTAATCATCCAGGGGCAGAATAAGCTTGGCTGATTACTTACCGTTAATCCTGTTTCTTGTGGTGTGCCTGTTTCTGGTGGCAGGCTATCCCGTGGCGCTCACCCTGGCAGGCGTCTCACTTTTATTTGCCGGCATCGGCGAAATTGCTGGTGTGTTTGATCCCGCATTTATCTCCCTGATCCCTAACCGTATCTATGGCATTCTGGTTAATCAGAATCTGTTTGCTGTGCCTTTATTTGTGTTCATGGGCTCGATGCTGGAGAAATCTCGCATTGCCGAAGACCTGCTTAAGAACATGGAGGTGGTTTTCCGAGGGCTGCCCGGAGGGCTTGGTATTTCGGTTATCCTGGTAGGCATGTTGCTGGCGGCCAGTACCGGCATAGTCGGGGCCACCGTAGTTACCATGGGCATTCTGTCCTTGCCATCNATGTTGCGAGCGGGCTACCAGCCGGCACTCGCTTGCGGCACGCTATGCGCNACNGGAACCCTGGGGCAAATTATCCCGCCGTCTATCTGTCTGGTGCTGCTCGGGGAAGTAATCTCCAATGCCTACCAGCAATCACAGCTGAATGCGGGCGTGTTCGCACCGGACTTTGTTTCTATCGGCGATCTGTTCGCCGGGGCCATTATTCCTGGTTTGCTGCTGGTGATCGCCTATGGTCTTTATGTGTTTCTCGTTGCCATGGTGAAGCCAGAGCTGGCGCCTGGCGCTGAAACGGGTGGTGCCGAAGAGAGTCATCTTTTGACGGCACTTCTAAAAGGCCTGTTTCCACCGGTCATTCTGATGGTTTCCGTGCTGGGCTCGATCCTGATGGGCATCGCAACACCAACGGAAGCGGCGTCGGTTGGTGCTCTCGGCGCGATGGCGCTGGCGGCGAGCAGGCACATGTTAAATCTGTCTGTGGTGCATGAAGTCGCCATCGAGACCACTCGTATCACCTCCATGGTCTACTTGATCCTTGTGGGCGCGACAATTTTTTCTTCCATTTTTCGCGGCTTCGGCGGCGAGGAGCTGATCGAAAAACTGTTTGCCATCATGCCGGGTGGGGTGGTGGGGGCAACCCTGGTGGTCATGCTGGTAATCTTTCTGCTGGGATTCATCCTGGACTTTATAGAGATCACCTTCATGGTGGTTCCGCTTGTTGGCCCGGTGCTATTGGGAATGGGACTGGACCCAGTCTGGCTGGGTGTGATGATAGCGATCAATCTGCAGACGTCTTTTCTTACCCCGCCGTTTGGCTTCTCGCTGTTCTATTTACGTAGTGTAGCGCCACCTGAAGTGGCAACAGGCGATATCTATCGCGGCGTAATTCCCTTCGTTATATTGCAGCTACTGTTGCTGATCTTGCTGGCCTTTCAGCCAGGTCTAACAACCTGGCTGCCGTCAGCGCTTAATCAATGATTCGCTTTCATTATTCAGGTTCGAATCATGTCTGAAAATCCAGAGATCCAGGGGGAGNNGGCTTTACAAACCCTAGCAATGCCCANAGATACCAATGTCAATGGGGATATATTCGTCAGCTTTCTTAGTCCGGTAAAGGTAGGAGCCACGGTGAGCCGCTATTGCNGGGTGGAAAAAAGGCCGCACCTCTGTGCATATTGTGGCGGACGTTTGAGCTGGCAGCGGGTGAATCAGAGNGACGGCATCAAGGTAGCTGACGGACTATTCGTATTCGTAGCGATCGATGACTCTGGTAAGCCGAGACCATTACCAGAGGCCTGATCTAAATTTTCCCAATCTCAATTAGTCCAAGGGCAGCTTGCGGGCTTCAATAAGCGCCTCTTCTGCGATGCTGTTGTAGTTCATGACACCATTTCGGAAGCTGCTCCAGGATTCATAAATCCGGCGCGTGGTTTCATCTGAAGCCGCGAGTTCCTGCACCACCTCATCTGACAAGCGGCGTAGTTCGGTCAGCACATCATCGGGCAAGCGCCGCATCTCGACATCGTGGTCTTCAACCAGGGTCCTAAGGGCCTCGTTATTTTTCGCCATCAGCTCATCTAGCAGGGTCTGGTTCATTACTTCGGCGCCAGCCAACAAGATTTTCTGTAGGTCTTCCGGCAGGGCTTCGAAGCGCTCTTTGTTGAACAGGGTTTCCAGAGTGGAGCCGGGCTCATGCCAACCTGGGTAATAGTAGTAGTCCGCTACCGTGTGATAGCCCACAGCCAAATCGTTATAGGGGCTCACAAACTCGGTGGCATCGAGAGAGCCTGTCTGCAGTGCGGTGAAGACCTCGCTTACTTGCATAGTTACTGGCAAACCACCGGCGCGCCGAAACACTTCACCACCAAGGCTTGGGATCCGCATCTTCAGGCCCTGCAAGTCGGACAGGGAGTTAATCTCCTTATTGAACCAACCGAACATCTGGGTGCCAGTGTTACCCCCGCGCACGGGAATCAAGTTGAACGGCGCATAGATCTCGCGCCATAGCTCATTGCCGCCACCGAAACGCAACCAGGCGTTTTGTTCATAGCTGGTCATGCCAAAAGGGATAGAGGAAAAGAAAGGAGCACCAGGTATCTTTCCTTGCCAGTAATATGCTCCGGTATGCCCAACCTCAGCGACGCCTTGGGAAACCGCATCGAATACTTCCAAGCCGCCAACCAGCTCATTTGCTCCATAGACCCGAATCTTTAAGCGACCATTGCTCATAGTTTCTACGATATCGGCGAAGTATTCAGGAGACGTGCCAAGGGCCGGCAGATTCTTGGGCCAGGAAGTAATCATCTTCCACTCATAGACTTCTTGCTCGGCAGTCGTAGCAGATAGGGAAGAACCGTTCGCTGAAGCGCCACTCTGAGAGGCGCCACCGCTTTCACCGCCGCAAGCAACAAGCGTGAATGAAACAAAGATAATATAGAGAAACTTGTTCAAGTTAATTGGCATTAGCGCACTCTTAGTTTTGTGATTGAGTAGCCGCCAGGCTCAGCCTAGCACTTCAAGTTTGGCATAAGACAGGACTAGCCACTTGCTCCCTACTGCATCGAAGTTTACCTGGACTCTGGCATTACTGCCCTGCCCCTCGTAGTTAAGTACGACCCCTTCACCGAATTTGCCATGGGCAACACGCTGGCCGAGTGAGATCTGTGTCTCCGGAACTTCTGCGCCATGTGCAGATTTATGGCCTAGCGCGACTCCGCCTCGACTGGGCATGTGGCTGCGGTTTATGGTGGTCTTTAGCCGCACTTCCTCTACCAGCTCGTTGGGCACTTCTTTGATAAAGCGAGAAGGACGGCATAGGTTCACATCGCCATGCATGCGGCGCGATTCGGCATAGCTCATGTAAAGCTTGTTCTTNGCGCGGGTGATACCTACATAACAAAGGCGCCGCTCTTCTTCCAGCCCGGCCAGGTTATCCATCGACATCTTGTGAGGAAACAANCCCTCCTCCANACCCGNCAGGAATACCAGCTGAAACTCCAGACCCTTNGCTGAATGTAAAGTCATNAGCTGCACCGCATCTTCACTCTCTTCTGCNTGGGTATCGCCGGCATCCAGTGAAGCCTGATCGAGAAAAGCCGCGAGGAAGGAGCTGGCACTGATGTCAATTTCTTCTTCGTCCATGCCAGGGTCATCGAAGCTGCTTGTAGCGGTAACCAGCTCCTCAAGGTTTTCGATCCGTGCCCGCGCCTTCTCGCCCCCCTCTTTCTCATGATGCTGCACCAGGCCGCTGTGTTCCACGATATAAGCCGCTTTTTCATGCAGCTCCAGTGGTTCACAGGCCTTTGACATCTCATCGATAAGTTGCAGGAACGCCAGCACAGCATTCGATGCGCGGGAGCTCAACAGGGTTTGATTCACTGCTTCGACGCAGGCCTGCCACAGCGAGCAATTGTGTTCCCTGGCGACCTGGCGAATAGTGTCNATAGTCTTCCCGCCGATTCCGCGCGTTGGTACGTTAATTATTCGCTCTACCGCGGTGTCATCATGGCGATTCACCAACAGGCGCAANTACGACAGCGCATTCTTGATTTCAAGTCGTTCATAGAAGCGGTGGCCACCATAGATTCGATACGGCATACCGACTCTGAGTAGCGCTTCTTCCAGTTCGCGGGATTGTGCGTTCGAGCGATAGAGAATTGCTGCATCCGAGCGGCGGTTACCTCCATTGAACCAATCCTGCAAACGATCCACGATGAAGCGCGCTTCGTCTTGCTCATTGAATGCTTCATAGAGGCTTATAAGTTCGCCTTCGGCCCCGTCGGTCCACAGGTTTTTGCCGAGCCTGCTCTGGTTATGGGCAATTAGCTTGTTGGCTGCGTTGAGAATGTTGGAGGTCGATCGGTAATTTTGCTCGAGACGCACGATATCAGAGTCAGGAAAGTCGCTGCCAAACTGTTGAATGTTTTCGATGCGCGCGCCGCGCCAGCCATAGATGGATTGGTCATCATCACCCACTACCATTAGCTGGCTGTCAGCACCCGCCAGGACTCTTAACCAGGCATACTGGATCGTGTTGGTGTCCTGAAATTCATCCACCAACACGTACTGAAAGCGCTGCTGATAGTGCTGNAGAATCTGCGGGTTCCTCAGCCATAGCTCGTGCGCCCGCAGNAGTATCTCGCCGAAATCGATCATGCCGCCGCGGTCGCAGGCCTCTTCGTAGGCCTTGTAAATNTCGAGCATGGTCCTGGTGTAGTCATCATCGAAGTGTTCGATGTTGCCAGCCCGAAGACCCTCATCCTTTTGGGAGTTGATGTACCATTGGCACTGCTTGGCAGGCCACCTTTCCTCATCAATCTGGAGGGTTCGGTTAATTCTCTTGATCAGCCGCAGTTGGTCATCCGCATCGAGGATATGAAAATCTTCAGGCAATCCGGCTTCCTGCCAGTGGCTGCGCAGAAGACGGTGGGCCAGACCATGAAAAGTCCCGACCCACATGCCGCCGAAAGACTGCATCATGAGCTCTTCGATTCTGCCGCGCATCTCCCGCGCCGCTTTGTTGGTNAAAGTCACCGCCANGATCGAAAAGGGTGAGACATGTTCTGCCTGGAGCAACCAGGCGATTCGGTGGACAAGAACCCGGGTCTTGCCGCTGCCTGCGCCGGCCAGCACAAGCAGACTCTGGGCAGGGCTCGCTACCGCATTGCGTTGCTGCTCATTTAATGAGTCGAGTATGTAGGATACATCCATGGAGGAACATTCTATCTTCTCCACGATTCGGCGTCCCGGAAAAGGCCCCAAAACGGGCAATTTAGCGGGCAAACTCTGGTGCGCTCTTGTCAGATTCATGGGGATACATTCTTAGAGAAGAATTCCCTAATTTGATAGAATACAGCGACCGGCGTCTGTCGCCGGGCCAATCATTAACTCGCAGGAGAGCAGAATGTCGGTTCGACAAGACGACGTGCCATTTAATTGGCAGGATCCATTCCTCATGGAGGAACAACTTAGCGAAGAAGAGCGTATGGTGCGGGACACCGCACGGCAGTATGCGCAAAACAAGTTGCTCCCGCGCGTAAAAGAAGCCTACCGCAACGAAGTCACAGACCCCGCGATCTTCAGAGAGATGGGGGAATTGGGCCTGCTTGGTCCTATGATTGAAGGCTATGACTGTGCCGGCATGAACTATGTTTGCTACGGCCTCATTGCCAAGGAGATCGAAGCCGTTGATTCTGGCTACCGCTCCATGATGTCTGTGCAATCCAGTCTGGTCATGCACCCGATCAATGCATTTGGAAGCGAAGAACAGAAGGNGAAATACCTGCCAAAGCTCGCATCCGGCGAATATATCGGCTGTTTCGGCNTGACCGAGCCAGATCATGGCTCCGATCCAGGCTCCATGATAACCCGCGCCAATTCTGTCGCGGGTGGATACAGTGTAACCGGCGCCAAAAACTGGATNAGCAACTCACCGATTGCAGATGTTTTCGTTGTCTGGGCCAAAGANGACGATGGCGTTATCCGGGGGTTCATCTTAGATAAAGGAATGGATGGTCTGAGCGCGCCGAAGATAGAAGGTAAGCTTGCCCTCCGTGCTTCGGTCACGGGCGAGATTGTGATGGACGAAGTTTTCGTCCCGAAAGAAAACAAGCTGCCTCTGGCCCAGGGGCTCAATGGGCCCTTTAGCTGCCTTAATTCAGCTCGCCTTGGNATCGCCTGGGGTGCGCTAGGCGCAGCAGAGACNTGCTGGCATGCNGCACTACAATATACGCTTGATCGNAAACAATTCCGAAAGCCNCTGGCCGGGAATCAATTGATTCAGAAAAAGCTGGCNCAGATGCAGACCGATATNTCNCTGGGCTTGCAGGGTTGTNTGCAGGCCTGTCGCTTGCGTGATGAAGGTAAGCTNGCACCGCCNCTTATCTCTCTGCTAAAGNGGAATTCTTGTCTGAAAGCGCTGGATGCGGCGCGTGAAGCGCGCGACATGC
The DNA here is from genome assembly GCA_002684935.1 of Gammaproteobacteria bacterium. GTDB lineage: Bacteria > Pseudomonadota > Gammaproteobacteria > Pseudomonadales > Pseudohongiellaceae > UBA9145. Next base: position 68,022 of record NYWC01000042.1, read on the forward strand.
TGGGTGGTAACGGTATTTCTGATGAATACCCAGTCATGCGTCACGCGCAAAACCTNGAAGTCGTCAATACCTACGAAGGAACCCAGGATATTCACGCGCTNATTCTGGGGCGAGCTCAGACCGGCATTCAGGCATTCACCTGAGCACACTGCTCACCGGCTGAATTCGTTTNCTAAGCGGTCTGTTCTNTTGAACATGCCGCTTAGAAGTAGCTAAGTGCGATGCCGACGAAGATTGCAGCGCCTACCCAGTTATTGTTGAGNAAGGCTTTGAAGCATTGCCCTGGNGTGCGCTCACGAATCAGATACTGCTGGTAGGCAAGCAATCCGCTGGCAATCAGCAAGGAAAAATTAAAGGCGGTACTTAATTCAAAACGCTGGCCTGCCAGATACATTGCCAACACAAACATAACCTGCAGCATGGCGATAATCACCTTGTCGGCGTCGCCAAACAATATCGCGGTAGACTTGACNCCTACTTTTTTATCGAATTCTCGATCAACNATTGCATACTGAGTATCGTAGGCAATAGTCCAAAGAGTATTNGCGACAAACAGCAGTATTGCCGCAGCGGGTACGGCACCCGTTACCGCAGTAAACGCCATTAGTATTCCCCATGAAAATGCTACACCCAGCACTACCTGNGGTAAATTGGTAAACCGCTTCATGAATGGGTAGATAGAAATAACGACGATAGCCCCAAGTGACAATAGCACGGTGGTCCGGTTCGTTAACAANACNAGTAAGAAACCAATGGCCGAAAGAAGCATAAAACACGCGATAGCATGTTTTCGAGTCAGGATTCCTCGAGCGAGAGGTCGATTTATAGTTCTGTCTACATGCCCATCAATTTTGTAATCAGCATAGTCATTAATGCAGCAGCCCGCGGAACGCATGACCGCAGTTCCAAAGCTGAATATCAGCAGTAAGGAAAGGCTGGGAAAGCCTTCGGCGGCAATCCATAGGGCACCGATAGTGGGCCATAGCAGCAACAGAATACCGATAGGCCTGTCCAGGCGCGTCAGTTGCACAAAGGCTGGGAGTTTACCGAAGAATTTGGGGAACCTGGCGCGTAATCGGGTTACAAACCTAGTTCGAAACCCAGAGACTAATTTTGACCAGGCTGACGTTAGAGCATTTGCCATGCACGCACTATTCGGAATAAAGCAACAGAAAACAAGCGCGTAGCATAAAAGATTTCGGACGCGATAGACAACCTGCTGCCGCAGAGCGTCTGGATTTCATCGAGCCGCTTAGGACGGAGAGTCGATTGCTATCGCGAAGATGTCGTCGTTAGACTCCAACACTTTTTCGTCAACGCACTCTACCCCTTCTGCATCTAGCTCGAAGCGCTCGTTTAGGAGTTAGGGAATCTCTTCTTCAGAAGCCTCTACGATTTCATGCTGGCGCAGCAGTCGTAGTGCCATAAAGACTAGAGTTGGGTGGGCGCTGTGCTTGCCGGCATCGTAAGGCTCATGCTGATACTGCATTGCTATGCCAACTTCTTTGGGTATGTTCCAGATAATTCGTGAACAGCTTGCTTGGATCGTTTGGATTGGCGGCTTCTCTTTTTCTTCGCACCACCACAGGGAGCAATTTCCACACGTCATAAATTCAGACCAGGAAGAGAACGAGAGTTGCCAGGGTTAAATCGATAAACATTCCAAGCAATTCCAGCTTAGACATTGACGAACTGCATGCGTTCACCAACCCAGCGATTAACCAGGGGATCGACGGCG
>NYWC01000043.1 GCA_002684935.1 Gammaproteobacteria bacterium
TTAATTAGATCCCGTGAACCACTTCAGCAAGCACCCACCTCTATTGCTTGATTTACTTTTTAAAGAGCCAAATAACCCCCGTGACTAATGTCACAGAGGTGGCGCATTATACGCGCCTAGAGTGACTTGGCAAGCATTAATAAGACAAATTTGGAATAAATTTCCGGAATCTGCCCAATCTGCCTGCAGGCCGCATAATTCGCGGCCTTCAATCTGATCGCCAATTGCTCAGAAAGCCCTTTGAACGCCAAATTAAGGCTGATTTTTCAAGGGTGCGCGATAATAGCGCAAGCCTAAAATGTAGACAACCAATGAATGGCCTCTGCGCATTCTTTTTTGGCTATGCGACGGGAAATTTTACCAAATAGAACAGCTTTTTGCCTCGCTTCACTATCAGGTACTTGCCGTGCAGAGCATGCGCCGCGGAAAGCATAGTTTCCACCGTGTTTACCACCTGTCCGTTGACGTTCACCGCGTTGTTACCGATGAATTCCCGGGCCATTTTATTCGATTTCGCCAGCCCGGTGCTGACCAGCGCGTCCACAATACTGATGGTTTGGGATTCCAATGCCTTACAGGGCAAGCCGTCCAGCTCCAGTTGCGCCAGATCGCTCTCGGTCAGGCTGTCTATTTCACCCGAAAACAAGGCCTGGCTGATCCGTGCTGCAGCCGTATAGCCTTGATCTCCATGCACCAGCTTCGTGGCCTCGCGGGCAAGAATGCCCTGGGCTTCCGGCCGTCCCTGTGCTTCTTTGTCACCGCGCTCGATCTCCATGATCTCAGCCGCAGTTAAAAAGGTGAAATGGCGCAAAAATTGATACACATCCGCATCTGCCACATTGAGCCAGAACTGATAAAAGGCATAGGGCGAGGTCTTATTCGGGCTGATCCAGATCGTTCCCGCCTCAGTCTTGCCGAATTTAGTGCCGTCCGCCTTGGTGACCAGAGGCGTAGTAACCCCGAATACCTGCCGTTGGTGCAAGCGCCGCGTCAAATCGATACCACCGGTGATATTGCCCCACTGGTCGCTGCCCCCTACCTGCACGGTGCAGTTATAACGCTTGTTAAGTTCCGCGAAGTCATAGGATTGCAGCAGCATATAGCTGAACTCGGTGAAGGAAATTCCCTCACCCTCGCGCCCTATACGCTGTTTGACTGATTCTTTCTGAATCATGGCGTTGACGGAAAAGTGCTTGCCCACGTCGCGCAGAAAGCCCAGCACATCATAGCCATGGGTCCAGTCCAGATTATTAGCCAGGACCGCAGAATTGCTTCCACAATCAAAGTCCAGGAACTGGCTCAACTGGGGCTTNAGGCGCTTNACCCACTCTTCTACGATATCGGTGGAATTCAGGCTGCGCTCGCTGGACTTGAAACTTGGGTCGCCAATGAGCCCAGTCGCGCCACCCACCAGCGCAATCGGCTGATGGCCCGCCAGTTGGAACCGTTTTAGCACCAATAAAGGTACCATGCTACCCACGTGCAAGCTTTCGGCTGTTGGATCGAAGCCACAATAGACTGTTCGGCTACCTGAGTTCAGATGATCACGCACCTCATCGCCGCCGGCCAGCTGCACCAGTAGATCACGACTCCCCAAATCCTGGATGATATCGGTAACAGGTTGCGTCATGTGTTGTCCAAACCCTAAGTAATTCCAGACTTATGCCGACGAAGCATAGATATGGCGCACTTCGTGCGAAAAAAAGAGCGCAGATTTTACACTAATGCGAACCATTTCGGGAAAAAATGGCGACAGTCGCCCACGATAGATGAACTGCTAATAGGCCGGGGTTTAGAAATAAGCACTGGGATTGCGAAAAGCTATTGTTATAATGCCGCGCGATTGATTTGCTAGCGTTGCGGCGAAACCATTTTACAGGTTCAAGAAATAGCATTCGAAGACACGATATATAGATACACGACTCAGCCTCATGCGTATTGTTGATACCGCAAAGAATTTTATAGACAAATATTATCCCCAGGATCACCTGTACATTGCGGGCGGACTGGTGGTGCTATTGTTAGCCTTCCTGGCCTTGCCTGACGACAACGGGCCAACTGTCCCAGATCGGGCTCAGGTTGCAATCCCGATTGCACTGGGCCCTGACAACACTTCCAACACAGGTGTGACACGAGACGCTGAGACTAGCAGGGGAACCCTGTCGTACGATCCTGATGACTTTATCATCCCTGGCAAAACCTCTGCGCCAGCCTTAACGGACGAGATCGTTCCACTTGAGGATAACAGCTGGCAAAATGTCGTGGTCAAGAGCGGCGACAACCTTTCCGTAATCTTCAGCAAGGTGGGGCTAAGCGATCAGGATCTGTTCCGGGTCCTCAATAGCAGCGAGGAAGCCAACATCCTCAATCGGCTTTATCCCGGCTACGAACTGGATTTCATGATCCCCGAAGCCGGTGAACTGGAGCAGCTGCGGGTTCTCAAGTCGCCGCTGGAGGGTTTTATCTTCAAGCGCAGCGAATCTGGTTATGCCGTTGAAAGCATTCTGAAAGAAGCCGAATTACAACAGGCGTTTCGCGTGGGCACGATCGCAGACAGCCTGTTTATGGCCGGTCAGCGTGAAAACATCCCTGCAGTCCATATCATGGAAATGGCCAATGTCTTCGGCGGCGTCATAGACTTTATTCTCGATCCGCGGGCCGGTGACGAGTTCAGCATTCTCTACGAGGAGAAGTATCTGGATGGAGAATACATAGGCCACGGTGAAATCCTGGCCACTCAATATATCAATGAAGGAAAAATTTTCACTGCGATCCAATACATCGACGAGGAAGGCGAAGCAGGCTACTACTCACCCGACGGGGAAAGTATGCGCAAGGCATTCTTGCGCAGCCCGCTGGATGTATTCCGCATTAGCTCNAACTTTAATCCAAGCCGCCGCCACCCAATACTCAACACAATTCGGGCCCATAAAGGTACTGACTACGCGGCACCTAGCGGCACGCCGGTCCGGGCCACCAGTGACGGCACGGTGACCTGGGCGACAAGAAATGGCTCATTTGGCAATCTGGTGGNGATCAAACATGCCGGTGGATTTGAGACCAAGTATGCCCACCTCTCGCGCTATGCGGTGCGCCGCGGAGAGCGTGTCAGGCAGGGCGAAGTCATAGGCTATGTAGGCGCCACTGGCGGGGCAACTGGTCCACACCTTCACTATGAATTCCTGGTGAATGGCGTCCATCGGAATCCGCGCACCATTCTGGATAGTTTGCCCAAAGCAAAATCCATCGCACCTGCAAACATGGATCGCTTTCACAGTCAGACCGCAGACTTGCTAGACCACTTCAAGGAGCTTTACAGCGACAGGCTGTTAACCCTGAATCAGCCCAGCGCTGATTGAATCATCATGGCNGAAAACGAGCTTTATATTGGGCTGATCTCCGGCACCAGNGTCGATGGTGTTGATTCTGTGCTGGTCAATTTTCAGCAAGACACCCCCGAGCTGATTGCCAGNCACAGCCANCCCTTCGAAGACCCTCTGCGAAAAAGCATAATGGCCCTGTGTTTGGGAGAAGATATTCGACTCTCAGAGCTTGGTCAGACCCACATTCAATTGGGTAAAACGTTCGCTGACGCCGCGAACGCAGTGCTTAACATTGCCGGAGTTGGACCCAAAGCAGTGTCCGCTATCGGCAGCCACGGGCAAACGGTATGGCACGAGCCAGGTACCAGCAATCCCTTCACCCTTCAATTGGCAGACGCTAACACTATCGCCCAGCGCACGGGCATTACCACGGTAACTGACATCCGCGGCCGTGATATCAGTGCAGGTGGTCAAGGNGCGCCACTTGCCCCACTCCTGCACCAGCAAATCTTTNCATCAAGCAATGAGAACAGGGCGATTATCAACATTGGCGGCATCAGCAATATCACCTGCCTCCGCCAGGGCTTCAACCCAATTGCCTTCGATGCGGGGCCCGGCAATGTGCTGATGGATTTCTGGATCGACAAGCACCAACAGAAAAAGTATGACGAAGGCGGCGTTTGGGCGAGCAGCGGCACGGTGCACAATGAGTTGCTTCAGCTCTGCCGGAACGAACCCTTTTTCTCCAAGGCACTCCCCAAGAGTACCGGGCGCGAGCTATTCAACGGCACCTGGCTAGAGAACAAGCTGGCGCAGTGCCAGGGCGCCATTCAGCCTCGGGATGTGCAGGCCACCTTGCTGCAGCTTACCGTGGACACCATCGTCGATGCGCTGGACCCGATTTGCCAGTCTCTTTTTATCTGTGGAGGTGGTGCCCATAACCGCGCGCTGATGCAAGGGCTGGCGCAGGCACGACCAAATTGCACAGTTGCTAGCACCTTGACGCTAGGTTTCGACCCTGACTGGGTGGAGGCCATCGCCTTTGCCTGGATTGCGAGGGAAACCTGCGCCGGGCGAAAAATAGACACGTCTGGGTTTACCGGCGCCAGCGAAGCGGTGATGCTAGGTGGAATCTACCGAGCCTGAATACGAGCCGAAGACTGCAAAAAACCGCAGCGCCTCATTTAATAGTAAGCACTTACCAACTCTAAGACTCGCGCAACATATTGCGACCGCAATGCACGCTTTTCAGCCGGGTGTGCCAGGGGAAGCATGGCCTGCTCGCAGGCAAAATCTTCAGGTAGACGATCAGGCAGAGATATCGGATAAAGAGGTTAAATAGAGAAAGACGCGCCACAGCCACAGGTAGTTGCGGCCATTGGGTTATCAACGATGAAACGTGAGCCTTCCAGGCCCTCCGTGTAATCGATTCTCGCACCAACAAGGTACTGATAGGACAAGGGGTCAACCAACAACTCGGCCCCTTTGTTTTTAATTACGGTGTCATCGTCATTGACGTCTTCGTCAAAAGAAAACCCGTACTGGAAACCTGAGCAGCCGCCGCCTGTGACAAAAACCCGTAGCTTGAGCCTGTCGTTACCTTCTTCCGCGATTAGACTATGAACCTTGTCCGCCGCGTTGTCGGTAAAGGTCATGATCACGGGTTCTACGGTCTGAACTACTGACATGAAGCTCTCTTCAGGCATTCTTTTGCTATTCGCTGCGTTGAACCAACCCACCTGGTACAGGACCAGGGCTACGGACACATATTCTCGATGCGCGACCCGCCTCGCAGTTCATTTACCAATAAATAACTTAGAAGTTTAGTCAAGTATTATAGCGGAGTCCGGCAAGGCTGCAAAGCCGGCCCTGCGGCATTCTTACCGTCTTTTCTTCGGCTAATCGTGCTTAAAAGATGGGGTGTCGAAGGGTAATTTTTTCTTTTCTGTGGCCAGCAACTTGGTTTCATTTTGATCTGCACCGATATGTATGAGGTTGCCGTTAACCTCGGAGCCCATCACCATTTCGATCAGGTTGTAGTAGACGTTACCAACTACTACCGCCTTGGAAGCCAGCTCGATATGGTTTGCCGAGCGCAAGTCACCCTGAATAAGCCCATTAATCACGGCAGAGGGAACGCAGATCTCTCCCTCCACGGCGCCATTCTCGGCCACACGAATTAAGGCCGCAGAATCATCAGCAGCGTAGATGTTGCCTTTGACTCGACCTTCGATGAACAATTCACCACTAAAATGAATATCACCCACAATCTCGGTGTTGCGTGAGATCAGGGTCATAGTGGGCAGATTCGTTACCGCTGGTGGGTTGTCATTAGACTTGCCAAACATTTATTTGCTCCGGGAAACGCCTGTTTCCTGATTTTTCCAAAATTCTTCATTCGTAGAAGCCACTTATTCTGTGGCAACAACCCAACCAAAATCCTCGCTAATTGTTTTAGAGACCGGCTCATCGGAGACTGCCGCAATCTGAATTCGATCTGGCTGAAAACCTTCAGGAAGGGTCAGTTCTCCCTCTATATTTTGAAAGTATCTAAACCGAAGACGAATGTCGAGTTCATTCTCCGTTTCCGCGATATCGCGCAATGCCAATATCACCTGCTCATCACCCTGCAGGCCAATCAGATTGACGTTCACGTGGCCCAACAGAAATGTGTCGCCATCAGCATCTTTCTGGCGCATCACAAGTTTGTACCGATAGCGTCCCGGATCTGTCGTCGCATCGAGGTCGAGTTGACCAATCATCAAGCCGGTCTCCTCGGTTTCTTCTGCCACTACCTGGCGATAAAACACGATGTCTTCTTCCAACTGTGCGATGCGAGCACGCAAGGAAGTAATGGTACCTTGCACCTCGGCATTGGCCTGCTGATCCATGACGCTGGAACGTTCCAAGATGGCAGTTTGTCGTTGCAGATCAGCGTTTTCAAGCCGCAGGGAATTTATCTCTGCGGTCAGCTCACCCTGGTCTGCCAGTTCAGTTTGCTGGGCGAGCATTGTTTGATAGTAGCCATACACCCAGCCGCCTGCCGCGCTTGTCGCAACACAAAAAACCAGTAACAAGGTAGACCTCATTCGCTGCCGTGGCCGATAAGGCACCACAACCATCTGTTCTTGCTTGCTTCCTTTAACAACGTTGGGCATAGACTTTAACTTGATAGTTAGCGCGGCTCAGTATTTTCAAGGCAGCAACGCGATACNTTCCAGGCCGGCTGCCTCGNNCAGGTCAAACATTATATTAAGGTTTTGCACTGCCTGCCCAGAAGCCCCTTTGACAAGATTGTCCTCGACCGACAGTACCAGCGCGGTATTGGTATCCGCCGCATAGGATACCGCAATAGCGCACCGGTTTGAGCCTTTAACATCGCGCGTAGCCGGCAGTTCACCAGCNGGCAAAACATCTACGAACGGNTCATTAGCATAGCGGTTTTCAAAAATTGATTGCAACTGCTCTTGTGTNGCCTGAATTTCAGCTTTTATTGGGCCGTAAAGAGTCGCCAAAATCCCGCGCACCATGGGCGTAAGATGCGGTACAAAGGTGAGCCCGACGGGGGCGCCGTGGGCCAGGGCCAGGCCCTGACTGATTTCTGGGTGATGCCGATGGCCGCTGACCCCATAGGCTTTGATTGACTCAGACGCCTCGCACAGTAAAAAGTCACCCACGGCTTTCCGGCCAGCCCCACTCACGCCAGACTTAGCATCGGCAATCAGCCTGGATGTGTCCAACAGCCCCGCCTCTAGCAGTGGGATAAATCCGAGCTGGATCGCGGTTGGATAGCATCCGGGGACCGCAACCAGCCGCGCCTGCCTGATGGCTTCCCGGTTGACCTCTGGCAAACCGTACACCGCCTCAGCAACTCCCTCAGGCCACGCGTGTGCCTGCTTATACCATTGTTCCCAGAGTGCCAAATCCTTGATGCGAAAATCAGCGGACAGATCTATGACCTTCACCCCGGCGGACAGCATTTCAGCAGCATGGTGCATGGCAACGCCATGGGGTGTGGCATAGAAAACAACGTCGCATTGCGTCAGCCCCGGGTCATCGGGACCAGTGAACTGCCTGTTCACTACCCCGCGTAAATTAGGAAAGCAAGCGGAAACAGCCTTGCCTTGCAGCGCCCGTGAAGTGACCACGCACAGCTCGATGTCCTGGCGTGGCGCCAGAAGTCGCAGTAGTTCAACGCCGGTGTAACCCGTAGCGCCTACAATGCCAACCTTAATCAAATTCATGCCCTTGCCAGTAACCCGCGGTATGCGGGCCCTGCGCCCTGTAGGCTCGGACCGAGAAGCATACACGGCACTCACAAGATTGCAATAATTTTGCCGTTTTAATTTTTTAAATCAATGACTTAGAGCTCTGCCACTGTAGCCAAAGACATGCCCAGAGAGCTATGATAGCTTTCCCGGTTCAATAGAGAATTGCACAAATCAATGCTTTGGATTAAAGCCTTTCATATCGTTTTNGTAGTTTGCTGGTTCAGCGGGCTGTTTTATCTACCGCGGCTATTTGTCTACCACGCCATGAGCGAGGATCAAGTGAGCAAGGATCGCTTCGTAATCATGGAGCGGAAACTCTACTGGGGTATCACAACACCCTCCATGGTTCTGACGCTGGCTTTCGGGTTCTGGTTACTCTGGGGCAACTGGGGTTACTACATGTCCTGGTGGTGGATGCATGTGAAGCTCGCGCTGGTTGCCCTGCTGGTTGTCTACCACGTGCTTTGTTGGTGGCATATGAAACAGCTGCGTGAAGCGCAAAGCCTGCGTACCCATATCTTTTTCAGGATATTCAACGAGCTGCCAGTTTTTCTTCTTATCGGCGTCGTCGTTCTTATTGTTGTGAAGCCGACCCTGTAGCTGTCCATGCTGGATTTCAAACCCACTGTGATGTGTTTCTCTGGGATGGATCCTACGGGTGGAGCCGGGATTCAGGCGGACATCGAAACCCTGTTCAGCGTTGGCTGTCATGCTGTCCCAATAGTTACCGCGCTCACAGCGCAGAACACCCGGAATGCCTTCAGCATTACCAGCACCAGCGCAGCTTTGATCGCACAGCAGGCCCGTGCAGTGCTGGAGGATATGCCGGTACAGTGCTTCAAGATTGGACTGGTCAGCGCTATGGAAACCGTAGAAGTCATTCACACCATTCTGAAAGACTATGAAAATATTCCCGTGGTTCTGGACCCTGTAGTTGCGGCGGGCGGCGGTTACCAATTCAGCGACGCTGAAGCACTCAATGCAATCCGCTCACTGCTGATTCCACTGACCACGGTGTTAACACCCAATACCGATGAAATCAAACAGCTGGCCCCTGCGGCAGCGTCCCTTAACGCCTGTGCTGATGAACTCATTGAGGCGGGCTGTCAGCACGTGCTGCTCACCGGTACGCATGCAAAAACAGATGGCGTAGTAAACCGTCTCTATACATCGCACCGGAAAGCCACTCTGTACAATTGGCCTCGCCTGCCAGATTCCTATCATGGTTCCGGCTGCACCCTGGCCGCTGCTATTGCCGGGTATCTGGCGCACAAACTAACTCTGCGTGACGCCATCCAACAGGCCCAGCGCTTTACCTGGGAAGCGCTGAACCACGGCATAAGCATGGGATGTGGACAACGCATTCCAAATCGCAGTTACTGGAACAAGCAGCAGCCCTAGGATGAAACCACCAATACGCGGAATTTACGGCATCACCGATGATGCGCTGCAGTCTCCAGACACGGTGCTACCCGCAGTTGAGGCCGCCCTGCTCGGCGGAATTAAGCTGCTGCAATACCGCTGCAAGAGTCTCGCTTTGCCAGATAAAGCAGAACAGGCGCGGCGTCTGCTTGCGTTATGCCAGCGCTTCTCCGTACCCCTAATCATTAATGATGACATGCAGCTCTGCGCCGATATTGGGGCCAATGGCGTGCACCTAGGCCAGCGCGATGGCGACTGCGATACCGCACGCAAGCTGCTTGGCGCTGAGGCCATCATCGGTGTGACCTGTCATGACTCGCTGGAAAAAGCTGAAAAGGCTGCAGATGCGGGTGCTGATTATGTTGCCTTTGGCCGCTTCTTTCCGTCTCACACCAAGCCAGACGCCAGCCCAGCAGCACTTAAAATCCTGTCGCTCGCGCGCGAGAAAATCGACATCCCGATAGTTGCTATTGGTGGCATCAACGCGGAAAATGGCGCCTCTCTGATCGCCGCAGGTGCAGACATGCTGGCGGCAATCAGCGGCCTGTTTGGCGCTGCGGAGAACGTCAGCCACGAAGAATCAGGTCAAGACTTTTACAAACAGATTCTGGCAAGAGCTAGCAAACTTAATGCGCTATTTAGTAATTCAGTCCCTGATCCTACCCCTTCTTCTGAATAGCACTGAGATTGAGTCAGCCAATTCAAACCCAAGGACGCTTTATGAAACACGATCGATCTCGGGAGCTTTTTGAGCAAGCACAGACCTACATCCCCGGAGGCGTAAATTCACCCGTTCGCGCTTTCAAGAGCGTTGGCGGCAATCCCTTGTTTATCAAAGGGGGAGAAGGCGCATATGTCATCGATAGCGACGACAATCGCTACGTCGATTATGTGGGCGCCTATGGTCCACTAATTCTCGGCCATCGAGACGAATCTGTCTTGGCGGCATTGAGTGAACAGCTCAAAGCGGGGCTCGGCTACGGTGCCACCACCGAGGCTGAGGTTGAGATCGCCAAGAAGATCTGTGAATTCGTGCCTTCATTGGAACAGGTGCGCCTCGTGACCTCCGGCACGGAAGCAACCATGAGCGCAATCCGACTGGCGCGCGGTTTTACTCGCCGCGACCTGATAGTGAAATTCGAGGGTTGCTACCACGGCCATGTGGATGGCCTGCTGGTCAAGGCTGGATCTGGCGCACTCACCCTGGGAGAACCGGACTCGCTAGGTGTTCCCAAAGCCTACACTGATCTTACCCACGTCCTGACCTATAACGATAGCGAAGGAGTTAAAGCCTTTTTTAAAGAGCACGGTGAGCGTGTTGCCTGCATCATCGTAGAGCCCATAGCGGGCAACATGAACTGTGTGCCACCGGTTCCTGAGTTTTTGGAAACCTTGCGAAGCTGCTGCGATGAATTTGGCAGCGTACTAATTTTTGACGAAGTGATGACTGGGTTTAGGGTTGCCCTCGGTGGCGCACAATCTGTCTACGGTGTCACGCCTGATCTAACGGCACTAGGCAAAGTGATTGGCGGGGGCCTGCCAGTAGGTGCTTTCGGAGGTCGTAAAGAGATCATGGACAATATCGCACCCAATGGCGCGGTCTATCAGGCCGGCACATTATCCGGCAGCCCACTGGCTGTTGCCGCTGGCCTGGCCATGCTCGATGCCGTTTCTGCCCCAGGTTTTTATGACAAACTTGCCGCCACTGCAGAGACCATGCTGTCGGGCATGCAGGAAAGGGCTGACGCTGCCGGCGTTCCCTTTACCACCAATCAAGTCGGCGGCATGTTCGGTTGCTTCTTCAATGAGCTAGACAAAGTGACCAGCTACGCTGACGTCATGGCAGGTGATGCAGCTGCATTTCAGACTTACTTTCATACGATGCTGGAAAATGGCGTCTATTTGGCACCCTCAGCATACGAGGCCGGCTTCGTTTCCTCTGCCCACGGCGCAGAAGAGATACAGCTAACGCTTGATGCAGCCGAAAAAGCCTTCACTCGTATCACTCACTCCGACTATCCCAAGAACTGAGCAGAACAGAGAATCATCCCTCATGAAATTTGACGTATACGGTATTGGTAATGCGCTGGTAGACAAGGAATTCGAGATTACGGATTCCTTCCTGAAAGAATTCTCAATCGAGAAAGGCATCATGACCCTTGTGGACCATGAAGAACAGGAAGGCCTGCTTTCTGAGCTTACCAACCGCTTCGGTATCAAGACTCGCACTGGTGGCGGTTCTGCCGCCAACACTCTGTACGCAGTGAGTCAATTTGGCGGCAATGCGTTCTATTCCTGTCGTGTCGCAAATGACGAGACCGGCGACTTTTTCATGAACCAGCTCGGCCATCACAATATTGAGACTAACAAGAACAGCCAGCGGGTTGATGGTGTCAGTGGACGGTGCCTTGTAATGGTCACACCAGATGCAGAGCGAACTATGCTCACCTACCTCGGCGTGTCAGACAACATCTCGATTTCAGAGATGGACTTTGAAGCAGCCAGCAATTGCGAGTACATGTATCTGGAGGGCTACCTCGTTACCTCAGACACGGCAAGATCTGCAATTATCGAAATGAAAGAGTATGCGAGAGAGAAAGGCATCAAAACAGCGATGACTTTTTCAGACCCCTCCATGCTTGAATACTTCAAAGACAACGTCAACGAAGTATTGGGTGATCGTGTAGATCTGCTGTTCTGCAATCGACAGGAAGCGCAGCTTTGGTCAGGCGAAGAGGACCTGGACAAGGCAATCGAAGCACTTAAGACAAAAGCCAAGCAGTTCGCAGTAACCACGGGTGCAGATGGCTCATTGTTATGGGACGGAAAACAGCTAATCGAGATAGCCCCACGACGCGTCCCAGTTGTCGACACTAACGGCGCCGGTGACATGTATTCGGGCGCGTTTCTTTACGGTATTACGAACGGCATGAGCTTCGANAAAGCGGGCTCTTTCGCCAGCGTGGCGTCGGCGACAGTGGTCACCCAATACGGACCGCGACTCGAACCTAAAGCACACGAAAAATTACTGAAGTTGAGTTAAACACCTTTACCATACAAGGTGAATGCCTCCGGCGTCGGGCACGATGTGCCATAACCACGGGCACTGAATCAACTACGATTGTTGCAAACATGCATCTCAATGCAGATAAACCGTGAGGGTGCCTTCAATGCTGCACGCAGCAGTGTATTGGAAGAGAATGAGAATGGCCGATTCTTCAGCTTGACTTGNAGGATTCAAGAATCAGACCGGATCAGGTGGGGCCATGATCGGAAGCATGGACCCTGGCGATCGGCCTCATNAAGGGTCTCGCACAGCTCATTGCAGCNAACTACGACACTGGAGCAAGAGTTTTGCGCTAGCTGGTCAATCCGTCGACAAACTTCTTCACGCCATCGAACCATGATGATTCACGCGGTGACTGGCGACTGCCTTCCTCTTTCTGGATTCCCTGAAACTCTGCAAGGATTTCTTTTTGTCGCGCCGTCAGGTTAACCGGTGTCTCTACGACCACACGGCACAGCAAGTCACCCGCACCGCCGCCGCGAATCGAAGTCACACCCTTCCCGCGCAAGCGGAACAATTTGCCAGTCTGAGTCTCACTAGGGATCTTGACTTTTACCTTGCCATCCAGGGTCGGCACCTCCAGCTCACCACCTAATGACGCATCAGCGAAACTGATAGGTATCTCGCAGTGCAGGTTGCGTCCATCACGTTCAAATATTTCATGCGGACGCACATGCGTTTCGACATAGAGATCACCTGGCGGGCCGCCGTGTACTCCAGTCTGACCTTCACCGGTAAGGCGAATGCGGTCGCCGTTATCGACACCCGCGGGCACTTTGACAGAGAGAGTCTTGTTTTCATCTGTACTGCCGCGCCCATGGCAGGCGTAACACGGATCTTTTATCTGCTTGCCAGCACCCCGACAGCGAGGACAGGTTTGCTGAACCGAGAAGAAGCCCTGCTGCATGCGCACCTGGCCATGACCGGCACAGGTCGTGCAGTCGATTGGCTGCGTGCCCAGCTTCGCGCCAGTACCTTCACACTTGGTGCAGGTTACGGTAGTGGGGATGCGAATCTTGACAGTAGTGCCGCCCACCGCTTCTTCGAGGCCTAACTCCAGGTTGTAGCGCAAATCAGCGCCTTGCCGCACATGGCTGCGGCCGCCGCGCCCACCTCCGCCGCCACCACCAAAAATATCTCCGAAGATATCGCCAAAGATATCGCCAAAATCGGCTGAGCCTGCGCTGGTCTGACCCTCGATTCCCGCATGGCCGTACTGGTCATAGCGTGCCCGCTTATCCGAATCGGACAGCACTTCGAACGCCTCATTGGCCTCCTTGAACTTCTCTTCAGCCTCAGGTTTGTCGGGATTGCGATCGGGGTGGTTTTTCATCGCCACGCGCCGGTAAGCCTTCTTTATCTCGGCTTCCGAGGCCCCGCGCTCGACACCCAGTACTTCGTAAAAATCCCGCTTAGACATGTGCTAAAAAGTTTCCTTTTCCAAAGTCGAAAATAACTGAGCCACGGCTCAAGATTCCGTGGCTCANTTATTTCGCNGCGACCCTTGCAGGTCTCCAGATTTCGTCTAGTGACGCTGGTATNCGCTTAAGCCTGTTACTTGTCTTCTTCCTCAACTTCTTCGAACTCGGCATCTACTGCTTCATCGACGCCAGCTTCGGCACTGTCGCCACCACCAGCGGCTTCAGTAGAGCCAGCCTCGGCACCGGCCGCCGCCTGCTCAGCGTACAACTTCTGTGCAAGGTTAGTAGAGGCGTCAGTCAAATCCTTGGTCTTTGCCTCGATCTCACCCTTGTCATCCGACTTAAGCGCTTCTTCCAGGGTAGTAATCGAATCATTAATCGCATTCTTTTCTTCNTCACTCGCCTTATCTCCGGCTTCTTCCAGCGTTTTCCTTGTCGCATGAATCAAGCCATCTGCAGTGTTGCGCGCAGTGATAAGCTCTTCGAATTTCTTGTCATCGGCGGAGTGAGCCTCTGCATCCTTGACCATCTTATCGATCTCTTCATCAGACAAACCGCTGGACGCCTTGATAACGATGGATTGCTCCTTACCGGTGGCTTTATCCTTAGCAGAAACGTTAAGAATGCCGTTCGCGTCAAGGTCAAAAGACACTTCAATCTGCGGCATGCCGCGCGGTGAAGGCGGAATATCCGTCAGGTCAAATCGACCCAGCGATTTATTCTCAGTGGCTTGCTTGCGCTCACCCTGAACCACATGGATAGTTACTGCAGTCTGATTGTCATCTGCTGTTGAAAACACCTGACTCTTTTTTGTCGGAATGGTCGTATTTTTATCGATCAGTGGGCTGGCTACACCACCCAGAGTTTCAATACCCAGAGTCAANGGAGTCACGTCTAACAGCAGTACATCATTAACATCGCCAGACAGCACCGCCGCCTGAATAGCNGCACCCATAGCCACTGCTTCGTCAGGATTCACATCACGGCGCGCATCTTTGCCGAAGAATTCAGCTACCTTCTGCTGCACCAGCGGCATCCGCGTCTGACCACCAACCAGAATGACATCATCGACACTTGCCGCATCGAGGCCCGCATCCTGCAGCGCGGTCTTGACCGGCGCCAGTGTGTTATCAACCAGCTCTTCAACCAGTGATTCGAACTTGGCACGGGTCAGCTTTTGCACCAGGTGTTTNGGGCCGCTAGCATCAGCAGTAATATAAGGCAGGTTCAACTCAGTTTGCTGAGAAGAGGACAATTCGATTTTAGCTTTTTCCGCCGCTTCCTTGAGGCGCTGCAGAGCCAATGGATCGTTGTGCAAATCCATACCTGACTCTTTTTTGAATTCGTCTGCAAGATAATCAATCAGTCGNAGATCAAAGTCTTCCCCACCCAGAAACGTGTCACCGTTAGTAGAGAGTACTTCGAAGGTGTGCTCACCATCGGTCTCAGCGATTTCGATAATCGAGATATCGAAGGTACCACCACCCAAATCGTAAACCGCAATCGTGGCGTCACCCGTCTGCTTGTCCATGCCGTACGCCAGCGCTGCAGCTGTAGGCTCATTAATAATTCGCTTAACTTCCAGACCGGCAATCTTGCCCGCATCCTTGGTTGCCTGACGCTGAGAATCGTTGAAGTAAGCAGGCACTGTAACTACAGCCTCAGTAACTGACTCACCGAGATAGTCTTCGGCGGTCTTCCTCATCTTGGTCAGAATCTGGGCAGAGATCTGCGGCGGAGACATCTTGTCGCCGTTTACCTCAACCCAGGCATCACCGTTGTCGTTGGCAACGATCGAATAAGGAACCATCTTGATATCTTTCTGCACGACGTCATCTTTAAACTGACGGCCAATCAAGCGCTTGATGGCGAAAAGTGTGTTACTAGGGTTGGTAACCGCCTGACGTTTTGCCGGCTGGCCCACCAGAGTTTCGCCATCGTTGCTATAGGCGACGATGGAAGGAGTGGTTCGATCCCCCTCAGCATTCTCAATGACTTTGGGTTCGCCCCCGTCCATCACTGCGACGCAGGAGTTNGTAGTCCCCAAATCGATACCGATTATCTTGCCCATTGTTTCGTTCTCCAGTTCTCTATACTTTCTAAACCGTCTGTCGATCGGCTATCGCTTATGACNTCAATATTTGGCCAACTCACCTGAATTCAAGGCTCTAGACCAATATTCGTACGCGATCATTAAAGACCCTTGGCCGGATTACCTGACATAAGGTTGCAGTGTTATTTTTCATGAATTTACCGCTGTCTTGCTGCAGGTCAATTTGCCAAAATTTATACCCTCACACACTTTCATCGATCTTGGGACCGGATCCCTTCGCAACCATCACCATGGCTGGTCGAATCACCCGACCATTCAGAGTGTAGCCTTTCTGCATGACAGTGATTATCGTATTAGGCTCAACATCAGGGTTTTCCTGCATGGACATAGCTTGATGCAGAGCCGGGTCAAACGGTTCACCGAGAGGATCCACTGCTTCGATGTTGAATTTGCCAAAACAGTCCGAAAAACTCTTGAGGGTCAGATTTACGCCATCGTAAATCGCCTTCANGGCTTCGGTTTCATGCCCTGACGCGGCATCCAATGCTCTTTCCAGATTGTCCATAACGCCCAACAACTCGACGCTGAACNTCTCNTGGCCATANTTATGTGCCTTTTCAATGTCNTGTTCAGTGCGGCGACGCAGATTTTGCATTTCAGCCTGCACACGCAATAAATCGTCGTGAGCTTTTCCAGCCGCCAGCTCAGCGCCCGCCAGCTTCTCCAATGCCTGCTCCAGGAGGAAGTCTTGTTCGCTATTATCTGAACCGTCGCCAGATTCAGCGCCGTCCTCTGCCTGTTCAAGGACCTGCAACTCTTCTGCGGCTGTACCGGTTTGCTCAGCAGCTTCCTGATGCGGCTCTTTACTCATGACCTGCCCTGCCCTCATCTATCTCTAAGTTCAATAAAATCAAACGTTTAGGGTCTTTTTGATACGCTGAACACCAGTTGTCAAAAAGCCCTTTTTTACTTTGAGCTCTATATGGGGGCAAGCCAGGAGGATTCAAGCGCTGACAGCGATTTCTCTGCGATGAAATTTTACGCGAATTGAAAGCTGCAATTTAGTGAAAACCATCGGGCTGATCCCCTATACTGTTACCCCATGTTGTCCCACCTCAGTATCAAGAACTACGCCACCGTCAAAACCCTAGAAATGGAGTTTCAGCCGGGCATGTCCGTGCTCACTGGTGAGACCGGCGCTGGCAAATCCGTCATCCTCGGAGCACTGGGATTTACTCTAGGAGATCGCGCAGACAAGACCATCGTCAGGCCCGGCGCAAGCCGCGCCGACATCAGCGCCGAATTCGACCTCAGCCTGATCGAATCGGCGCGCTTGTGGCTGCAAGCAAACGACCTGAAGTCAGAAACAGATGAGAATCTGTGCATGCTGCGCCGTGTGGTTAATGAAGATGGCCGTTCCAGGGGTTATATCAACGGCTCACTAGTTACCATGACTAACCTGAAACAACTTGGAGAAATGCTGATCGATATCCACAGCCAGCATGAGCACCAGTCATTGCTTCAGCGCAGCACTCATCAACGCCTGCTGGATGATTTCGGTTTAGACCAGAAGCTACGTAACAACCTCTTTTCGACTTGGAAACAGTGGCAGCAGAACCATCAGCAATTGCAGGCCCTGGCCGAGCAGGCCAGCGAATATTCCGCCCAAACTCAACTGCTTTCTTACCAGCTCTCAGAGATGGAAGAGCTCAACATCGCTGAGAATGAAGCGGAGCAGCTGGAAACAGAATTCAAAACCCTGAGCCATGCTGACGGGACCTTGACGGTAGTGCATGCTGCGCTCTCCGAGTGCAGCGGTGAAGACAACTCGCTGGCAAATCAGCTCGCCCAAATTTTGCAGCGCCTGAGCGGTCTCGGAGAGCAAGCGAAGGACCTTCAGTCCGCCATTACGCTGATGGAGAGCGCTGAAATTCAATTGACCGAGGCCGTAGATGAACTGCGTGGGTTCAGCGAAAAATTTCATGCTGATCCAAAGCGGCTGGACATGGTCAATGCACGGCTCGGCGCCCTGCATGCCCTGGCACGCAAACACAAAGTGCCGGTAAAGCAACTCGACGCACTGATGGCGAAACTCAGAGAAAAGCTGGCGAGATTTGAGAATTCCGACACCGAATTGGAGCGGCTTAAGGCCAATGACGGCCTGCTGCGAGAACAGTACCTGCAACTGGCTAAGGACGTATCTAAGCAGCGCCGCGACGCAGCGAGGAAACTCGACACGGCAGTTAATGCCCAACTGAAGAACCTCGGCATGCCCCACGCTGAGCTTAGCGTCACCCTGACTGAATCAGAATCGAAGCATCCCGCGCAGCAGGGACTGGAGTCTGCAGAGTTCCTGGTGAGCACGAATCCCGGTCAACCCCCAAAACCTCTGATCAAGATCGCCTCCGGTGGCGAACTCTCGAGAATCAGCCTGGCGATTCAGGTTATCACGGCCCAAACCTCGGAAACGCCTAGTCTGGTATTTGATGAAGTCGATGTCGGTATAGGTGGAGGCGTCGCGCGCGTGGTTGGGGAACTGCTCAGAAAACTTGGGGATACTACGCAGATCCTCTGCGTAACTCACCAGGCACAGGTCGCAGGTCAGGGCCACCACCATTTCTTTGTCAGCAAGGACTCCAGCTCGGATTCGAGCCTGACTTCTATCACCACGCTGGACGGAGATAGCATCGTGCAGGAGGTAGCGCGTATGATGGGTGGAGATGACTTCAGCGATGCATCTCTGGCCCATGCCCAACAGCTCGTTGCGAACCTGAAGTAGTGGCGTTTTTGCTCCAGCTCAGCGCACGCTGCGTGTTCCTCGCACCACGACTTAGACAGCACTTTCTTAGCAGCCTCTGAAAGAACCAGATTCTGGGCTGAGCTGGAATCGGAGCAGTTTAACTCGCTTCTAACTGACAGTCTTTGCAGATCCCGTAGAGATACATACTATGGTCGGTAATCTTGTAACCGTACTTGTCGGCGATTTTTTCCTGCTGATGTTCTATGGTCTCGTCGAAAAACTCTTCTACCTTCCCGCAGCTGTCGCAGACGATATGGTCGTGGTGGTCATCAGGCATCAGCTCAAACACTGAATGGCCGCCCTCGAAATGATGGCGAGAAACCAGGCCGGCTGCTTCAAACTGTGTCAGCACCCGGTATACCGTCGCCAGACCCACATCTTCCTCGGCTTCTATTAAAGCCTTGTACACGTCCTCGGCACTGAGGTGCTTGGTATCAGAACTTTCCAGTATCTGAAGAATTTTCACTCTAGGCAGAGTGACTTTGAGGCCTGCTTTACGCAGTTCCTGGTTTTCGGTAGTCATGTTTTCTCTCAATTCGCAGGGGCTAAGGCCTTTAACGAAACTAACCGGCTGTTTTTGTTGTCTATTTAATCCTGTCGATTTGAACACCAGCCAACAGGCGAGCAGTTTTCCTCCAAGAGGAATCAATGTATTATGCCCCGTCCTGGACTAGGTGAAAAGCAATCAAAGCGTTGCTGCCGAGTTGGGAAAACCGAACCCACCATACCTAAGAGTCCCTCACCTAAGTGCAATTTTTGAACCTGAAATCTGTGTCCTTCGGCGTTGCTGCCCTGATCCTGAGCGCCTGTAACAACGTTGGCTCTATGGATTTTCCTGGGGTATACAAGATTGGCATACCGCAGGGCAATATAATTACCCAGGATATGGTAGACCAACTGCGGCCGGGCATGACCAAGCGTCAGGTTATCTTTGTGATGGGCACCCCACTTGTTCGCGACCCCTATTTTCAGGATCGCTGGGACTACATCTACAGTTTTCAACCGGGGGGTGGCGTGCGCGGACAGGAACGTGTTTCAGTTTTTTTCCAGAATGACTCACTCGTGAGCTTTTCCGGGGATTTTGTGCCCAATGACTCAGATGAGCCTGAAACAAGCACTGAACCATCCGATAACTAGGCAGCCCTCCCGCTTGCTAATTCAATGTAAACGCTAGCTTCAGAGTGCGGAACCCGGAACTTGATAATTTTTGGCGCCGAAGGTGAAATTCTTGCCGTCATCCACAATGAAGGATTTATCGCTTCTCTGGAGGTAACACCATCACCTAATGCCTCACCCTTTGTAAACTCTGGAGCTCACCGTACCTGCGCTTCGTGACAGGTATTCTTCTGGCACATCCTGTAGTTGCGAATATGGGCAATGGCGACAATCACAGCGCCGAGCACCGTCGTGACCTTCTCGCCCATCTCACCCAACGTTTCCTCGCCAAAAATCAAAATAGATGACAACACAAGCAGGCCCAGCACACCGATCGCAAGAATCCCGAGGCGCCCATGCTTGCGACAACCCAACCTTAGAGCATAGAGGCTAGTGGGGATCACAAAGAACAACACGGCATAGTGGAAGCGCTCATCATCCAGAAATGTAGCGCCTAGGGCTGGAAGNAAAGCGATTGCTAAAGGCGTGAGAAGGCAATGNATAGTGCAAACCAGCGACAAACCTACTGCTGCTCTATCCAGATTTGGTTGAGAGATTTCCACTTAAATTCTCCGATTGTGCTTGTTGCTGGNAGTACGCTGCAGGGCTGGNCCTGCTCAAGCGTCTGTTAACCACTCCCGCCATCCCTAAAAAAGCAAGTCAGATTAGCTGCCAGAAAGCACACCCTTAGCATATCGAGGGAATTGATGGTAAGTTATATTATAACAACTTAGAGATAACCGGGGTAAGTACTCATGCATAAAAACTCTGTTTTGTTGCGCACATTTACCATTGGTATGTTAGTTAGCATATCAATCTCTGTTTCTGCTCAAGAGACTGGATTTGCCCGAGAGCCTATTGGGGAAAGCCCCTATTCCGTGGTCAGTGGCTGGCTTAAGCCGTTTCAGGCGGACGGATTTGCCTTCGGTGGTAACTCCGCGATATGGGCAGAAACATCTGATCGAATCATCATTAANCAGCGCGGGGAAACACATCTCCCTTATCCAATCCCTGACGACTATCCTGGCTTTGCAGGTGCATTGGGCATCAACGTCCTCACTGAACCTAATCGCCGAATTTGGCAAAACTGCCTATTCGAAGTCGATGGTGATGGCAATTTAATCACTGTATGGGAGCATCTGGATTATCTTTGCGAAGGCGCAGATGGCCCCGGACCAGAGCGCATCCGAGTCAATCCTTATGATCCCGAGCGAAAACTTTGGGTTGTCAACCAAACCCACCATGAAATCCATGTCCTTTCAAATGACGGCAGTCAATTGATCGCAACACACGGCGAGCGGGGCGTCCCGGGGAATGATGCAACGCATTATGGCAGCCCACAGGATGTTGCTTTTATGCCAGACGGCAGAATTCTGGTGGCAGATGGCTTACTTAACCATCGGGTCATTATTTACGACAGTGATATGAACTATCTGGGCGAATTCGGCAGCCAGGGAGATGGGCCCGGCCAATTCAACACCATCCATTCACTGGCAGTGGGCCCTGAAGGCAGGGTTTTTGTCACAGACCGCTCTGGTACAAATGGCGTCAATTTGTTTCGTGCCACAGACGATCCTGGCGTATTTGTCTTCGAGCGTTCAATTGGTGCACCACTACGTTTGCCTCTGGACATAATCGTTAACGAAGATGATTTCTGGATCACAGATCTAGGCCCGCTTCGATTTATCAACTTTGATTTTGAAGGAAACTTGAAATATACCTGGCTTGTCCCTAGGGACTTACCAGATGGCTTTATAGAAGTTCATACTTTTTCTGTTGATGACGACGGCAACTTGTATGGTGGTGACAACCAATATGGCCGAACACAGAAACTTATACCAAAACCGAATGCAGACCCTGAGCTCCTTATTGGGCCGCCCTGGGTTGCGAATTAAAGGAAGCACATCTCATTAACAGGGAGGTATCGCTAATGAAAACAACAATGCATGTTGGCCGGAACCTTTGGAGACCCTTAGTAATTTTTTCATTTGTTCTTTCACTACAACTGGCAACACAAGTTGCATTTTCACAAGATGGCATCACTCGTTATGTCCGCTTTTCTGATGACTCTGGAACTCACAGCGGTATCTTAGATGGTAATACGATCCGAGTGCTTGATGGCGATCCGGTTTTTGATGATGGCGTGAGTCCTACGGGTAGCACCGTAGCTGTTGGTTCAGTGGATCTTGAAATTCCAATGAACCCGGAGCGGGTACCAAACGTGATGGGTGTTGCTGGCAATTCGAATAATCCCAACGGCCAACAGATAGACGTCAATCATCCTCGGTGGTTTGGAAAGGCTAATACCTCCTTGGCAAAAAACGGCTCTCCTGTTGAAGTGCCTTATGGCGCTACTAACTTTAATTTCGAAGGAGAGCTCGGGCTGATAATCGGTCGGGAAGGTCGTCACATTCCAGAATCGGAAGCGATGAACTATCTGTTTGGAGTTACTGTTGGCAACGACTGGAGTGAAAATGACTGGTGCGGCGAAAGACGAGGGGTAGAAGAGCCAACCCATGTGTTTTGCAAAGCCGGCGATACATTTGCAACTTTGGGAGACGCAGTTGTAACTGGGCTCGATCTTACGGATTTACAAATTAGTGTTAGGTTAAATGGCGTGCTGGCAGCACAAGGCACTAGCGCTGATTTTCGAGACAGCCCGGCATCACTGATTAGCAAGATTAGTCACTATGTGACATTGAAACGAGGTGACATTATTTTTACCGGGACTGTGGCGCCGCCTCAGATGCGCGGTACTCGGCGTCAGCTTTGGCAAGAGGACGTAGTTGAGGTTGAGATAGAAAATGTAGGCGCTGTGAGCAACCAGTTAGTTCGTGTTACTCGCCAAAATGTTTCAGGTCCAGAGATATCCGCTGCAGATGGCACCTACGTTCGATTCCAATATGAAGGCGGTACTGCCTTTGGCGTGCTCAATGGCAATGAGGTAAGCGAGCTTGATGGGGATCCTATTGGCGGTAACGCGTCAATGACTGGCCAGACCTTTGATGTTTCTGATATCGAGTTAGGCTTGCCATTAGATCCAGCTAAACCAGGACGGAAAGTTCTCGCCGCAGCTGCCAACTACCAACCTACCAACGCTCCGCCTCGACAAGTCCCTCATCCGAGATTTTTATTTAAACGATCAACATCACTGAGCAATGACGGGAATGTAGTTGAACGTCCGCCAGAAGTGGAGATGTTTATTCCAGAGGGAGAGTTAGTATTAGTAGTCGGTCGTCGCGGTCGTCATATCCCTGTGAACGAAGTAAATGACTACATTTTTGGTGTAGCTGCCGGAAACGACTGGTCCGAACTTTCTTGGATCACCGCAGGTCCTGGACCAAGGCCACTTAAGTATGTGAGCAAGGCCACTGATACCTGGGCTGGTATCGCTAACCAGATTGTCAGAGGGATAGATTATAGTGATCTTCAAATCACGACACATGTCAACGGCGAGCTCCTATCCCAAGGGCAGTCATCTACTATGATTAACAATCCGGCGCGCCTTGTAAGTTACCTTTCCCGTTACATGACTCTTGAGCCTGGTGACTTGATCTATACCGGAGCGATTTCCCCAGAACCTGGTATGCGAAGTAATCTTCAAGTAGGAGATCGCGTTACAGTTCAGGTAGAAGGCCTCGGCTCAATGGAGCAACAAGTGGTTGCGATGCCCGCCTGGCCTCATTGAAGTCTAAATACTCGGAATCATAGATTTAGGGGGCAGGCTGCGTTTACTGTAAAAGCATAGTGCCGAGTGCCCCCATTCTTTCTCCTATTTCTCGATCTTTGTTACCTTTTGTGCATATAAGCTTTAGGGTTTTTATGGTAACGTGTTTTAGAGCGCGAAATCACGAAATCTGACTAAACAAGACAAAATTACCAGGAGGTTCCTATGATAAAAATTGCAAAATTTAGTCCAGTGGCAATGGTGCTGGTGGCACTGACCAGTATTAACGTATCCTCCACGGCTTATGCTCAGGAGGGATCGATGTCCGAAGTCTTGAGCCACGAACGCCGGGATGGAAACCGAGCGCGCGATGAATGGCGTCACCCTTCTCGAACCCTCTCATTTTTTGGTGTTGAGCCTGGCATGACAGTCGCCGAAGTTCTTCCAGGCAGCGGTGGCTGGTACACGCAGATACTTAATCCGCTCACCGCTCAGGGAGGCCGTCTCATCG
>NYWC01000004.1 GCA_002684935.1 Gammaproteobacteria bacterium
CCAACTGGGTTTCCCGGCGACGATTGGATTCATCCATTGCGCGCTGCATGGATCCAGTCACAGTATCGGCATAAAGAATTGCCCTGCCGTTTAGATTCCTCGCGGCTCGACCCATGGTTTGAATAAGTGAGCGCTCGGAGCGCAGAAACCCTTCCTTGTCCGCATCCAGTATGGCAACCAGCGATACCTCGGGTATATCCAGCCCTTCGCGCAGGAGATTGATGCCCACCAGCACATCAAAATTGCCCAGGCGTAGATCTCGCAATATCTCAGAGCGCTCCACCGTATCGATATCCGAATGCAGGTAGCGCACCCTCACATCGTGTTCTGCCAAGTAGTCTGTTAGATCCTCGGCCATCCGTTTAGTCAATACAGTGACCAGCACGCGCTCCTTCAGGGCTGCCACGCGATTCACCTCAGACAGCAGATCATCAACCTGCGTCGAAGCGGGGCGCACTTCCAGTTCCGGGTCAATCAGGCCAGTGGGTCTGACCACCTGTCGCACCTGCTGCCCTTCATGCTCTTCCTCATAGGGACCAGGCGTTGCCGACACAAAGATGATCTGGGGCGTGAGCGACTCCCATTCCTCGAAACGCAGCGGCCTGTTGTCCAGTGCAGAAGGAAGGCGGAAGCCATACTCCACCAGCGTTTCCTTGCGCGAGCGATCGCCCTTGTACATCGCACCCAACTGGGGAATCGACACATGGGATTCATCCGAGACTACCAGCGCATTGTCTGGCAGATAGTCATAAAGCGTCGGGGGCGGCTCGCCGGATTCACGGCCGGACAAATAGCGGGAGTAGTTTTCGATGCCGTTGCAGTAGCCCAGCTCCTGGATCATCTCCAGATCAAACTTTGTGCGCTGCTCCAATCGCTGCGCTTCTACCAGGCGGTTGTTGTTATTCAGCTGCTCGAGGCGTTCACGTAGTTCAATTTTGATGTCGTCAAGTGTAGCCAGCAACTTTTCCCGGGGCGTCACGTAATGAGACTTGGGGAATACAGTCAGTCTGGGCACTTCTTTGATCAAGGCGCCTGTTAGCGGGTCAAAATAGGAGAGTTTTTCAATTTCATCATCGAACAACTCAATGCGGATGGCATGCCGCTCAGATTCAGCGGGATAGATATCGATGACATCGCCTCGCACTCGGTAAGTGGCACGGCGCAGCTCCATGTCATTGCGGGTGTACTGCAAGTCCGCCAGACGGCGCAACAATTTGCGCTGATCCATGCGGTCACCACGGTCGAGGTGCACGACCATCTTCAGGTAGGAATTTGGATCGCCCAGGCCATATATGGCAGACACTGTCGCGACTACGATTACATCCTGACGCTCCAGCAAGGCCTTAGTCGCGGACAGTCGCATCTGCTCAATATGGTCATTGATCGAGGCGTCTTTCTCTATATAGACATCTGACGCAGGCACATAGGCTTCGGGCTGGTAATAATCGTAATAGGAGACAAAATATTCCACCGCGTTGTGCGGGAAGAACTCCTTGAATTCACCATAAAGTTGCGCGGCGAGAGTTTTGTTAGGCGCCATCACTAGGGTTGGCCGCTGCACCTGCTCAATAACATTGGCTATGGTGAAAGTTTTACCAGACCCAGTAACGCCCAGCAGGGTTTGAGCGTGCAGACCGTGTTCCAGCCCCTCAACCAGGCTGGCAATGGCTGCGGGCTGATCCCCAGCGGGCTTGAAGCTTGACTCTAACTGGAATTGCTTAGACATACTGCGAGGCTACTGCAACCATAGATCGACTGGCGAACCCCAAACGTGACGTCGTCTGGTCGCGAGCGGGTAAAGCCCATAAGGGTACAACATTATCCCTCGCAACGCTTGGTGATGGTTGACCGATTTCCGATTTCTCTTTAGACTACGCGCCTTTTCAGGGAATCCTCAGTTAAGCATTGCCGACAGGCGGCTACTGAGACTACGGGAAACCAGATTTCCTGCTAGAATGCCGCGGAAAATTTTGACTCTGCTGCCCAATAGCTCAATGGTAGAGTAGGTGACTGTTAATCACTTGGTTCCTGGTTCGAGTCCAGGTTGGGCAGCCACATTTCTCTCCCTCAACCCCAGTCCGGCCTCTTCTTCTGCTTTTTGTCTTATCTGTGGTCGTCTGTGGTTCAGCCACGGTGAGTTAGGTTATAGTTTGCCTCCACCAAGCTCACCATCAAATCCACAGAAGGGAGAACACTATGCGAGCACTATTTCTGGCCCTGCTGTTTAGCGTCAGCTTCAGCACATTCGCTCAAGACAATCCGGTAGTGGTCATGGAGACCAATAAGGGCACAATCCGCATCGAATTATGGGCAGACAAGGCGCCCATTTCCGTCGAAAATTTCCTCCGTTATACCGACAGCGAACTTTACAATGGCTTGATATTTCACCGCGTCATTTCTGGATTCATGATCCAGGGCGGCGGCTTCAATGCTGATATGGTTCAGCTCTCTCCTTACGAGCCAATCAAGAACGAAGCGAAATCTGATTTGCCAAATGACCGCGGCACACTCGCCATGGCCAGGACTAATGTAGTCGACAGCGCAACCAGCCAGTTCTTCATCAACCTAGTGGACAACGATTTCCTGAACCACAGTAACGAGACAGCGAGTGGTTTCGGCTATGCTGTTTTCGGAGAGGTGGTGGAAGGCATGGATGTGGTTGACGCGATTGCCGGTGTCACAACTGGTCGCAGCGGTGTCTATAGTGATGTGCCGACCGAACCGGTGGTGATCACTTCAGTCCGCAGGGCTAACTGAGCAAGCCGTTCAGATCGCGGAAGACTCAGTCTTTAAACAGAGGAGTAACCTTGAGTTGCTCCCCTGTTGCTTGCTCCCCCACTGATTGCTCATCTNCTCCCTGGGCGCCCTCGCNNCTNAGCGCCTGGTNAGGGATATCCCAACGCGGGTCATTCATCTCTTCCTTGGGTTCAAAGCCATCTACTGCTTCCAGCAGGACCGATTTGATTTCAGCCAGATGCATTCCTTTGCAGGCAGCCTCCAAGCGACGCAGCAGTTCTTGCAGTGCATTCCAGGCCAGGGTGTCTTCTTCCGCGCGCATGATCTTTGGATGCTCGGTTCCCGTCACCGACTCCCCAATCAGCAGTTCCTCATAAAGCTTTTCGCCTGGGCGCAGGCCAGTATATTCGACTGCNATATCTCCCCGATANGCATTCTCATCCTTAACGTCATAGCCCATNAGATGNACCATCTTCTTNGCCAAATCCACGATGCGGATNGGCTCATTCATATCAAGCACNAAGACGTCACCACCTGTTGCCATGGAGCCGGCCTGAATTACCAACTGAGCAGCTTCCTGCACAGTCATAAAATATCGAGTTACTTCAGGATGCGTGACAGTAACCGGCCC
The DNA here is from genome assembly GCA_002684935.1 of Gammaproteobacteria bacterium. Lineage (GTDB taxonomy): Bacteria > Pseudomonadota > Gammaproteobacteria > Pseudomonadales > Pseudohongiellaceae > UBA9145. The sequence continues at coordinate 3,368 of NYWC01000004.1, forward strand.
TCCGTTGCTAATCTGTCGGCGNAATAGAGGGACAACTGAACCNGATGACCCGAGCACATTACCGAAACGCACCATACTGAANCGAGTCGCACTTCCCCGTTGCGCCATCGCCTGTAAAACCTGCTCGGCGAATCGTTTCGTAGCCCCCATGAANTTAGTGGGCCGAACTGCTTTGTCGGTAGAAATCAGCACAAAGTTTTTAACGCCATAGAGCTCAGCGGCCTGAGCAGAAGTCAGGGTGCCAAAAATATTGTTCTGGGCACCTTCAACGATATTCTTCTCTACCATCGGCACCTGCTTGTAAGCTGCCACATGGTAGACCGTATCAACATCAAAACTTTTAATCGCGTTTTCCATTTGCGTCTGGTTGCAGACTGACCCTAACAACGCAACGATTTTAATCTGGTTACCACCCTCGATGGCTCCAAGGCTCTCACGCAACTCCTCTTCAATGGCATATAGGCCAAATTCAAAGGAGTCNAGCAGCACAACTCTGGCCGGACTAATATTGATAATCTGGCGACAAAGCTCCGAACCAATGGAACCTCCAGCACCGGTCACCATCACCGACTGCCCAGTAATACAGGCNCCTAGCAATTCAGGGTTGGGCGGCACAATGTCCCTGCCTAGCAAATCTTCGATATCGATATCACGAATCTCATCCACACCAACTTTGCCGGACACCATGTCGAAAAGATCGGGCACAGTGCGGACGTGAATCGGTAAATGCTCGAGTCGATTCAATATCTCTTTGCGCTCAGCGTGCGTCGCAGACGGGATTGCCAACAAAATCTGGCGCACGGAATAGGTTTCTATTAATTCGTAAAGTGAATTAGGGCTGTAGACTCGAATACCGTGGACGGTGCTGCCAATCATGCTTTGACCATCGTCGACAAAGGCTACAGGCAGGTACTGATCACCGTTTTGTAATGACACCACTAACTGCATACCGGAGCTACCGGCACCGTAAATGATCACAGGCTCTTTTGGTCTGAAATTCTGGATCAGGCTCCGCAACAGCACCTTGACAACGAAACGACTACCACCAATAAGCAACAACGAGATCATCCAGAAAATAGGTAAGACAGAATAATCAGTCGCTTCGGCGGATTGAGTGAAGAAATAGGTGGCGGCCAACAGGCACGTTGCGAAGGTGACAGCCTGCAGCATCAGAAAGCCGGCTTGTAGCCCCATATAGAGCAGCACAATTCGGTACAAACCAATACGAACAAAGAACAGGATACTGAGCGCGATGGCCAGCGAGAAAAAGAAATAAAACCGCTGGTTTTGGCCCAACAAATCTGCACTCAGTAACACGAACGAAAACGCTAACGCCATGCACATCATGAGCACATCTGCAGCCATCATGAGCATTTTTTTCAGCGAGCGTGATAATGGAATTGTGTGTAATTGCATGTGTATTCCCGAGAAGCTGCAGGCCCTATTCGTTCTTTTATTGAGGTGTGATTACGGGCCGATATTTTTTCTTAGAATTTCCAAATTGGGCTTTCTCTCATTCAATACTTCATTTTAGCTGTTGATCTGGTTCCATGCTGCCCGGTCCTGCAGCTCATCCCTGCAGTATGGTGCCAGAGATCAACCGGCCCAGGCGAAACGGACCTTCGCAAGAATCTCCAGGCTACTCGGTTATGTCGAATTGGCCTGACTTTCCTGCATCAAACTTGAGCGCTAGCGTAACCAAAGGGCCCAATGCAAACAAACTGAGAAAAAATCCCAGTTTTGGATAGAACACGCTGGCAACACTCCACGGCGTTAGCCAGCAAATGTTTATCAATACAACAGTTATCGTCACCTTGCCGTGACTCCCATAGCGGCGGGCCGCGTGCTGATAGGCATGGGAAGCATGACCATCGTACCACCTTTCCTTTGCTAGGAAGCGCCGCAACAGAGTTATGGTGGCATCGACCACGAACACNCCCAGCAAGATCAGCCAGGACCAANCAGTCATGCTGCCCTGCTGCATGGTTATCAGTGCCAGGAGACCCANCATAAANCCGCTAAAGCCACTGCCGACGTCTCCCATAAATATACTCGCCGGCTCCCAGTTCCAGACTANGAAACCGGCGCTGGCCGCACNCAGCACGACCATAATCAGCGTAACGCTATCATCCAAGGTGTTTATAACGAAAAATAATGACACTAAGCTGATACAGACCAACTCAGATCCTGCAATACCGTCAATTCCATCCATAAAATTGTAAAGATTGAGTAGCCACACCAGGGCAACNACNGCCAGCGGCTGGAGTATCCACTGCGAATCAATCGATACCAGGCCCAAGTCGATAGGGGCCACGTCACCCAGCCAGGCAACCGACCAGATCGCCACGGCAAAATGCAGTGGTACTCGCCACCTGGCGTGAATGCTCCGGAGATCGTCAATAAAACCCAAAAAAGCAACCGCAAAGGCTCCCAGTAATGCCATGAAAATTGAGTGCGGCAGGGTGCCGTCAGCATAAAAATAGAGAGCATAGGCAACGTTCAGAAGCACGATCGCAGCACCACCACCGACCGGCGTAGGAGCGGAATGTGCGGATCGCTCAACAGGCACATCCAGTATGCGAAGTCGCAGCGCCAGGGCTCGCAGCAATCCTGTAAGAATCACCGATATTACAAATACACCTGCTGGCAGCACCAGGGTAGACATCCGAGGCTGTTTCCATGTTTTGCTAAAGCCCGGATTATATCCCGAATCCGGACTCACAGCAGATTCAATCAGGCACTTTCAACACGGGCCAAAGCGCCTGATTGTAGGCCAGCAGCGCTAGTCCCCCTGAATCAGAATACGGCTACGATTCTTCTCCAGAGTGGCAGCGACAATTCAGGGCACTTATAACAACTCATCCAGGGTGCGAAAGCTGCCAAACATTTCACGATAGGCAATAAGCTCCTTGGCCTCGGCAGGTCCAATGCCTCTCAGAACTGAGGCAATCGAGGATGCATCCGCTTGATTAATGCCCAGCATGGCCGCCTGCTCAGTCGTGTTTTGAGGGNCCTCTGCTGCGAAAGCGAAGGGAGCAAAATACAGATCACAGCCAGGCAGGCGGNTCGGAAAAAGTCNATTATNTTCATGCTNATATCCTTATCAGTAAACTNCTGAAAAAGTTACATGAAGACCTAGANTCACCGCCACTCAGTGTAGGCCGAAATTCAGCTAACGCCAGCCNCGGCAGANTTAAAATGCGCAAGCGCCTCAGCCGGCGATTCCGCCTGCGTTATTGGGCGCCCAACAACCAGATATGAACTCCCCATCGCCATCGCGTCAGAAGGACNAAACACCCTCTTCTGGTCCCCGCTTGCATCCTCGGGNCGCCTGATACCGGGCGTAACCAGTGCGAACTCCCCAGGAAACTGCTGTCGCAGCATGGGAGTTTCTGCTGCCGAACACACCACTCCATCAAGGCCGCATTGTGCCGTCAAGCCCGCCAGTCTGCTAACCTGCTCGGCCGGTTCGCTGGGAATCCCCAATTGCTGCAAGTCAGAAGCCGCCAGGCTAGTCAGCACTGTCACCGCAATTAGAAGCGGCCTTGGACCAGCCCCGCCATCAAGCGCGCTGCGCGCTTCCGACATCATGGCAACGCCGCCGCTGGCATGTACGTTCATCATCCATACGCCCAGCTCCGCAGCGACTCGAACAGCGCCTGCAACCGTATTAGGGATGTCATGAAATTTGAGATCAAGAAACACATCAAAGCCAAGACTAACCACGCGACGCACAAATTCAGGGCCCACTGCGGTGAACAACTCCTTACCAATTTTTACGCGGCATTGTCCAGGGTCTACCTGAGTCAGAAACCGCTCAGCCAATGTCGCAGTTGGAAAGTCCAGCGCGATAATTATAGGTTTGTTGGCCACTTGAATCTCCTCACGAAGTGCCTGGGTTTAGTGCTTGGGGATTGATCCCTGAGTATTAGCCACTATATACCGTTTTTGTAATTTGATTCGATACTGTCCCAGTTATGACAGCTTGGGCACAGCCAATACAAGTTTTTTGACTCGTATCCACATTGATTGCATTGATATCCAGCTCTTTTTTTCAACATGTTCTCGAGCATCTGGTGGATTCGCTCCAGATCTGTAGCCTGAGCTTCTCCCCGCAACCCAGCCTCCAGTTTCAGCAGCTGCGTTGCCGCTGCCACCGACGGCTCGCTAGCAATCTTCATGCGCAAGAATCGAATTGCCGCTTCACTGCCATGGGACTCCGTGATGAGCTGTGCAAGCATTTTTAGCGCAGCGGGATCAAATTGACTNGAAACGTGATCGCTCAGAGAGTGTTCAAAGTCAGGCAGTTTATCAATGGCAGCAAAGCTTGTGCGCATCGCCTTAAGTATCTGAGGGACGAAGGCCGGGTTTTGTTGCATTATCCGTTGATATTCCCGATTCGCCGCTTTGAAATTTCCCAGCTGCTGCTCAATTTTAGCTAACAGCACCGCGGCTCTCACGCTGTTACGCTTGAAACCGAATGCACGCTTGATGCTGTCGCGAGCTTTGTCATTCTGCTCCTTGTCGATAAATTGCTCGGCGATCTCACAGCAGTAATGCGCAGCCCGAGCGTTCCAGTCCGAATCTTTCTTGTAGCGCGCATTGGATAATAATTCCTGAGTGCAGGCCACAGCACTCTCCCACTCCTTCTCTGTCTGGTAGATCGTAATCAGCAACTCTAGCGCATCCCACTTTGCTACAGAGTTTTCCTGCATTAACTCTTTCAACAGACGCTCAGCACGATCCAGCAAGCCGCCAGCAATATAGTCCTGCGCAAGCTGTATGCGGGCGGCGTCAGCCAAACTGGCCTCGAGCCCGGGGCGGGCCAGAAGTGTCTGATGGACTTTGATCGCCTTATCGACCTTGCCCCGGCGCCTCAACAACGCCCCCAGCGCAAGTTGGGTCTCAATTGTCTCGCTGTTAATTTCGAGCGCTTTGATGAAGGTATCGATCGCCTCGTCTGGCTCATCGTTCAGCAAGTAATTGAGCCCGACAAAGTAGTCATGGAATATAGATCCCAGCCCATCATCAGACTGCTTCTTTGAGCGATTGCCCAGCTTTCCCAGCAGCCATCCTGCAAAGATGGCGAGCACAAGAACCCCGTAGATCTCCACATTGCCCATCAATCAAGGTCCCGGAGTGAGAGAGTGCGAAGGTGATTAACTTCCTGCTTGGCATTGACGAGTTCTTTTTTCAGGCGTCGAATCTCGGCCCTGGATTTCAATTGACGAAGTACGCCTAGCCCAAGGATCAAACCAAGAAGCCCACCACAGACGAATGCACCAATTATCCAGACTGAAACAGGCAGTGGCGCGAAGCTCAGACTCCCGAAAATAATACCAACAGGTTCAGTATTAAAATACAAGAAGGTAATAGCTGCGACGAATACCAGCAGCAGAAAAAAACCAGACAGCAAGTTTGTTAGATTTCGCATGAGCGGTGAAGCAAATAGCTTTCCTCGGCTTTGTGCCCTCAAAGTATTCCTACCCAATGGGAGAAACAAAAAACGGCATAGCCTGACAGGCTATGCCGTTTCTCTGAGTCAGGCGCTGAAAAAAGTTAGAACTAGTTTTCAGTCAGCAAACTGTTATTGACCCGGTCGCGGAGTTCTTTGCCTGGCTTGAAGTGGGGCACATACTTCCCACTAAGAGCCACTGGTGATCCCGTTTTGGGGTTGCGCCCAATGCGAGGCACCCGGTAGTGCAGAGAAAAGCTGCCGAAGCCTCTAATTTCAATGCGCCCACCTTCGGACAAGTCCTGCGACATATACTCAAGAACTGCTTTCACGGCCAGCTCTACATCTTTGGATGACAGCTGGGTTTGCTTTCCTGCGATACGATCTATCAGTTCAGATTTAGTCATATTTATCCCCTGTCCTAATCCTCGATCGCGCCGTTTAAACGCTCTTTTAGTTAACGTGGTGATTAGCCTATCACAAGCGTAAACTACTGTAACGATTAGTTTTTATTCATCTCAGCCTTGATAAGGTCACCGATAGTGCCGGGAGAGACGTCAACCGCGTCAGTGTTTTTATGCTCCTTAATGGCAGCCTTCTCGTCATCGATCTCGATTGCCTTGACAGACAGGCTCAATACGCGATTCTTGCGATCCACACTGACGATCTTGACATCGATTTCGTCGCCTTCCTTCACGGCATTGCGAGCATCCTCAACCTTATCACGGCTGATCTCGGAAGCGCGCAGTACCCCATCGACACCCTCAGCAAGGTTGATTACAGCTGACTTCGCATCAACTTCAGTTACCGTGCCCTTAACTACGCCTCCCTTCTCGAAGCCTCCCACGTAATCCATGAATGGGTCGTCCTCAAGCTGCTTGATGCCGAGAGAGATGCGTTCGCGCTCCGAGTCGACAGACAGAATGACAGTCTCGATTTCATCGCCCTTCGTGTAATTTCGAACGGCTTCTTCACCTGCTTCGTCCCAAGAAATGTCAGAAAGGTGCACCAACCCATCAATATTGCCGTCAAGGCCAATAAAGATGCCGAAATCAGTGATTGATTTAATGCTGCCCGAGATCTTGTCGCCTTTCTTAAAGTTCTCGGCAAAACCATCCCACGGATTCTGGAAACACTGTTTGATACCCAGTGAAATACGACGACGTTCCTCATCGATATCGAGTACCATTACATCGACTTCATCGCCCAACTGTACAACCTTGGACGGATGGATATTCTTGTTGGTCCAATCCATCTCGGAAACGTGAACCAATCCTTCAACACCCTCTTCCAGCTCAGCAAAACAGCCGTAATCTGTGAGGTTTGTCACCACTGCCTTGACACGGGTGTTCTCGGGGTAACGGGCCTTGATAGCAACCCATGGATCCTCACCCAACTGCTTCAGGCCAAGAGACACGCGGTTTCTCTCGCGGTCAAACTTCAAGACCTTAACGTCAATTTCATCGCCAACGTTAACAATTTCGCTTGGGTGCTTAATGCGTTTCCATGACATATCGGTAATGTGGAGTAGACCATCGACACCGCCGAGGTCAACGAAGGCGCCGTAATCAGTCAGGTTCTTGACGATACCCTTGACCGACATACCTTCCTGCAGGCGCTCCAGCAGCGCATCGCGCTCTTCAGTGCTGACCGATTCCAGCACGGCGCGACGGGAAACCACTACATTATTGCGCTTTCGATCCAGTTTGATCAGGCGGAATTCCAGTTCCTGGCCTTCAAGGTGGAGGGTGTCGCGAACCGGGCGCACATCAACCAGGGATCCTGGCAGGAAAGCACGGATATTATTCAGATCGACTGTGAAACCACCCTTAACCTTGCCATTGATGACACCGGTGACAATATCGTTCTTCTCATAGGCTGCCTCCAGTTCCATCCAAGACTCGGCACGCTTGGCCTTTTCACGGGAAAGACGGGTTTCTCCGAAACCATCTTCAACGGTTTCCAGTGCAACTTTCACCTCATCGCCAACTTCCAGAGACAGGTTGCCCTGTTCGTCTAGAAATTGAATGCGGGGGATGACACCTTCGGACTTCAGTCCGGCGTGGACGGTAACCCAGTCACTGTCGATGTCTATTACGATTCCGGTAACGATCGCACCGGGGGTCATATCTAGCTGCTCGAGGCTCTGCTCGAACAAATCTGCAAAACTTTCACTCATTAATTAATCCAGTTAAGTCAATCGATTAAAATCTTTTTATAAAGCAGATTATAACCATAACCATGATCCAGCCATCATGGGGTTATTACAATTGATTCACTGATTTGGAGAGCTGGTAAGGCAAAACAGGAATCCCAAATTGCTTTTGCTGTACTCACTGCTCCAGGTGGGTGTCAGGGCACAGAATGCGCTTCCTGGACGAGATCCATCACTTGTGCCATCACTTCCGCTTTATTTAAGTGGGTAGTGTCGATGATTATCGCATCGTCGGCAGGTTTTAATGGAGATATGCTGCGCTCACTATCGCGCGCATCTCGCTCGGACAAGTCCTGCAAAAGGTTGCGCAGGGTAGCATCAATACCCTTATCTAACAACTGCTTATGGCGCCTTTGGGCGCGCTCCTCCAAACTCGCTGTNAGATAGATTTTCGGATNCGCATCAGGGAAAACCACGGTGCCCATATCCCTGCCATCGGCCACCAGGCCAGGAGGCTGGCGGAAAGCTAGTTGGCGATCCAGCAAGGCTTCTCTAGCAGCAGGAATCGCGCCTACCCTCGATGCCATATCGCTGCCCAGATCAGTGCGTATTTCCAAAGAGATGTCTGTTCCAGCCAGGGAAACGCTACCCGGGCCCTGTAGCCCAAACTGGATGTCTAGTCCTCGAGCCAGATGCGCTATCGCATCATGATCTTGCAGATCAATGCTGGCACGCGCCACCGCTACGCCGAGCACTCGGTAGAGTGAGCCACTATCCAGCAGAAAACAGCCCAGTCTGGAGGCCAAGGCGATCGCGACTGTGCCCTTGCCGGTGCCCGATGGACCGTCAATTGTGATAACAGGTATATCCATATTATTCAATTAGANAGCTCTTCTATCTTNAGCCCTATCTCAATTGCCTGAGACACAAANCCAGGGAATGATGTAGCGACATTCTGACAATTGAGAATTTCNATCTCGGCGCTGGCTCGCAGGCCAGCTACGGCAAACGCCATNGCGATGCGGTGATCNCCGTGGCTATCTATGGTGCCGCCACCAAGCCCGGTACCCCCCTCTATCCTGATGCCGTCGGCAAAGGTTTCCAAATCGATACCCAGGGTCTTCAGGCCTTCTGCCATAGCTTCAATACGATCACTTTCCTTAACTCGTAATTCTTCAGCGCCACGTAACACAGTGCAGCCATTGGCACAGGCAGCAGCCACGAATAGGACGGGGAATTCATCTATAGCCAGGGGGACCAGTGCCGGGTCAATTTCGATGCCCTGCAGTGGGGAATAGCGCACGGTGAGGTCTGCAACCGGCTCACCTCCCACTTCTTTCTCATTGCTTAACTCGATCTCCGCACCCATCTGACCTAGCAGCTCAATTATGCCGGTGCGGGTTGGATTGACACCGACATGTTGCAAGGTTAACTCTGATCCGGGTGTAATTGCCGCCGCGGCCAGAAAAAACGCTGCCGATGAGATGTCTGCGGGCACATCGATCGAAGTTGCCTGTAAAGAGCCTCCGCCAAATAAAGTGACCTCGGCATCGGGATATCCTCCCTCTAATTCATATCCGAATCCACGCAGCATCCGCTCAGTATGATCACGGCAGATCGCCGGCTCGGTGACAGAGATCTTGCCTTCAGCAAACAATCCAGCAAGCAATAGACTGGATTTAACCTGAGCGCTGGCTACAGGCATGTCGTAGCTAAGGCCCACGAGGTCAGCTCCCGCTATTCGCAGCGGTGGCGTTCCGCCAGCCGACATCTCAATACTCGCTCCCATTTGGCCTAGAGGCTTGACTATTCGCTCCATCGGACGCCCGCTCAGAGATTCATCACCTGTTAACTCGGAATCAAAGGGCTGCGCCGCTAGTAAGCCAGCCAACAAACGCATGGCGGTGCCGCTGTTTCCCATATAAAGCGGCTTGCGTGGAGGCTGGAGGCCCTGCATGCCGACACCAAAGATTGTGAGCTCACCATTCTCTGGCCCTGTAATCGTTACTCCCATCTCTCGAAATGCAGCGACCGTATTCATTGCGTCTTCACCCTCCAGAAACCCAGTTACCTTGGTGAAGCCTTTCGCCAGCGCCCCAAAAATGACGGAGCGGTGAGAAATGGATTTGTCTCCTGGCACTCGAATCGTGCCAGTCACCGAGCCACCGGGACTGATCCGATAACTTGAAGAGGTATTTTTCATCACCATTGCCTGTGCTGGGTTTAAAAGTCGCAAAACGAAATTGTCGCGGGTTTGCTTTGCCCGCTGAAAAATGTTCCTCAGGTCCTCGCCTGCACGCTGATTTATGAGTGCCTTCAGGCTCTGCAAATAGTCGATATACTGATCCAGAACCTTTTCCGTGGCATCTGCATTTGCAACAAAGACATCAGACCACATCTGCGCATTGCTGGAAGCGACCCTGCTAAAGTCCGCAAATCCTCCAGCAGCATAGCGAAAAATATCCTCGCTAGAATCCTGATGCAGCAGGAGATCCACGATCGCATAAGCCAAAAGGTGCGGCANATGGCTTGTGGCAGCGAGCACCTCGTCGTGACGGCTGGGCGACATACCNAACACCTCTGCCCCCAGGATACGCCATAATCGGTTCACCTCGGCGACTGCCACCGTATTATTTTGTGGCAGTGGAGTGAGAATCGACTTGCGCCCAGCGAATAAATCGGGGTTTGCCGCCTGATAGCCACTTTTTTCTGAACCTGCGATAGGATGACCTGGCACAAACCGAGATATAAAGTTTTCATCACAGTCTGCCAATGCTTCTTTAATGTGAGTCTTGACGCTTCCTACATCAGTGAACACTGCATCTGCCCGTGCATGAGCCTGCAGTTGCGCCAGAAAACCGGGCAGTGTCAGAGGTGGGACAGCCAGGACTACTAGGTCAGCATTAGACAGCAGTTCTTCAATATTCCCGGTTGCTGTAAGCGTGCCATCCGCCAGAGCAGTTTGCAGGGATTCAGCATCCTGATCAACTGCTGTAATGATCAAATCTGGCAATGCCTGTCTTAGGCCGCGGGCGATACTGCCGCCAATCATGCCCAGCCCAACGATACATATCCGTTCGCTTTTCAGGCCGGCAGTCGCATTCAACAAACTCACAACCCCTCTTCCTGACTCGCAAGCTCCGTGAAAGCGGGATAAGACCCTAGGACCTTTACCTCTTTCGTGCAGCCCTCAAGACTGTAGAGGAGTTGCTTTATATTCTCATCCTCGACATGACCTTCAAAATCGATAAAGAATACATAGGCCCAGGCTTCTTTNTTTGATGGCCGCGAATCAATTTTGGTNAGGCTTATTTGTAAACGCTCAAAAGGTTCCAGCACNCGAAATAGNGCGCCAGGTTTGTTTTCTGCGTAAACAAGGATGCTGGTTTTGTCTGCNCCACTTGCTGCCACCACGGACCGATGCAGCACCAGGAAACGGGTACGGTTGTCCTCTTGATCCTGAATATTGTCTGCCAGAATGTGCAAACCATAGGTTTCCGCAGCGACCTCACCGGCGATGGCGGCCACACCCTCCGCAGCCGAAACGCGACTCGCTGCATCTGCATTACTAGTGCACTCCAACAGCTGCGCCTTGGGGTAGTTTGCNTGTATCCAATCGCGACACTGCGCGAGNGATTGNTTGTGAGACGCAATAACCCTAATCGCCATGTCTTCCGAACCAGNNGGCATCAACAGGTTGTGCTCAATCGGCACAATTTCCTCACCTACAATCTGTACCACGCTGTCAACAAAACAATCCTGTGTATTGTTAACTGGCCCTTCCGTAGAGTTTTCAACTGGCACCACACCGNACTCTGCCACTCGTTCGGNTACGGCGGTGAACACATCATCAATCGTTGCGCAGGGGTGCAGCTTGCACTCATTTNCAAAATGGTTGATGGCTGCTGCCTGAGAAAATGTGCCATATGGCCCGAGGAACGCGACGGTGCTTTGCTTATTCGACATTTGAATATGTATTCCAAGGCTGTGTGAGCTAGTGCATCCCCNNTAACGCAGAGAATTCGAAGTACAGCGCTAATCCTTTACTCCGGCGTACCTTCATCAGCATCATTATCGTAAGCGCTATCTTGATCACGGCCCGAATTGGCATCAACCCCACTGGTATTAGCGGGCGCCCCAGTTATTGGGCTAGCTGACTCATCCTGCACCTCGATCGATTCATCTGGTTCTTCTACCCGCTCGAGCCCTACCAGTTTTTCGCCTTGCTTGAGACGTATCATGCGCACACCCTGGGTGTTTCTGCCTTGCACAGAAACCTCATCAATGCGGGTTCTAACTAAGGTGCCCTTGTCTGAAATCAGCATGATCTCGTCGCTGTCAGTGACCTGCACCGCGCCAACCACTGCGCCGTTGCGATCACTGGTCTGTATACCAATCACACCCTGACCGCCGCGCCCGTAGACTGGGAATTCGGCGGTTTGGGTGCGCTTACCGTAGCCGTTCTCGCTTACCGATAGAATATATTGCTCGGGCTCCGGGATTATCAAGGCAATCATGGCGAAGCCTTCAGCCATCTTGATCCCNCGCACACCTCTGGCCGTGCGGCCCATCNGTCTNACATCAGCTTCGGCGAAACGGATCGTTTTCCCGCTACTGCTCACTAACATGACGTCCTTACTACCATCAGTTATGGCCGTACCTACCAGCTCATCACCCTCGTCCAGCTCAATAGCACGCAAGCCAACACTGCGCTGGCGAGAAAAATTAGTGAGAGCGGTTTTCTTCACCGTGCCGTTAGATGTAGCCATAAATACAAAGTGGTTTTCACTGTATTCACTAACTGGCAACATACTGGTGATACGTTCGTTTTCCTCTAATGGCAGGATGTTCACCAACGGCTTGCCTCTTGACGCGCGGCTAGCTACCGGAAACTGGTACACCTTGATCCAGTAAACCTTACCGACGCTGCTGAAGCACAGCAAGGTGTCGTGGGTATTGGCAATCAGAAGGTGCTCGACGAAATCTTCGTCTTTGACGCTAGCTGCAGATTTACCGGTGCCACCGCGACGCTGCGCTGCATAATCAGCAAGCGGCTGCGACTTCGCATAGCCCGATTGGGAAATAGTCACCACGCGATCTTCTTCAGAGATCAGGTCTTCAACCGTAAGGTCCATTTGTGACCCAACGATCTCGGTGCGGCGCTCATCGCTATATTCTTTGCTGATAGCTTCCAGCTCATCTCGAACTACCTGTAACAGACGCGATTGGTTCTGCAATATATCCAGGAAGCCAGCTATCTGTTTCAACAATTCTTTGTAGTCATTGATGAGTTTCTCATGCTCCAACCCTGTGAGGCGGTGCAGTCTGAGTTCAAGAATGGCCTGCGCCTGATCGGGGGAAAGGAAATATTCTGCCTCTTTTAAGCCATAGCCCTCATCTAGCCCATCCGGGCGACAGGCATCAGCACCCACTTCACCCAACATGGCCAGGACGCTGTCTGATTTCCAGGAGCGAGCCAGCAATTTTTCCTTGGCCTCTGCCGAGGTGGGTGAAGCCTTTATTAATTCAATAACTGCATCGATGTTGGCCAGAGCAACCGCAAGCCCTTCCAGGACGTGACCCCGCTCTGTTGCCTTGCGTAATAAGTAGGTTGTTCTGCGAGACACCACTTCGCGGCGGTGACGCAGAAACGCCTCCAAAACTTCCTTTAGATTTAAGAGTCGGGGCTGGCCTTCAACCAGGGCCACCATATTTATGCCAAACACAGACTGCATCTGAGTTTGGGCATACAAGTTATTAAGTACCACGTCTCCCATTTCGCCGCGACGCAGCTCAATGACTATGCGTAAACCATCTTTATCTGACTCATCGCGGAGTTCGGTTATACCTTCAATTTTTTTCTCTTTTACCAACTCTGCGATGCGCTCGATCAGCTTGGATTTGTTCAGTTGGTAAGGAATTTCAGTAACGATGATAGTCTGCTTACCACTTTTCGCGTCTTCAAAAACATCGGCCTTGGCTCGAACATAGATGCGCCCACGACCAGTTCGATAGGCCTGCACAATTCCGGCCTTGCCGTTGATGATGCCGGCTGTCGGAAAATCCGGGCCCTGAATATGTTGCATCAAATCATCGACAGTGGAATCGGGGTTATCCAGCAGCGCGATAACGCCCTCAATTACCTCGCCCAAATTATGGGGTGGAATATTTGTAGCCATGCCCACCGCGATACCAGATGAGCCATTGACCAGCAAGTTGGGAACCTGGGTAGGCAGCACATCCGGGATGTGCTCTGTGCCGTCATAGTTGGGCGAGAAATCGACCGTTTCTTTGTCAAGATCGGCAAGCAAATCATGGGCAATTTTGGCCATCCGAATCTCGGTGTAACGCATTGCCGCTGCGGCATCACCATCGATGGAGCCAAAGTTCCCCTGACCATCAACCAGCGGGTAACGCAAGGAGAAGTCCTGCGCCATCCGCACGATCGTATCGTAAACCGCCGTATCCCCGTGGGGGTGATATTTACCAATGACATCACCCACCACACGTGCTGACTTTTTATAAGGCTTGTTGAAGTCGTTGGATAATACGTTCATAGCGAACAGCACACGCCTATGCACGGGCTTCAGACCATCCCTTACATCGGGCAAAGCTCGACCCACTATCACGCTCATTGCATAAGCGAGATAGGATTCACGCATTTCACTTTCTAATGCGACAGGCAAAACCTGCTTGGCAAATTCAGACATACTTTTGAGATTTCCTAAAACTCGGCTGGTCGATAGCACCTATTGCCGATGGGGTCAGGGCGAAGGCGCCGGACTGCTGAAACAAGTAGCTGCGATTGACGGCTGTTGTTGTTAATTTTGCACGTGCTCTTGAAATAGTTTTCACGAATTGAGCGACATTGACCTAGACACCCCGATTGATCCCGAGGAACGCACATCCCCGCCCAGTTAAATCTAGTAATAACTCCAGCAATCCAACCGCTATGTGATGGAACTAAACTGCCGAAAATTTTGGATGGTTTTTAGCCACTCAATCAGACGGTAAGTCTACCACAAATTGAACCCATATTGACACTGCCAAGGCCGATTTTTACCAATATTTTATGCATATTTTTCAATCACTTAGACAAAATGAAGTCGCACTAAATCCAGCGCGCCTTTTGGGCTCCAAACAGGTATAATTTCCGTCCAGATTTGTGCCTTTTTCCAAATGATTTTTCGCCCCGAGCCAACATGGAGTTTTAACGCTTGAGCCCTGCCCCCAACACTGAAGCCGACCTCATTATTGAAGCCGCCTGGATCGTACCAGTCGTGCCTCGAGACGCCGTANTNACAGACCATGCCCTGGTCATCAATAACAGGCGCATCAACGCTATAATCCCAATTAATGAGGCGAAGGGTCTGACCTGCAAACGCCGCGTTGAGCTGAGCAATCACATACTGATNCCGGGCTTTGTCAATGCGCATGGCCACACACCCATGTCNCTGTTTCGCGGTTTGGCTGACGATATCCCGCTGCAGGAGTGGCTGGAAGACCGGATCTGGCCTTTGGAGAGCAAATATGTAAGTCGGGAGTTCGTGCGCGATGGCGCTATGCTGACCCTCGCAGAGATCATCCGCTCAGGCACCACNTGCTTTGCCGACAATTATTTCTTCCCGGATGAGGTGGCGAAAGTTGCCAATGAGGCCAGTTTGCGCGCTCAACTGGCATGTCCGGTATTGGATTTCCCTACGGTCTGGGCCCAGGGTGCTGACGAATATATAAGCCAGACAACCCAACTCCACGACGATTATCGCAGCAGTGAGCTGGTGAGCATCGCGTTTGGGCCCCACGCGCCGTATACCGTGTCAGATAAACCGCTGCAGCGCATTGCAGCGCTCGCCGAAGAGTTGGATGTCCCAATCCATATCCACATGCACGAGAACGCGAGGGAGGTCTCCGATGCGCTCGCGTCGGACGGTCGCCGACCGCTGACGCGCATGGCTGACCTNGGCTTGGTCAGTCCGCGCCTTTTATGTGTCCACGCAACCCAATTGATCGACGATGAGATACGGCTGTTATCTCAGCAGGGAGCGAATGTTATCCACTGCCCATCTTCAAACCTGAAACTAGCCAGCGGACTCTGTGAAGTAGATAAGCTTCTGAAACATGACGTGAATGTCGCGCTTGGCACCGATGGCGCCGCCAGCAATAATGACTTAGACATGTTTGGTGAAATGCATCTCATGGCTCTGCTTAGCAAGGCAGTGGCAGATAATGCCGCAGCCGTCTCTGCGCAGCAAGCGCTTGAAATCGCGACCCTCAACGGCGCCAAGGCTCTTGGCATGGAGCGGGATATCGGCAGTCTGGAAGTTGGAAAATTTGCCGACATCTGCGCGGTATCGCTAGATCATTTGAGCCTTACACCAATGAACAATCCGATTTCTCACCTGGTGTACGCCAGTAACGGTAGTGTCGTCAGCCATGTCTGGTGTGCCGGTTCACTCTTGCTCGAAGACGGTGAACTGCAAACCCTGGACCTGTCGTTAATCAAAGAACGCGCCGCCCGATGGCAGGCGAAATTCGCGCAAGCGTGATCGGCACGCTATTTGTCCAGGAAACGAAATATGGAAAACGTCGACAATCTGGAAATAAGCAAGTTTGAAGCACTCGCCTCCCGCTGGTGGGATCCGGAAAGTGAATTCAAACCGCTGCACGAAATTAATCCACTACGGGTCAATTACATCAGCCAGAAGATTAATCTTGCCGAGAAGCAGGTGCTGGATATTGGCTGTGGTGGAGGCATTCTGGCAGAAGCCATGGCCCATCATGGCGCCAAAGTTACCGCAATCGATAAGGCTGAAGCCTCCCTTTCAGTTGCCAAGCTGCATTTGCTGGAGAGCAAACTGGATATCTCCTATGTCGACAGCACTGCCGAAGAGTTCGCGGCAGACAAGCCTGAGCAGTTTGATGTGGTGACTTGCCTGGAAATGCTTGAACATGTGCCGGACCCAGCTTCGGTGGTCGCGGCCTGCCAGCGCATGGTGAAGCCCGGCGGCCAGGTTTTCTTCTCAACCATTAACCGAAATCCCAAATCCTATCTGTTCGCTATCATCGGAGCGGAATACATTCTCAATTTACTACCGCGCGGCACCCATGATTACGCAAAGCTCATCAAACCCGCAGAGCTAGCTGCATGGGCCCGTGAAAGCGATCTTGAGCTACAGGATCAGATCGGCATGGGCTACAACCTTTTGACCAAGCGCTATTTCCTGCAGCAGAACCTGGATGTAAATTACCTGGCCTGCTACCAAAAGCCGACTGCTTAAGTCATGAGCCTCAATACATCAATAGAGTCTGTACTGTTCGATCTGGACGGCACACTGATCGATACGGCGCCAGATTTCATCGCAGTTGTTAACCAGCTCACCACTGAAAACAACGAGTCAGCGGTATCCCCTGAGCTGGTCTACCAAACGGTCTCCGATGGCGCACAAGCACTGGTCAAGCTGGCCTTTAAAATTGACGAAGACCATGAGCGATTCGCCAGCTTGAATCAGCGTCTGCTGGATATTTATCACGAGCAGCTGCTCAATACCCAAGCAAGTCTCTACCCTGGCCTTGCACAATTACTCGAAGAATTAGAAGCTGCCGAAATTCCCTGGGGTATTGTCACGAATAAACCGGAGCTTTATAGCCTGAGGCTGTTAGAGAACCTGGGGCTGCTGCAGCGCTGTAAAGTGCTGATCTGCCCCGATCACGTCAGCGAGCGCAAGCCCCATCCAGAGCCCATCTTCAAAGCCTGCGAAATTCTGAATTGCAGCACAGAGCGCACGGTCTACCTTGGTGACCATATCCGCGATATTCAGGCAGCAAAGAACGCTGACGTGATTGCAGTTGCTGCCGCCTATGGCTATCTTACTCCTGATACCAGAGTCGAGGAATGGTACGCTGACTTCATACTACAATCCCCCGAGCAAGCCCTCCCGCTTCTCAATATGCTTACGTTTGCCTGAATCATGTTTACCTACTCTCCCTCAAAAAACCTGCTGGCAGGTCGAACGCTGCTAATCACCGGCGCCAGTGACGGCATTGGCCGTGTTTGTGCGACCACCTTCGCTGAATACGGAGCAGATCTGATCTTGCTGGGACGCTCCAAGGAAAAACTGGAACAGCTGTTTGATGAATTGGAGAAATGCTATCCTGGCAAGGCTACCATCCAACCCATGGATTTCTCCACCGCCAGTGCAGAAGATTACAAAGCCCTCGGCGAGTCACTGACAGAGAACTTCCCNGTCCTTGATGGTCTACTTCACAACGCTGGATTACTGGGAACGCTCTGCCCAATTGAGCANTATCCNGATGCTGACTGGGAGAAANTNCTCAAGGTCAACCTGAACNCTAACTTCTTTCTGACCAAGGCAGCAATGCCATCATTGCAGCGATCCGATGACGCCCGCCTGGTGTTCACAGCATCAAGTGTGGGCCGTCGGGGGCGGGCCTACTGGGGCGCTTACGCGGTCACTAAGTTTGCCGTGGAGGGGTTGATGCAAACCATGGCGGATGAGCTGGGCAGCACCAGCAAAATTCGAGTTAACAGCCTCAATCCTGGCGCCACCCGCACGGCTATGCGCCAGACTGCCTATCCCGCAGAAGATCCCAACACTCTACCTGAGCCGGCGGCTTTGATGGCCGTCTATCTGTATCTCATGGGTCCAGACAGCACGTTAATACATGGTCAGGCCCTTGATGCCCAGAGTTTTAGCGACAATTCCTTGACGCCTGACTAAGGAACCACACAAAAAACGGTTTGATGATTGGGGAGAGCTCAGGCTTACTTTAACCCAATCAGCTTCAACAGCTTCTCAGACTCGACCTTTGGCAACTCCCGAAATTGACCACGCCTGACGGAACTTGGGATAAAAATAGGCCCGAAGCGAACCCGTTTCAGGCGACTAACCTTCAAACCTTGAGACTCCCAAAGCTTGCGCACCTCACGGTTGCGACCTTCCATTAGCACTACGTGGTACCACTGATTAACGCCCTCNCCACCAAAGTGCTGAATATCNGTGAANCGGCATAAATGANCGTCAATCATTACACCACTATGCATAGCCTCTACCATCTCGGGGGTCACTTCACCCATTACCCGCACCGCGTACTCCCGCTCCACCTGAGAGCTGGGGTGAGTCAATCGGTTAGCTAGTTCACCATCAGTGGTAAAGAGCAACAAGCCACTGGTNTTGATATCGAGGCGCCCAATTGAAACCCAGCGCCCATGTTTCAGCGGCGGCAGTTTGTCGAATACGGTAGGCCGTCCCTCTGGGTCTTTGCGCGTACAAATTACATCTTCTGGCTTGTTGTAAAGGAGAATCCGGCGAGATTCGCGCGTCTTATGCTGCGGCGCCAGTTTTTTACCATCCACCATGATGCGGTCGCTATCTTCAACGCGAACGCCCAGTGTTACGACTTCACCATTGACTCTGATACGACCTGCCTTGATCCATTTTTCGATTTCGCGACGTGAACCAAAACCGGCGCGCGCCAGAACTTTTTGTAGTTTTTCACTCATGTGCTGGGCTTGTATTGCTGAACTTCGGTTAAATGGGCGACTTGGCGCCTATTGTGTTATGCTGGTATTTTTATTTTGGCGCTACCGATCAGCTTCCCGATCAGGATCCTGGCTCATGAATTCCAATATCTGCGCGCCCTGGTTTTCTTCATCAGAATCTTCCGCAGTCTCATTCTCAGTTTCTACCGCAGCGCTGCTGGCATCAGAATCTGCAAGCTCGCCGCTATCGCCAGACGTTGAAAAAGAGAATGGCATCCCGGCTTCGTCATTATCCAGCTCATCTCCAGCGTCTTGCGAAGTCAAATCCTGTCCAGACACGTTTTCTTCTGCATGGNTCTCAACAACATCTTCTCCTGAAATTTCCGCAGCCCCAGGCTGCCCGTCAGATGCAGCTTCATTATCTGCAACATCTGCAGACGCCGAATCGCCGTCAGCATTAATCTTTCCATCTTCCAGATCTTCTGCAACGCCTTCATTACCCGCCTCTTCTTCTAGAATCTTTTCGGGCATTCCCATCTTGAGAATTTCGTCAAGGGGCTTCTTGGAAAGCTCCAGAGCCTCCTCTTCTTCTAACAGCTGTGCGCGCTCTGCCTCATTCTGCTCAAAGCTGGCCTCGTCGGTGACATCTTCGGGTAAATCGATGACCCTCTGCTGCGCAAGCTCATCCGCCAGATCAAATTCCTGATCCGTTTGCGCCAATTCCTTGATTTCAGAGAGCGGCGGCAGTTCCTGCAGACTCCTCAGATTGAAATAGTCCAGGAACTGTTTGGTGGTGGCGAACATGGCTGGGCGCCCGGGTACGTCTCGATGACCGACTACGCGGATCCACTCCCGGTCCAGCAGCGTGCGAATTATATTTGCGCTGACACCAACGCCGCGGATTTCCTCGATGTCACCTCGGGTGATTGGCTGTCGATATGCGATAAGTGCCAATGTCTCCAATAGCGCTCGCGTGTAGCGCGGCGGGCGGTCTTCCCACAGTTTGGCGACCCACTCACTCAGGTCCTGCTTTACCTGAAAACGATAGCCCGATGCGACTTGCTTGAGCTCAAAACCACGATCACCGCAATCCGCCGAAATTGCCTCCATCACGGTCTTTAATTCCTTACGATCTGGCTCCTCATTCTTCGCGAAAACTGCGATTATGTTGTCCAGCGTCAAAGGGCGACCCGCTGCCATCAGCAGACCCTCAACGATCATCTTTACTTTATTATCAACATCACTCATAACTACTTTCGAGGCGATCCAGGATTAGGTTCGGGATTTGATATGAATTGGTCCAAACGGATCGGACTGTACTATTTCAACTAGGGAATCTTTTAAGAGCTCCATGACCGCAAGGAATGTCACCACCACCCCAAGTCTGCCCTCGTTTTTGATCAGCAAGGCAACCAGGGGNATGAATTTGTGCTCAGAGATACGCTCCAGAATTTCAGACATTTTCTCACGGGTGGACAGCGTTTCAAATTGAATGTGGTGGTGCTCGAACATCTCGGCACGATTCAAGACCCTCGACAGGCACATCAAGATTTCATCCAGCTTGACTTCCGGGTCGGGTGTCACGCGATCTATCTCTGGCGGTGAGGCGGAAGCCAACTGAATGTCCCGATCCATCCTCGGTAGCTCGTCCAGGTCCTCAGCCGCTTTCTTGTAGCGTTCATACTCCTGCAGNCGTCGAATCAGCTGCATGCGCGGATCGTCCTCCTCCGCTTCTTCTTTGACTTGCCTTGGCAGAATCATCCGGGATTTGATTTCAGCCAACATGGCCGCCATCACCAGGTACTCTGCTGCCAGTTCAAACTGGCTCGCCTGCATGATATCTACATAGGACATGTACTGATCGGTGATATCGGCGACGTTTATATTGAGAATGTCAATATTCTGGCGTTTGATCAGGTACAGCAATAAATCGAGGGGACCTTCGAATGATTCCAGAAATATTTCGAGCGCGTCGGGCGGAATATACAGNTCTTTTGGGACTTCGGTATANGCTTCACCGCCCACAATGGCCAATGGCAGNTGCGCCTGCTCTGGGGGTAGACCNTCAGTTTGCTCGGGGGAGTTAGGCCGGTTTTCATCGGGGGGAGATTTATCCCCTTGCACTCCAAGGTGCTCCGATTCCGCTTCAGTCTCGGTAATGGTCAATCTGTTTTCTACCAGGGCCTGAGAANGCTCTATGTTACTTCAATTTTCAGAAAAATGCCCNNAACCTTCACGAACTCTACCAGTTACTTAGTCCCATTGCCGAACGTACCTCAGCCAGTGTTTCCTTGGCCGATTCGCGGGCCTTTTCACCGCCATCTACCAGGATCGAACGAACCAGGTCGCGATCCTTTTCAAACTGTTCAGCTTCCTTCTGAATCGGTTCCAATTCCGCCGTAATCGCGTCAATCACCGGTTTCTTGCACTCCAGACAGCCAATTCCAGCACTCTTACAGCCTTGCTTAACCCAGTCTTTGGTCTCGGCATTAGAATAGGTTTCATGTAACTGCCAGACCGGGCATTTGTCCGGATCTCCAGGGTCGGTAAGCCTGANNCGGGCNGGGTCTGTGGGCATAGTACTGATCTTCTTGCTGACCTGCTCCAGAGGTTCGCGGAGGCTAATAGTATTATCGTAAGATTTCGACATCTTTTGACCATCCAGGCCAGGCATTTTGGAGGCCTGCGTGAGCAGCGACTTGGGCTCGGCCAAAATCATCTTGCCGCTACCCTCCAGATAGCCAAACAGTCGTTCGCGATCACCAAGGGTAATATTCTGCTGTTCTTTCAGCAGGGCTTGCGCCTTCTCCAGCGCCTCGTGGTCGCCCTGCTCCTGGTATGCGGTCCGCAGCTGCGAGTAGAGTCGGGCCGATTTTTTCCCCATTTTCTTAATCGCCGCCTCAGCGTTTTCTTCAAAGCCAGGCTCCCGCCCATAGACATAGTTGAACCGCCTGGCGACCTCGCGGGTTAGCTCAACATGAGCAACCTGGTCGGCGCCAACCGGCACATAGCCTGCTCGATAAATCAGGATGTCTGCGGCCTGCAGCAATGGGTAGCCCAGAAACCCGTAGGTATCGAGGTCTTTCTCCTGCAGTTTCTGCTGCTGATCTTTATAACTTGGCACTCGCTCCAGCCAACCTAGCGGTGTAATCATGGATAACAGTAAATGCAGCTCCGCATGCTCAGGAATTTTAGACTGCACAAACAGCGCCGCTGAACCTGGGTTCACGCCCACCGCCAACCAGTCTATAACCATCTCGATCACGTTCTCTTCAAACAGCTTAGAATCGCCGTAATGCGTGGTTAACGCATGCCAGTCGGCCACGAAGAAGAAGCATTCATATTCATGTTGGAGTTTGATCCAGTTTTGCAGCACACCATGGTGATGCCCAAGATGCAGATGCCCGGTTGGGCGCATACCTGACAATACACGCTGTTGCGAATTCACCGTCGACAAGTTCACTTCTCCTTCCTATTTCACTTACTTCGTTAAGCTCCTGCCTTGTTTGGCTGACAGTTTAGCGAGCTGCAACACCGAAAAATTCAGGGCTGTCTAACAAATTTTGTGCCATTACATGCAGTATCTTTGCAGCAATGGCGATGCTTACTGAAATGGCTCTGGGTCGCCCTTGCCAACTCGCAACACCTCGGGTACTCCCTTTACCAGATCTACCATGGTGGTAGGCTCAAGGATGCAAGCGCCTCCATCTAAAATCATATCCACCAGTTTGCCTAGCTTCATTCGCATCTCGTAGGGGTCTATAAGTTGCTCTGGCTCATCCGGCAAAATCAGGCTGGTGCTCATTATGGGCTCCCCGACCTGAGCAAGAATAGACTGGGCTACAACATTGTCAGGTACTCGCAAGCCGATAGTCTTTCGCTTTGGATGCATTAGACGGCGCGGCACTTCCGGTGAAGCCTTTAAGATAAAAGTATAAGGGCCAGGCGTGTACGCCTTGAGAATCCGGTATGCGCTGTTTTGCACCCGGGAATAGGTAGACAATTCCGACAAGTCGCTGCATAACAGGGTGAAATTGTGGTTCTTGTCGAGTCGACGAATACGGCGGATACGCTCCATTGCGGCTTTATCGCCTATATGGCAACCCAGGGCATAGGTTGAATCCGTTGGATAGACGACTACTCCCCCGCCCATCAGGCACTTCGCCACCTGCCGCACGATGCGAGGCTCGGGATTGAGAGGATGTACCTGTAAAAATTCGCCCATAACGCGACTTCTGCACTAAGCTATTTGGCGGTTTAATCTGCGGAGCCAGCTAAAAAGCTGGAGATTCTATTACATCAGCTGGCAAAAGCAGACACCTTTTTACAAATCCATTATGATGACCACCTTGGCGCAGTAGTCGAGACCGGAAGCAACATGAAACAGTTTATTGATTTCATCCCCCTGCTGATTTTTTTCACTGTGTGGGCGATGGATGAACGCAGTGTCACCATCGGTGATTTCGAGCATAGCGTTGGGGGCATTTTCAGCGCAGCCGAATTTCTGCTCGCGGGTTCCATCCTGGTGTATGGCTGCCTGTTTGCCGCGCAAAGGCGACTGGATAAATTTCAGTGGATTACCGTTGCTGCCGTGGTGTTGTTTTGTATTCCCACCATAATTTTCAGGGACACCAACTTCCTTAAGTGGAAAGCCCCGATCGTCAACTGGATTTTTGCAATAGTCTTTATTGCCTCCAGGTATATTGGCGACAAACCAGCCATTGAGCACATGATGGGGGACGCGGTAGAGGCACCGAAGGAACTCTGGACCAAACTCAATACGATCTGGGTTTACTATTTCGTGGTGCTCGGTGCTATCAATCTGGCGGTAGCGTTCACGCTAAGCGAGGCGCTCTGGATTCGATTCAAGGTTTTTGGAAATCTTATCCTGACCTTTGGCTTTGTGCTTGGACAAATGCCCCTTCTTGCAAAGTACATTAAAGTTGAAGAAGAGGAAGCTGATACCAAAATCGCAGAAGAGCAACCGTAATCTGGCAAGGTGCCGGGTGGCGCGGGCTTTTCGGGGAGCTTGATTATTGCCGAATTTGACAGCCTGGAGCAGGCTCAGGCCTAGGCCGATGCCGACCCCTACGTGGCGGCCGACGTTTATGATAGCGTTCAGGTGGAACCCCCTTCAAGCGGCTGCGCTGACCTGGCTGATACGCTGACTAGTCCGGCGCAAACGCGGGCTTTAGATGTGGATAAGCCTGATCCAAAATAGCATTCCATTCTAACAACTGGGCCGAGCGCCGCCTGAACAGCTCGCCAGGATCTCCCTCAATTGTAATACTGTTTATGCGGTCTCTCCGTTTGATTTGTCGGATTACCGGTAAGCCTTCTATCACTCTTCCAAATACGCTATGCAAGCCATCGAGATGGGGGGTGGCAAGATGAGTGATGAAAAACTGACTGCCGTCAGTGCCCGGGCCTGAGTTAGCCATTGAAAGCGCGCCCTGTCGATTATGCTTGAGCAAAAGCTCACCTGCAAAACGATCCCCCGGCCCGCCAGTACCAGTTGCCAGGGGATCGCCGCCCTGCGCCATGAAGTTTCTTTCCACGCGGTGGAATGTCAATCCATCATAAAAGCCGCGCATTGCCAGATTAACGAAATTTGCTACAGTGGTAGGAGCGGCCTTTTCGTTTAATTCGGCCCTCATCACACCGCGCTCCGTATCGATCACCGCAACAAGCGGCTGAGCCAAGGCAAATGTCGACAGCAGACTAAGCAAGGAAACAACAATTAGTTTTTTCATTTCAAGTTATTCTCTAAACACTAAACAATAAATACTAAATACTAATCATGATTCGACCATGCCCGATCTTTAGACCGCATAGTCAATGATGACCGGCGCATGATCTGAAAAATTTTCGGCAGTATAAATTACGGCTCTCACAACCTTGTCGCACAAGCCCGGGGTAACGACATGGTAATCAAGTCGCCACCCCACGTTCTTGGCGCGCGCCTGACCACGATTCGACCACCAGGAGTACTGATCGGGTTCCTGATTAACCAGGCGAAAAGCGTCGGACCACCCCNCCTCATCATAGAGCGTATCCAGCCACAGCCTCTCCTCCGGCAAAAAACCCGAGTTTTTTCGATTCGCGCGCCAATTCTTTAAATCAATTTCTTTATGGCAGATATTCCAGTCAGCGCACACGACGAACTCGCGGCGTTTCCGACGCAGTCCGCGCATGTGCTCCATGAAGTGTTCCATGAAAGCAATCTTGCGCTCCTGTCGATCTGGGCCTGAAGATCCGGAGGGCAGATAGAGGGAAACCACGCTCAGGCCCGGATAATCCGCCTGGAGGTAGCGCCCTTCAGTGTCGGCTATGGGAAAACCCGTGCCTCTTAGGATTTTGGAGGGCTTTTCCCTGCTGTACAGCGCCGTCCCAGCATAGCCCTTTTTTTCTGCATCAAAGTAATAACAGTGATAACCCTCTGGACGAAACATAGCATCGGTGAGTTGGTGCTCCTGAGCCTTGGTCTCCTGCAGGCAAATGACGTCAGCCTCGGCCGTCGCCAGCCACTCGAAGAAGCCCTTGCGGGCCGCGGCTCGGATTCCATTGCAGTTAAAAGTGATAATTCGCATAACTCGCTCTCCGCTGAAACCTGCTAGGCGGCGCGGGTCTCACTAACACAAAATCTGCTAGGCATTTTACGCTGTGCCCCAGAGCAGCACTAGGGAAAGCCGGTACAGGAAAGCGAATTAACGGATCTGNTAGAANTTGAAGTGCCAGACTAACCAAGGCAAACAAAGAAACAGAGCCACCGCTCTGCGCAGGCTGGGACAGACCTGCATCCAGCGCGCAATAGACTGGAGAGCCTGACTACTCATGATAGATTGGACGCCATAGGAAAAATTTAGTCCAGGCATGCATCTCGGATATACGTTACTTATAGTTACATATATGATTCCCACCCAAACCAATCCCGTATCGCAGGGATTGGAACATTTAAATAGGCAATTCAGTCCTTTAGCAACCTCGGATTTTTACCGAATTAAGACACTTGCAATACAGAAAACCAGCATATCTAATTGTTTTAATTATATTTATTATTTTTTCTAGCAATTCGAGCCAAGGATTTGTTACTTTTTATAAAAATTGCGCTTTTTTACTCATAAACGTTACTTTTTCCTACCCAATGTGTTACGATGCGCGCCGTGCTGTGGCGGTCACAGCCGAATTAAATCTGACTCATCATTGTTTAAAGGAGAAAACTAATGAGTAAAGCGCTTAGAGAAGCAAGGCCTATTATAGAAGCAACTGTAGTAAGCGTAGCGATGGTAGTTGTTGCCCTTGCCGTTCCTGCAGCCATTCTGTACGCAGCCGTTTAAAACAAAACTACAAGGAGGCTGCATGCAAAGCCTTACTAGTAATACAAGCGGTAACTGACACCGACTTGGGCCCGCGGGTCTAAGCCGGTGTCTTCATTTAAGACTCCAGTAAACCCCCAGTGTATAAGTCGACTAGTCCTCTCTTCTCCCCACTTTTCTGATCTTCCACTCTGAACTGGCAACGATAGTGCCTGAATCGCTCGAACCAACTCCCGCCAATTTCTTTCTACTACGCAATATTAGGCCGGTTTTCACTTTGCAGTGTCAGAAGGTCGGATCAAATAGGCAGCACCTTTACCAAAAAGGCCAGTCCAGAAAAACCTTCCCATCAAAACCTGTCCAGACAAAGCTGCCATGACAAACCTCGATAACATGTGGGGGTAGCAAGACAGAAGTTCGCAGCACGACGACTTCAGGCCCACCAGCGCTAAGACGCATGCAGAATCTAATACATTTCAGTCACGACCAGCATGGCGAACCTGACAACTAGGCTCTGAGTCCAACGAGGCTATGCTCGAGAGAGTCGGCCCGGGATTTTAGTGGATTCTGATGGGCTGCCTCATATAGAGACTAGAGCCCAGAGGTAGTCGCAGTCTAGCTTGGCGGTATCGCCGATGCTCAGGGCAAGCATGGCGTCATTTAGCTGAGCCAGCAAAGCTGGTCTCCCTCCTGTCAACGATGAGCTTGTCGACAAAATTGCAGGGCTTGTGAGTACTATCGAGCTGCTGGGCAACAATTCCATCCCAACCGGTGCGACAGGCGCCGGGAGAACCCGGCAGACAGAAAACGATAGTTCGGTTTACCAGACCGGCAAACACCCGCGACTGGATCGTTGAGGTACCAATCTCTTCATAGGATAGCTGGCGAAACAGCTCTCCGAAGCCCTCGATATGCTTGTCCAGCAGCGGCTGAATTGCTATTAAGGTATTGTCCCGATCAGTAAACCCCGTACCACCGGTCATGAGAATCCCATTAACGCTATCGTCTGCAATGAGCTGAGACACCTCCGAGCGCAACTGATAGACATCATCTTTCACAATGCGCTTGCTATGGAGCTGATGCCCGGCCTCTTGCAAACACGCAATCAATACCTGACCAGACTTGTCTGTATCTTGAGTGCGGGTATCGGAAACAGTTACAACGGCGAGTGAGAGGGAAATTTTGCTATCCAAGAATTAGCCACCTGTCATGTTCATTAGCCTAACGGGCTGTGCGTGATCTTTGTCATAGAAGAAATGCCGCTCGGGCTTGATATCCATAGAGGCGATTAATGCACGCTTTAAATCGTCATGGGTTTTTGATTCATCGCGTAAAATAGCGCGCAAATCCACCGAGTGCTCGTTACCGAGACATAACAGCAACCTGCCTTCAACGGTGACTCTGACCCGATTGCAGTCTTCACAGAAATTATGGGTTACCGGGGAGATAAACCCAATCCGACTTTGGTGATCCACAAGCTGCATGTATCGCGATGGGCCCGCAGTCCTCGAAGCGCTGTTGACGAGTTGGTACTTCTGTTCGATTTGTTCGCGCACCCAGTCGTTGCTGCAGGTGGTTTCCTCCCTGGCATGATCAGAGGCCTCGCCCAACGGCATCTCTTCAATAAAGGCAATATCAATACCGCGTGCAATCGCGTAATCCGACAGCGCAAGTACTTCATCTTGGTTGTAACCGCGCATCACCACTGAATTCAAGCGAATACGCTCGAACCCCTGGGAAATTGCTGCATTTATACCGGCAAGCACTTTTTCGAGTTTACCCACGCGAGAAATTCGCTTGAAGCGCTCGGCATCGAGACTGTCAATACTGATGTTAATTCTGTTTACGCCTGCAGCCTTTAATGGTGCCGCATACTTATCCAGTTGAGCCCCATTGGTAGTCAGCAACAGTTCTTTTAAACCAGGCAGGGCCCCGAGCTTCTCGATCAAAGACATGACGTCGGTGCGGACCATGGGCTCGCCACCAGTGAGTCTGATTTTTTTAACGCCCAACTCGGTAAACGCACGCGCCACCTGATACAGCTCTTCCAACGACAGGATCTGCTTCCTGGGCAGGAAAGTCATATCCTCGGTCATACAATAGACGCAGCGAAAATCGCAACGGTCTGTTACCGACAGTCGAATGTAGTCAATGTGGCGCCCGAACTTGTCGACCAGTTTGTCTGGGAATGATGCATCGCTCATAACCGCAACTATACCCCAGTCCGGCTAATTTGGGTAAGCCCGGGGCCCGAAATACCGCCGCTATTGGCTGCTTAACGTAATCTGCACTGCCAGGAGCAGCAACAGCACCCCCATGCAGCGCTCAAACCAAACGCCCGACTTCAACATGAACCGTCGCACCTCCACCCTACCCAATATCGATGACAGCATGGCAAACCAAGCGAATGTTGCGAGAGCCAGGTAGCCTCCGTATAAGACTTGAATGAAGTTAGGGGTATTACTATTGATGACCACGGTGAATAGGGCCAGAAAAAACAGCGTTGCTTTGGGGTTGAGGCCGTTTGTTAAAAATCCGCGCAGGAATGCCTGTCGCGGGGTAAGCGCAGGGGCATCTTCCAGGTGTAACTCAGTCTCCGAGTNATGCTTTGCCCGCAGCGATTGCACACCAAGATAGGCTAGGTAGGCAGCAGCCAAATACTTCATTGCTGAGAGCACACTATCGGACTGCGTGAGCAGGATTGCCACGCCCAGAATGCAGTAGGCGACATGCACCAGGATACCGCAACCTACCCCGGCACTGGTCCAAATACCAATTCGGGTACCACCTGCCACACTTTGCCGCACGACAACGGCAAAATCAGGCCCAGGCGAAGCCACCGCAAAGAGGTGCGCCAGCGCGATAGTAAGAAACTCGGTCCAGTACATATAAAATTGGCGAGCCGGCGAGTATCAGGGTAAGCGTTCAGAAACCGTTAGAGCGATTTCGGTATGCTGGCCGTTGGGTGAAAAACTCTCTGAAACTTCACGATAGTCACCTGGACTTGGCGTAGCCACGCCTCGGTTTGAAACCAGCACCGACACATAGATCGTCTCTGCGGAGGCCAGATTAAACGGACCTACAGCGGAGGAATTATCCAGGCGAATAGTCGCTGGCAATGCCCCTACCGTGGTATCAATCGCGGCCAGCGGCGGCATCCCCTCCTGCTCAGCGTTTCGCGCCGCTATAAATACGCGCAGATTCGGATCCAGCGCCAAATTATCGGCGAGGTTTATATTCACATCGACGCTTGGTCCCTGCGTTGTGTCTTCGTCCTTGGCAAGTAGCTGCTGTGCAGCGGAAATTCTGAACCGCAATTCCTGGGCGAACTCACTATTGGGATTTACCTGAATCATCAAGCGCCAATAGTCGATGGCATCGTTAAAATCCTCTCGCTGCTCTGCATCCCCGGCCAACAGCTGCAGGACAGACATCTCGTTAGGATTAATCGCTCTGGCCTGCTCAATCACGGACAGCACTTCATCACTGAACTCGAATTCGGAGTTGATATACATCGACATAGCGACTCGCCCCAATACCAGCGCCTTCTCGGGTGTCTCTTCCAGTAATTCAGCTGCTCGCTGATAAGCGATCTGGGCTTGCTCAAACAGCCCAATGGCAGCGAAGTTTTCCGCCAGAAAATAAAAGGCCCATGGCATCTCGGGATTCGCCTGGGCAAGTTCTCCGATCGTGACAATTAATTCGCGCGCTTCTTCAGTGTCACCCTGGTTATCAACCGTACGTTGAAACAGATCCATAACCTGCACATCATCGATGTATCCCCACTGGTTATAGAGACCGTAGGCAAGGATAGGCAGCAAAACGACAAAAGCCGTCGGTGCCACATAGGTCAGGGAGAAAAAAGATTCGCGCGACGCGCCTTGCTTCCTAGCGGATTTTTTCTTGCTCGCAGCGCTCTGTGATTTCGGGTTTTCGCTGAGCTCAACATCCGCCAACAGGCCACGCTGAAGCTCTGCTAACAAAGTGCCAAACTGCTGCTGATCGATATTACCCGCAGAGAGATCAGCTTCCAGTTCGTCACTGCGCTCTTGAAACAAATCGACATTGGCTTGTTTTCTGAGTCCGGGATCTTCCTCATCAGAGCGAGCGTTTAGCCAAAGGGGAAGAAGAACGAACAGCGCCGCAAGCAAAAACAGGAGGACAGTATAAATCCAGAACAAAATCAGATTCCCGAGGAGAGCTTACTAGCCCTTGCTGTTGAGTAAGTTTTGCAGCTTTTTCTGCTGCGCCGAATCGAGAACCGCTTCTTCCTCATTGATCTTTCGCGCTCTGCGCGAGATGGAGANCGCAACAAAACCACCGATGGCAAGGAATGCAAGTGGGCCAAACCAGAGAAGCAGCGTTTCCTGCCTGAGCCGAGGCCGATAAAAGATGAAATCGCCGTAACGCTCGAACATAAACTGCTCTANTTCCTGATCAGTCATCCCATCCATAATCATGCGATGGATTTCACGCCGTAGGTCTTCGGCAACTCCCCCGCTTGATCCGGTCAGATTGGTATTCTGGCACATAGGGCAACGCAGCTCGTCCGAAAGCTTTCGAAATCGCTGCTGTTGCTCAAGCGTTTCAAACTCAAAGGTATCTACCTGAGCGGACAATACACCTGCTCCCAGCAGGCCAAACAGCATGCAAATCACGCCGAACAAATGAATAAGTCCTGGCGCTTTTGAGCGGACCGCGTGTATATTCATTGAGCGGANTCCGCGCGCAGCTCGGCAATTGCCGGCAAAAATTCTTCGGCCCAGACCGTTTCATCCAGCACACTAACGTGACGATAGCGAATGACGCCGTTGGCATCGACCAAGTAAGTTTCAGGCGCGCCATACACGCCGAGGTCAATGCCGAAGCGACCATTGCCGTCTTCAATACTGAACGCGAAAGGATTGCCGTTGGTTTCCAGCCACCCTTGCGCGAGGTTGGTCTCATCCTTGTAGTTTACACCTACCACGGGAATCTCACCCTCTTCTGACAATCGCATNAAAGTTGGATGCTCAACCAGGCACGGTAAACAGTAGCTGCCCCAGACATTTAGCAGAAAAACCTGGTCGGGTAGATCTGTATTTGTTACTGACTCACCATCAACGGTGCTCAACTCGAACGCCGGCATCGGCTTGTCAATGAGCATAGAGGGCAATTCTTTGGGATCGAGATACAGGCCTCGCCACAGCAAAAGAGCGAGGGCGAAGAATCCAATCACAGGGAAAAAATATTTGACCCTACCCATTTCCAATTCTTCCTGTTTTCTGAAACTCATGCTTTTTATTTCAAACTCGACCTATCGTGCCGCGACCCTTGCTTACAAATGAGAATCGCAAGGTAATTAGGAGGCGGCTTGTAATTCGCCACTGGCCGACAGAAAGGCACTGCGTTTCGCTTTTTCCAGTTGCCTGGCCCTGAGGCGCCGGTAGCGTTTGTCACCTGCTGCCAGGGTGCCGCCGAATGCCATAAAGATCGCTCCCAGCCAAATCCAGCGTATAAAAGGTTTGACATAGATGGTCATGGACCAGGCGCCATCTGGCTTTTGCTCACCCAGGGTGACAAACAAATCACGCAAAAAACCCGCATCAATTGCCATCTCCGTTGAGGGCGTGCCGGTTGCCACATAAATGCGCCGCTCCGGGTGGAGAGCTGTCACCAGCTCACTGTCTCGCATGACCGTTATTTCAGCTTCTTCACCCACATAATTTGGTCCCTCTATCCTGCTGCTACCNTTNAGGGTGAAATTATAAGCANCCAAATCCACGGATTCGCCCGGGCTCAGCAAGACGCCTCTCTCCACCGAAAAATAGCTCGTGAGCGAAG
The DNA here is from genome assembly GCA_002684935.1 of Gammaproteobacteria bacterium. Taxonomy (GTDB): domain Bacteria; phylum Pseudomonadota; class Gammaproteobacteria; order Pseudomonadales; family Pseudohongiellaceae; genus UBA9145. Next base: position 35,617 of record NYWC01000004.1, read on the forward strand.
CGCCGACCAGCATCAAGGCAATGCCAAAATGGGCGAGCTGCATACCATAGTAGCTCAGGCTCAATGACTTGAAGCCAGCGGCAAGGGATCGCTTGTTTGCAATCTTGCTGCTAATGTCTTTCCCAATAGTGAGCACAATCCAACTGGCCAGAATCATCGTGACAGTAGCTGCCAGGGAAAATTCCATCAGCACGATCAATGGCAGCAATATGCCCAGACCAATACTGGCAGCCAATACTTTGCTGAGCTGTGCGACCAGATAACTAATTGAGGTGCGCTTCCATTTGCTCATGGGCCCAATCCCAATGAACACAAAGAGCAGCATCATTAAGGGCACAAAAATGGTGTTGAAATACGGCGGACCGATGCTGATGAGATCATCCGTAATCGCCTGATACACCATGGGAAAAAGAGTGCCGAGGAATACCGAGGCAGCGGATACCACCAGAATCACATTATTTGCTAACAGGAATAGCTCTCTAGAGCTCAGGTCGAAACCAAAATCCGCCTTCATCAAGGGAGCGCGAAGAGCGTAGAGCAACAGTGAACCACCAATCGCAATGCCAAGAATGCCGAGTATAAAGAACCCTCGTGACGGGTCACTGGCAAACGCATGTACCGAGGTCAGCAATCCAGATCGGGTGATGAAGGTGCCNAGCAAGCTCCCCGAGAATGCAAGGATCGCAAGTAATACAGTCCAGCTCTTGAACACGCCACGTTTCTCGGTGACTGCCAGTGAGTGGATGAGTGCTGTACCGAACAGCCAGGTGATCAACGGTGGGTTTTCAACCGGATCCCAGGCCCACCAGCCGCCCCAGCCTAATTCGTAGTAGGCCCACCAGCTGCCCAACGCGATGCCAATGGTAAGGATTGCCCAGGACACATTCGCCCAGGGTCGGGACCAGCGCGCCCAGGCCGCATCCATACGACCACTCAGCAATGCTGCGATGGCAAAGGCAAACACCACCGAGAAGCCAACGTAGCCCATGTACAGCGTGGGTGGATGGATAATGAAGCCAAAATCTTGCAAGGCTGAATTCAAATCGGCGCCATCAGCAGGCGGCAGCGGCACGATACGATCAAAAGGGTTTGAAGTGGCCAGCATGAACAAGATATAACTGAATATCAGAATCCCGAGCACACCCAGCACTCTGGAAACAAATTCCAGCGGCATACTCTTGCTGTANATTCCAACCGCNAGCATCCAGCCCGCCAGCATAAAGGTCCATAGAAGGAATGAGCCTTCGTGCCCACCCCATACCGCAGTAAGCTTGTAACGCATGGGTAGCAGCGTATTAGAGTGTAGCGCTACAAACGAGACGGAAAAATCATCTGCTACGAAGGCATAAGCGAGAATTGAGATACTGATACCGAGAAACACGAAAATTCCAGCGGCGAGTGGGCGCGCCAGATTCATCCATATCTGATTATTGGTGTGCGCTCCGATAATTGGTAAGGTGCCGAGTAGCACACTCAAGTACAGCGCAAGAATAAGCGAGAATGAGCCCAGCTCAGGTATCATCTAATTCNGTCTCCTAGGTACCAGGTTGCATTTGATGNCTTTCTGTCGAAGCGCCAGCCGCATCCAGGGCTGCCTTNACTTCCGGGGACATGTAGTTTTCATCGTGCTTGGCCAGCACTCGAGACGCTTGAAACACTCCTGCGATGTCTAGGCTGCCCTCGACTACGATGCCCTGTCCTTCCCTGAACAGGTCCGGNAGAATACCCTCGTGGAATATGGGCACATCGTGCACATAATCGGTTGCCACAAACTCGACGGCCAGGCTGTCGTCTGCAGATACCACTGACCCTTCTCGCACCATGCCACCGATTCGAATGCGCTGCCCTGCCGCCACTTCACCCTGCGCCACCTGGGTTGGTGTATAGAAGAGATCGATATTTTGACTCAAGGCATANAGCGTCAGCCCGACTGCAACGCTTAGCCCTGTCGCTATAAACANAATAATTCCAAGTCGCTTGCGTCGATGAGGCTTCATTGGCTGTCCCCAACTGATTCCGCGCTACTGTTAGCAATGCTGGCATCACTCTGGNCTGGCACGTTGAGCTCATAACGGCGTTTGAGCTCGCGAATGATTTGTTTGTTTCTGCGTAATGGCCCCAGCAAGTTCACCGCGAGAAAAACAGCAAACATGCCATACACGGACCAGACGTTGAACGCATAGCCCCCCATCTGGATGAATTCCTGAAAGCTTGAGAACTGCATAAATCCGAAACCTCAAGCAGCCTTAGCTGCGTTTAACCAGTTCTATCACCCATTGCGAACGTTTTTCCCGCTGCAAAATTTCGTTGCGCGTCGAAAGAATCAGGCTGATAGCAAAAAACAGATAGACGGCAAGTATCATAATTACCAGTGGCACCCAGATCTCGGGCCCATTGGCCTGGTCAGCGGCAATGGAAAAATCTGTCGAGGGCTGATGCAAAGTATTCCACCAGTCCACTGAGTATTTGATCACCACGACATTGATGCAGCCCACGATGCTTAGCAGCGCGCAGGCCCGCGCCGCGCCCTCTGAGTCTTCCAGCGCGGTACGCAGGGAAACCACCCCTAGCAGCAGAAAAAACTGCAGTAACAGCGATGTCAGGCGCCCATCCCAAATCCACCATGTGCCCCAGGTGTCGACACCCCAGATCGAACCGGAAGCGAGGGCCAGTGCGGTAAACCAGGCACCTAAAGGTGCAGCCACTTTGACCACCACATCAGCCAGCTTCATGCGCCAGACCAGAAACACCGTGCCTGCGATCGCCATCAGCGGGAAGAATGCCAGCGAAATACTCGCCACCGGCACGTGGACATAGAATATCCGGTTGGTCAGCCCCTGCTGATAATCCTGGGGAACAAACAAGAGCGCCCATCCGATTCCTACGGTCAGACAGAGGACCATCGCCCCTACCAGCCAAGGCAACCACTTGCCAGAGAGATCGTAAAACCACTTGGGTGAGCCCCATTTATGGAACCAGGTCCAATCCACTCGTGTCACCGTCAATTTTGAAAAAGCAATATACCATGCTGCTTACAAGCAACCGTGATGCGTATTGTAACCTATTGTAAATACGCGGATAACCGGCAAATGGACTACACATTGTCAGTTTACACTTATCCGCAGCGCCGCCGCGGAGGCCAGCGGCGCCAGGGTTAAAGCAGCTACCAACATGGCTCCCATGATTGACAGGAAGCCNGACAGTTCCGCCCCGTTCAGAGTCTGGGTTACCGCCAAGGTGCCGGCTATGAGTACAGGCACACTCATAGGCAAGGTGATTACTGCCAAAACCAAGCCGCGACTGCCCAGCCCCACGGTCAGGGCAACCCCGATTGAACCGAGCAAACTCAGCACCGGCGTCCCGAGCAGAAGTGTCAGAAACAGGGTGACATAGGCGCCTTCTGGCAGGCTTAACATATAGGCAATCAACGGCGAAACCAGCACCACCGGCAGGCCACTCACCAACCAGTGGGCAATGTTCTTGGCTAACACCAGGAAATACAGAGGGTGTGGGCTCAGCAGTAACTGTTCCAGCGCGCCATCCTCGTAGTCAGCGCGGAATAGGTTGTCCATAGCCAATAGCGCAGCCAAAAGCGCCGATATCCAAAGCACGCCGGCAGAAACCTCACTCAGCTTCTCTGGTTCCGGTGATATGCCGATGGGAAACAGCGTGGCAACAATCAGAAAAAACATGAACGGGTTGAACAGGTCGTTCCTCTTTTTATAGGCAATGAGCAGGTCTCTGCGCAAAGTCGAGACAAAAGCCTTGATCAAGGTTGATTGAACTTTACTCATGCCCAGCTCTCCGCAGCCTCTGGTCGACGCCCCAGAGTGAGCTGGGTGAGATCATTGACAGACAGAGGATGATGAGTTGTCACCAACACCGCGCCACCCTGGCTGCTATAGTCCTGAATGAGCTTCTCCAATAGCGCAACTCCGGAAACATCCAGGGTCGTAAACGGCTCATCCAATACCCATAGCCTGGCGTTAGAAACCAATAGCCTTGCCAGCGACACCCGTTGGTGTTGGCCAGCCGAGAGGGTGAAGCACTGAGAATCCTCAAACCCCCGCAATCCAACCTTCAACAACGCACTGTCGATCTCATCGTTACTCACCTGGCGGCGCAGACTGCAGGACCAGGCCAGGTTTTCCCTGGGCGTTAGAATCTTGTTCACTCCGACCCGGTGACCGATATATAGCAGCGCATCATAAAATGCATCGCCACACTCGCTCATTGGCTCACCGTACCAGNGGAGCNCGCCTTCATAACTGTCATTAAGNCCGCACAACATCCGCAGAAGCGTGGTCTTACCACTGCCGTTGTCACCCTTTATCTGAAGCACCTGCCCCTCTTGCAGCTGAAAGTTCAGCTTCTCAAACAGGATGCGGTCATCCCGCTCACAATAGAGGTCAGCCGCCGCCAGCATGGGANCTGACGCGCTATCCTTTTCGTGTAGTTTACCCGCTTGTTNGACCATGACGNGAAGATTACCGCAGATTGACTGCTCTGCTNCAAGCAAAGCGGGAATTCTAACCTATTTAACTNACAGAGGCGGCTGAATCTGGCGGCTACGGCGACGATTTGTGGACGATGCCGNGGCGCGCGGATTNAGCAGCTTCTTTTTTAAAGAGCCTAACGCGTTAAATGACGACGGGACGGCGCTGCGTCAGCAGCAGGTCTAGCACTAATGATTTTGGCCTGCAACCAAAAGGCAGTACTCTGGCGTACGTTATCGCATGGCTAAGTAAAGAGCTATAACGGGGATTATGAATTGTCAGTAAGATATCTAGGTAACAGCAGTCTTTCCATGCCTATGTGCGTACATGTATGGTTATTAATGGCTAAGGATTCCCTAGTGACAGCCGCTGCAAATTAAACGACTCATAGCTGAACTTAGCACCATCCTGCAGCCTTGGGATTTGCCATGATTCAAAAAAATTACTCGAGCTGGTTAACGCCATTCAGTCAGGCGTGCGCGCAGGCGCATCGCAGCCTGACTATGTATTTGACTCACCCGAGATTCGCTTACGCCAATAACCTCGCCAATCTCTTTGAGATTTAATTCCTCATCATAATAAAGTGCCAAAACCAGCTTTTCGCGGTCAGGCAAGCCATCGATTGCGCGCGCCAAGTGCGCTTTAAAGGTAGATCGCTGCAGACCATCACAAGGGCCGGGCAATTCCCCGACGGCTAGTTCAATGGCAGAGTCATCTCCTTCCATTATGTCGTCGAAGCTGAACAGCCTGCTGCCGGATGCATCCTGCAGTATGGCGTAATAGGCGTTCAGATCAATCTCAAGCTCATCTGCGATCTGCTTATCTTTCGCATCTTTGCCAGTCCGCGCCTCGATGGCCTTTATAGCCTCCGCGACCTTTCTGGATTTGCGATGCACAGAGCGCGGTGCCCAATCGCCTTTGCGCACCTCATCCAACATCGAACCGCGAATACGAATACCCGCGTACGTCTCGAAACTAGCCCCCTTGGTAACGTCGTATTTCCTTGCCGCCTCAAGCAAACCAATCATTCCAGATTGAATCAAATCATCGACCTGAACGCTTGCCGGCATACGAAGCAATAAATGATGTGCGATGCGCTTCACAAGTGGAGCGTAACGACTAACCACCTCGTCCAGATTTTCATCCTTAGCATCGCCACCCGTTTCAANATTGCCGACTACGGAAGCCCCTGTTGCTGAACTCATTTCAGTCATCCCGTCTTAAATTGCAGTCCTCCCCACCGGGCCAAGTACCCGCTGGTTTGGAAACTAAACGCTCAACAAAAAACTTAAGACGCCCGCTCGGCAAATCCTTCGAAAGTTTTCTGCAAGCAATGTAAGATTTCTTTCCGGTAAATGCGCCGACGCTCACCCGCTGTCGTTTTACCGACTTGCGCAGAAATTCATTGAACGGCATCTCATATGCATATATCCGAGTCACATCAAGAAACCTATTGGTAACACTTTCTAACAGCCTGAAAAAAATTTGTCCTTCAACGGGAGAACGCGTCACGTCGGCAACCACAGGAAAGTGCGACACTCCATGATCTGTCTGCAAATTCTTCATGAAAGCATAAGCGTAAGTAATCAATGAAGATTCATCGCATACTACCCGCTGCGCTTCCTGCGATGCGCGAACCAAACTAATCACGGAACCAAAAATTCCGACAGCGGTGTCTGTGACCAGAACATTCAGATCATCGATCAAGCCATCAAAAGCATTGATCAATCCTGCATGTTGCTGTGGCTCTAGATTCACCATTTCCTGTGTGCCCGACGAAGCCGGTATCACCTGTATGCCCTCAGAAGCGTTTATTAAGATGTCCTTAAGCTGGCTGTCACTAGCCAGAGCACCCGATTTATTTATTCCGCTTTTACTCCAAACAACAGGTCGACGTTAATTAATCCGAATCTGCGTCCAGCAATAAATGCGCTCCGTCTTCAAGCGAATCCAGATCTTCAATTTGCCCCTAGCCGGCGAAAACCAGTCATTCTTTGTTTTATGCCATACCCACCGCACTGCAAAACGAGTAAACGCTGTGCTGGCCAATTTCGTCCTAAACTAAAAGAGCTTATTGACGATCTATTGCATAGTCGAACTGCTTTCATCATGAAGCCAATGCCGGCAGCTATCATCTAGCTCGAATTTTCAACCAAACACCTGCGGTACTGCTTAAAGTTTTGCTCCTTCGCTCAACAGAATTTTGGCGAGTTCCGTACGGCACTCGAGGACAGCTTTCTAAACTCTGCTGATTTCTTCCTAACCGTCTTCACCTTCTATCGAGGCCACTGCGGGAACCTGTGTGGTTTAGGAAATCTCCTTACAGAAAATCACCTTGGCACCATCAAAAGTGTGTGCCCGAATCGACACAGTATCGGTCGCGATGCAGCGACCACCAGCAACACAGTCAGGTCGCCCTGCACTTCCTGTGTCGGGACCGCAGCGATCGGGTAATGATTGAGCCAAATTTGGTTTAATCGCAGGCTTAATCTTCGGATTAAATATCGGATCGCCACCGCTAAGAACGGACTGCTGAAGTGTTAAAAGCAAAATCTGTTCCAAATCAGCATCTAAGTTAAGCGCAGGGGGCTCAGCCCCCTGCGCGTATAGGCTCTGGGGGATAATGCGCTTCAGCGCAACGCGCAACAGCACCGTCAAAGCGCCAAAATTTTGACTCTTATTGCCATACTCCGCCAAAGTTTCAGCTATTATGGATAGAAATCAGAATTTCCAGATCCAGCTGTCTCTCGCGCAGCAGGATACGAAGCTGATAACTTGCAGCAACGCGCCCTTTATCGATGGCTCCATCGCATTTTCAAAGCCTGAGAATGGCGCCAAAGCCGGATCAAACNGGAGTCAANTGGTTTTCTATTTATAAAAATAGGGTGATGCTGGACCNCCTGAGCCTNGTCNAGAATTGGACTTGGAATCAGGGGGAAAACGTCAAGGATTTAGGCGGCGCGAAAAGNCCGGATAATAAAAAGGGAAACGCCGGTAACGAATCAGGCTNTGGGAGGCGTAACCCCAGTCTGTCCCATGTACTTGCCGCCGCGCTGTTTGTAAGTCACCTCACATTGCTCATCGGATTGATAAAACAACATCTGAGCCACGCCTTCATTAGCATAAATCTTGGCCGGCAGAGGCGTGGTNTTGGAAAATTCCAGGGTGACATGGCCTTCCCACTCTGGCTCCAGTGGCGTGACGTTAACGATAATGCCGCAGCGCGCATAGGTNGATTTNCCCANACAAACTGTAAGTACGTCTTTCGGAATGCGNAAATACTCTACNGTCCGCGCCAGCGCGAAAGAATTTGGCGGAATTATGCANACCGGTTCGTCGATACTAACAAAGCTGCCTTCGTCAAAATTCTTTGGGTCAACCACATTGGTCGTATGCACGTTGGTGAAGATTTTGAATTCGCTGGCACAGCGCACGTCATANCCGTAGCTCGAAGTGCCGTAGGAAATGACCTTCTCTTCATTAAAGTAGCGCACTTGCCCGGGTTCAAACGGTTCGATCATGCCCTGGGTTGAGGCCATTTCTCGTATCCATCGATCCGACTTGATTGACATGCTCCGGTTTCCTTGTGNTGTTAGCTGAGTTTTGANGGCCAAATAATGCAGCCGAATAATATAGNCAATCACGTTCTGAATCACCCCATTTCCATTNTGCGCTGACGCCCGTGGCATGGCAATTTGGNCCTATCTGGAGTATGATGCGCGGCCTGTTGANCAGCCAACTTTCTTAGAGTTATCAATAGGCTAATCAATACCCTAGTCCCCGCGCCTCACAGCATTCCCAGCGTGGCTGTTGCCGGGGCGGGATACGCGAAATTCNCAAAAGAATTAACANATACACGAGGCNATCGTGTNTGAGCGGAGGAACACCCGGTGAAAAAGTGGCAATGCATAGTCTGTGGTTTTATTTATGATGAGGAACTTGGCTTGCCTGAGGAAGGCATTGCACCCGGCACNGCCTGGAAAGATATTCCGGATGACTGGATGTGCCCCGAGTGTGGAGTCGGCAAAGAAGATTTCGAGATGGTTGAGATCTAGGCAAANCNTCCCCNNTTAANAGCCGCAANANNCATTCACCTTGCAGAGAAACAGGCCANCATCTTGAACCAACGAAAAATCCTCGTCACCAGCGCCCTGCCTTACGCCAACGGCGATATCCACCTGGGCCACCTGATGGAGGCCATCCAGACCGATATCTGGGTGCGCCTGCAAAAGCTGCGCGGGCACGATTGCGTGTGGGTTTGCGCAGATGACGCTCACGGCACCGCGATCATGCTCAGTGCCGAGGCCCAGGGCATCACGCCGCAACAGCTAATCGACCATGTCAACCAACAGCACCAAAAGGACTTCGCCGANTTCCTTATTGGCTATGATAATTTTTACACGACCCACTCTGAAGAGAATCGTCACTTCTCTGAATCAATGTATAAGGCCATGGATGCCAATGGCCACATCAAGCGCCGCGCCATCAAGCAGCTCTTTGATCCGGAGAAAAACCTGTTTCTGGCGGATCGCTACATCGTGGGCACCTGTCCAAAGTGTAAAACTGAGGATCAATATGGNGATAACTGTGAAGCCTGCGGATCCACCTACAGCCCTTCTGAGCTGATAAATCCCCGCAGCGCCATTTCTGGTGCAGTGCCGGTTGAAAAAGAATCCGAGCATTTCTTTTTTGATTTACCCGCGTTCAAGGGCATGCTGCAACAATGGACCCGCTCTGGCGCCCTGCAGGANCAGGTTGCCAACAAACTCAGTGAATGGCTTGACGAAGAATTGCAGCAGTGGGACATCAGCCGTGATGCGCCCTATNTTGGTTTTGAGATTCCTGGCGCGCCCGGCAAATATTTCTATGTCTGGGTAGATGCACCAATCGGCTACATGGCAAGCTTCAAACACTATTGCGATCGCGAAGGTGTCGATTTTGACAGTTATTGGCAAACTGATTCAGATGCTGAGCTTTATCATTTCATTGGCAAAGACATCATCAACTTCCATACCCTNTTCTGGCCGGCAGTGCTAACCAGTNCTGGCTACCGCACNCCTACAGCAGTTTTTGCCCACGGCTTCCTGACGGTAGACGGCACCAAGATGTCCAAATCCCGCGGGACCTTCGTCAATGCCCGGACCTACCTCGATCATTTGAACCCCGAGTACCTGCGTTACTATCTGGCGGCCAAGCTGTCCGCTGGCATTGATGACCTGGATCTNAACCTTGAGGACTTCGCACTCCGTGTCAATTCTGATCTGGTGGGCAAGGTCGTTAATATCGCCAGCCGCTGCGCGAGTTTCATCAATAAGGGCTTCGATGGCCGCTTGGCAGAACAACCAGATAATCTCGAATTGCTGCAGGGCATACAGTCGATCAAGGCAGAAGTCACCGCGCATTTTGAGAATAGGGAATATGGCAAGGCCATCCGCCTGATCATGGCCCAGGCAGATAAGGCTAACCAGTACATCAACGACAAAGAGCCGTGGGTTATAGCCAAGACCGACAAGCAGTCGGCTGAGCTACAGGCGATCTGCAGCACCGGCATCAATGCCTTCCGCCTCCTGCTTTGTTATTTGAAGCCGGTATTGCCAGCAATGNCAGAAAAGGCGGAGGCGTTCCTGAACATCGAGCCCCTGCAGTGGGATGATGTTGATTACCTGCTGACCGGCCACCGCTTGAACAAATTCCAGCCCCTGATCACCCGAGTAGAAACCGACAAGATTCAGGCCATGATCGATGCCACCCAGAAAGCCTACGCGGCGCAACAGGAAAAGGTGGCAAGCAAGGCCGCTGCCGCGGCAACCGGGTTCGAGCCGGAAATCGGNTTTGATGACTTTGCCAAAATCGATTTGCGGGTGGCCCGNATTCTCGAGGCANAGCACGTGGAAGGNGCTGACAAACTGTTAGCTCTAAAACTGGATTTGGGCCCGGATCAGAATGGCGATACTATCACTCGCCAGGTATTTTCGGGAATCAAATCAGCCTATCAACCAGCTGAGCTGGTTGGCAAGCTCACAGTCGCGGTAGCCAACCTGCAACCGCGTAAAATGAAATTTGGCCTTTCCGAAGGCATGATTCTGGCTGCAGGCCCTGGAGGCAAAGAAATNTGGCTGATTGCCCCTGATACTGGCGCCGAGCCTGGACTCCGCGTCACCTAATCTGGCCACAGCACACCTAACGTAGATTCAGTTTTGGACATGGTTTCTGCCAAGTAACGCCAGCACTTTCTTTAGCGCCGCGCCCATGACATTGGCGCGGCTGATTGAAAGTAATAAGCTTGGCACACTGTAAGCCATTTTATACACAGTATTTCAATCGAGCGACAATCTATGAATAAATCAGCCATGCAGTCTTTTCGAGCAGCACGGGCCATGCTGGCATTGAGTGCGCTGTTTATCAGCTTGATGAGTGCAAGCAGTATTGCACAGCAGTCNGAAATTCGGGATATCGAAGACTCGGTTATCAAAATCTACACGACCCAGGCCGCCCCTGATTACTTTACACCCTGGCGCTTACTGACTCCGCGACAGAGCAGTGGCTCGGGTTCTGTGATCGACGGTAACCGGATTCTCACCAACGCTCACGTTGTAGCCAATGCAAGCTATGTCCAGGCACAGAAGCACAATGACCCGCGTCGCTATCTGGCCCGTGTCACCTTCATTTCTCATGAAGCAGACCTCGCGCTAATCACCGTAGATGAGCCCGGCTTCTTCAGTGATCTGAAGGCTCTCAGCATTGGTGACTTGCCCGAACCGCTGCAGGAAGTGTCGGTCTACGGCTACCCGATAGGCGGCAAAACCCTCAGCATTACCAAGGGCATCCTGTCTCGCGTTGAGCAACAGGTGTATGCCCACGCAGGTGCTTACTTGCTGGCCGGTCAGATTGACGCTGCTATAAACCCGGGTAATAGCGGCGGCCCGGTCATCGTAGACAGAGAAATCGTTGGCGTCGTNATGCAGGCAAACGCAGGGGGTCGAGCCGAAAATCTTGGATATTTCGTGCCCCCAAGTATTGTGCAGCATGTCTTAAAAGACAGTGAAGACCAGCAGCTGGATGGCTTCCCGGATCTTGGTTTCCGCACACAGACTCTGGACAGCCCTGCGGCAAAGGCCGCCTATGGCCTGGAGAAGGATGAGAACGGCGTGCTGATTATCAAGGTGTTTGAAGACTCGCCCGCCGATGGCATTCTGCAGGAAAACGATGTCATCCTAAAAATCGATGAATTCGATATCGCCGACGACGGCACCATCCAACTCACGGAGGATCTGCTCACNGACTACAAGCATGCTATCGATATGCATCACATCGGTGAATCCATTGATATTATCTATTCGCGTGGCGGAGTAGAGAAAACCGTNGATATGAAAGCGGAAATCCCCATGGCGAATTACAGCCTCGTGCGCGGCGAACAGTTCGACAAGGTCCCAGAATACTACATCTATGGCGGTGTGCTGTTTGTGCCGCTCAACATGAACCTGATCAAGCGCTGGGGCAATGATTGGGGCAGATCTGCACCGGTGAGTCTNTTGCAGGCACGCAACGAGTGGGCTTCTCCCGACCGTCGNGAACTGNTNGTAGCACTNCAGGTGCTTGCCGCTGACGTTAACCTGGGTTACCACGACTGGCGCAACTGGGTTGTAGAANTCGTAAACGATGAGCCANTCCGCGATTTTGCGCATTTTGCTGACATGCTGCAGTCCAATGCGGAAGAAAANATNGTATTCGAAAATAGCAATGGCTATCAGATGGTGATTAATCACCGCGAGGCACTGGACTCTGAACAAGCAGTGCTGAGCCAGTACCGCATTCCATCAGCCTACTCCACTGGCTTGATAGACCGGGGTGACTGAGAAGCCTATTTGTCGATGCGGGTTGTGAAGAAATTCATCGCCCTGTTTCAGCCGTGCTAGAATCCGCTCTGGATCAATCCAGCGAGCTGCGCTTTCCTTTTGACTTCAATTCCTAGCACCCTCATCGCCGCCGCCCTGGTCAATAACCTTGCCCTCGTGCACTTGGTCGGCGTGTCCTCTATGTTGGCTTACTCCGCGCGGCTGAAAGCCGCCGGCGAATTGGCTATTTTGAGTTTCACTTCCCTCTTGCTGTCTGGCGTCGTCAATCTGCTGCTATACCGGTGGCTGCTACAACCACTCGGCCTCGACGCGCTTAGTCTGCTCAGTTTCACTGCGGTTAGTGCGACACTGGTTAGCTTTGGCCTACCTCTCCTCCATGCCAATTTTCCGCTGACGGCGCGTAGGCAGCAGCTAGCCACTTTACTGCTCAGCGCTAACAGCGCCGTCATTGGCCTTAGCCTGCTGAACTCGGAGAGCCTGCGCAGCACTGCTGATCTGCTGATTTACTGCATCGGTGCCGCGCTTGGGTTTTCGCTATGCCTACTGGCCTTCGCCGCCTTGCGCCAGCGCATTGATAGTTGCGACGCACCGCGCGCATTTCGTCACTCACCCTTGTATCTTATCAGCGCCGGCATTGCCGCGATGGCAATGCTGGGCTTTGCCGGTTTAATCTAGCCCATGCTGCTCCTGACAGATCAACCATTAACAACGGGTCTGGTTTGGTCACTTACACTTGGCGGCCTGTTTTGGGGCATCAGGAATTTCTGGCGCTGGCTGAACCTAGAGCGACAGCAGCAGAGCTCAATAGTTGACCTTGTTAACCGCGAATTACCTCAGACCCAATGCGGCCAGTGCGGATTCGCAGGCTGCCGACCCTACGCCCGTGCGATGGCCGAGGGCGAGCCAATCAACAAGTGCCCGCCGGGAGGCGAACAAACAATCACCCGTCTCAGTAAATTACTGCAGGAACTGGCTGAACCCCTTGATCCTGGCCATGGTCAGAGCCAGCCGCCCCTAGTCGCCGCGATTCGAGAAACCGAGTGTATCGGCTGCACCAAGTGCATACAGGCCTGTCCCGTCGACGCCATTCTGGGTGCTCCCAAATTCATGCATACTGTGATTGCAGCGGAGTGTACAGGTTGTGACCTCTGTGTCGAACCTTGCCCGGTAGACTGCATCAACCTGGTTCCGCTTCAGCAAATCCCTCGACAGTGGCGAGCTCCCGCGCCGGTCGCTCAAGCTGGCCTTTCGACAATGGCAACAACAAGCGAGTGGCGTGCCAGATGACAAGCAATTTGATTCAGCGTATTAGCAAATTGCGTCACGCCTCTTTCAAAGGTGGCATACGACCTGCCCCCCATAAGCAGCGCACTTTGGTATCGCGCATCATGCCCATGCCACTGCCTGAATATCTGTTGCTATCCTTATCTGGATATAAAGAAGAACACCTGTTACCTGTGGTAAAAGAAGGCGATCAGGTACTTAAGTTTCAAATCATAGCTCGGCATCACAGCCGCAAAGAGCTGCTACTACACGCACCAACTTCCGGCACGATTGAGAAAATCCGCACGAATCATATTCAATTGACCTGTGATGGCCAGGATACAGAGATATCCCAACAGTCCCAGCAAAAAGTTAAGCTCCATTCACCTGCGTCGCTGCTAGATTGCATCTCTGAGGCTGGCATCACGGGGCTTGGTGGTGCTGGATTCAGCACGGCCGCCAAGCTTAGGCTTGCGGTCAGAGCTGAAGTTGAAATTCTTATCATCAATGCAGCCGAGTGCGAACCCTATATTTGCTGTGATGAAGCGCTACTAAGGGAAAAGGCCCAGGAAGTCATTCGTGGCGCCGAGTACTTGATGCTCGCCAGCGGCGCCCGCTCCTGTCTTATTGCTATCGAATCCGAAAAAACAGCCGCGATAGCTGCCGTTCGGAAATGTTTGGGTGATAGCCCAGTACAGTTAAAATTACTTGCCAGCAAGTACCCCGCAGGTGACGAGAGAGTCATCATCAAGGCCACCACCGGCAAAGAAGTCCCAGAAAAGCTGCGCCCGGCCGATGTCGGCATTTTGGTACAAAACGCGGGGACCGCTCGCGCCGTGTTTGAGGCGGTGAGCCACCGCCAGCCCTGCATCAGTAGAGTTGTTACTGTAGTTGGCTTGCCGCTGCAAACGCCCAAGAATTTCTATGCCTTGATTGGGACTCCCCTCTCCCACCTGCTCGAACTTTGTGGACTCACGGGCGACATCGAGCACATCATTCTCGGCGGCTCCCTGATGGGATACTATGCCGAAGAAGAACAGCCCGCGGTCAAGAAGACCACAAACTGCATCATCGCCACAGATTCTGAGAACTTCCCACAGCCAATGCCCGAACGCGCGTGCATCCGCTGCGGGTATTGTGCAGAAGCCTGCCCGGTTGGCTTGTTGCCGCAACAGCTATTGCACTTTAGTCGGTCACAGGATGAGCAAGAATTGCGCGACCATGGACTCATGAACTGCATTGAATGCGGTGCCTGTGCTTACGTCTGTCCAAGTAATATACCCCTGGTTCAACACTTTCGCTGCCGCAAGGAGGACATGCATCTACTTGAGCGTAGCCAGGAACAAAGCCAACACTGGCAGGCGCGCTATCAACACTATCAATACCGTCACAAGAAACTGACAGACGCCAACAATCGGAAGAAAACGCGCGCCAGAACCGCCGACCCAACGGATACGCCCAACTTTTGCAGAGCATCAGCCAAAATGGAGATTGCAGCAGCCGTAGCTCGAGTTAAAGCGAAGAAGCAAGGGGAGATCTATTGATCATGTCTTACATCAGCTCCCCCATGCAGTTTGGTGCACGTCAAACGGCNACAATTATGCNGCAGGTGTTATTGGCAGCAACACCCGCAATTCTCATCTCCACCTGGTTCTTTGGCTATGGCCTCACACTNAATCTGCTAGTTTCCAGCATNCTCGCTCTGGCGTTTGAAGCACTCGCGCTGAAAGCAAGAAAACTACCGGTCAAATATCACCTCGCTGACAGCAGTGTGTTAGTGACAGCTCTGCTGTTTGCCGTGGCTGTCCCTCCGGGCTNGCCNTGGTGGTTGCTGGGCATGGGNATCGGCTTTGCCGTGGCCCTGGGAAAACATGTTTATGGCGGTCTCGGGCATAACGTGTTCAATCCAGCCATGGCTGGCTATCTATTTCTGCTGCTGACGTTTCCTTTGGAAATGAACACCTGGCATCTTTCCGAGGCTGCACTGAATTTGGGTTCGACAGCATCACCTCTGGGTCTGTCTGCCCTTTTGCAAAACTTACAGCTAACGTTCCCGTTTTTGGCGGAAAGTCTTGATATTGATGGACTGGCAATGGCTACGCCGCTGATCGAATCCAAGATGTCAGCCTCCAGCGCCATCAATCGAGCGCTTGCGGAAGAGCTGCACGTCTTTTCCCGCAGCGCTGAAACCGGTTGGGAGTGGATCAACATTGCCTACCTGATGGGTGGCCTCTTCCTGTTTGCGCGCGGGGTCATCAGTTGGCACATACCCTTCTCAATTATCGCCACCGTGATTTGCTGGTCTGGCTTCTTTTACTCTGATGGCAGCAGTTCTGTTGTGGGTACGCCCTATCTGCACTTATTTGGTAGCGCCACGATGATTGGTGCATTTTTTATAGCCACCGATCCCGTCAGCGCAGCCACCAGCAACCCTGCAAAGATCGCTTACGGCATTATTATTGGCAGCAGCATATATGCAGTTCGGGTTTGGGGCAGCTACCTTGACTCGATCGCTATCGCAGTCTTGTTTGGAAACTTTCTTGCCCCCCTGCTGGATTATTTTTTCCGGCCAAGAATCTACGGTCAGGGCGCCGCACGCAAATTGCATAAACCGACAGAGCTTGATAATCCGCTATCAACTCAGGAGGCCATGCATGAGCGAACTTGATCGCTTTGCAAAGTCATCAACCACCGTCTGGTCTAACAATCCTTCGCTGGCTGGTTTGATGGGGCTAAGCCCGCTTTTAGCGGTTAGCCAGACTGCGGTTGAAGGCAGTGCTCTCGCTCTGATCACTCTACTAGTAGGCCTCGCCTCAGCGCTAACCTTGTATGGACTGCAACGCTATATCACCTCACATCATCTGTACTTGTGGATAGTTATCATAATGGCCGGCT
>NYWC01000044.1 GCA_002684935.1 Gammaproteobacteria bacterium
TACGCGAAGTATCCACTGCTGTTTGACCCGCAGACTGCTGGCGGACTACTTGCCAGCGTTCCAAAGGGCAGGGCCAATGACTGCCTGCAGGATTTGCAGGCAGCGGGACTGATCGATGCTGCTATCATCGGCACAGTAAGCGCCGATAATGGAAATGAAATACGCTTATCCTAATCCCAGCCCCGCCCTGATATAAATGATTTAGACAAACAGCTTTCTCCGCAAACTCCATGCTTCCCACCAGCGCCTGCTTGGGACTGCCTTGCTGGAAGTTGGCTTACGGCTCAGGTATATTGCGCAACTTGATTTGTGCCAGTTTGATAAATCCACACTTGGAAATATTCATGAAATTTCGGCTACTTGGCAACTTTGTCGCACTCGGCTTCAGCCTTTCCGCCACTTCTGCGCTGGCACAGGATACCGCTACCAGTAACTTGCTGGATCGCTACAGCGGCTTGGAAATCACGCGTGAAGGTCCAACTATTGATGCGGAACTCGCCCAGAAAATGTTTCGCCGTGGCAACACCTACAGCAACCTGCAGCGTTATGAAGAAGCCATAGAAGAGTACCGTAAGGCGATAAGCGCAGATCCAAATTTCACCAATGCTATTCGCAACCTGGCGAATATCTATTATTTTCTCGAGCGCTTTGATGAAGCCAAGCCTCTGCTGGCCCGCTACATTGAATTAGAACAGCAGGCCAATACACCGTTGATTGCGGCGGTAAGTACGCTTGGAGAGTTGGAGAGACAAAGCCAGAATTATGATTCGTCCATCCAATATGATGAGCGCGCCATTGCCCTGGATCCAGACAATGATTCTCAGGTGCACATCATGGCCAACACCTATAACAACATTGGTCGCGCAGATCTGGCTATCCGAATCTACCGTGCCGGCATTGCAGCAANACCGNAAAATGCATTTTTTGATCGCAGCCTGGGCCGAATCCTTGAGCAAGANGGCTATGTCGAAGAAGCGCTAGAGGCCTNTCGTTCAGCCGCCAGNAAAGATCCTNAATCTGATTTTTATGCGGACCTGGTATTAAATTTGGAAAGCCGTCTCGCGCGCTAGTAAGCCAGNATTCGGNAACTACAGCTCGCGTTCATCCGCTGGCAGCTCTGCCAGCTCCTGCACCAGTCGATAGAATTGTCCAAGATCACCCTCAGCCTGCTGTAACAGGCTGTCGAAAGCCGGCACCAGGTCGTTATAGGAAGCGACGGTAGACAGCTGGGCGTTGTTCAACTCTCTCCCAAACCAGGCATCATAGCCGTCATAGCCCGACCAGCTTTGCTTGAGATCCTCATAAGCTGCGCGCAGCGCCTGCTGCAGCCCCTTCTTTTGCTCACGTTTCTCGGTTTCTGAGCTGTCGCTGTTGTAAAGCACATCGAACTGGTCCCGCCATTGTGAAATCAGGGCCACAAATTCCGCCTGGCGCGCGAGATTCTGCTCCGCATCAAGATAAAGCTGCTGCTCGCCAATTGCCTGTGCCCAGCGGCGAATGCCTTCTCGCTCCACGGCGGTGGCAAAGCTTTCATTNAAAGTCGTATCACCAGGTGCATACGCCACCTGGTGTGCCAGTTCATGAAATATAAGACCAGCCAGCTGATGGGCTGAACGGTTCACAACGGAACTGAGCAAGGGGTCATCGAACCAGCCCAGAGTGGAATAGGCATCGACTCCGCCGGTATAGACGTCGAAACCTTCCTGCTCAAATTTTCGGGCGTAAACTGCGGCACTGTCTTGCGAAAAGTAACCTCGGTAAGAAACGCAGCCAGCTATGGGGTAACACCAGTTAACCGCCTGGGTTGAAAACTCGGGGGCAGCGAACACATTCCACACCACGTGCTCCCTGCCAAGATCCACATAAGTGGAGTAGTTATCCGCTACCGGCAGCTGCAGTTCCAGAGCAGCAAATTCTCGAATCTGTAACACTAATTCAAACTGCTCCCGCAACTTTGCTGGAAGCTGCGGGTCCTGCAATAAGCCTTTGATTCCTTCGCGGCTTGCCAGTATTGCCAGTTGCCCGCGGGCAGCCTGGGAATAATAGGACACGGTCTCACAGGAAATCAGGAGTATGGACAGGCCGATTAGTGCGGCAAACTTGAGTGTCATGAGGATTCTCATCATGATCGCAGCCGCTTACCCACGCCTCTGCTCGATGGACTCCTGCCCCTGAATAGTGACGACAAGCGTTCGCTCGCCCGCCTTGTTTCGATGCTCTCCGAGATAGAGCCCCTGCCAGGTTCCTAGCTGCAGACTACCCTTACTAACCGGCACCGCAAGCTCACAACCCAGCAGAGCAGACTTGATATGGGCAGGCATGTCATCCGGCCCCTCATGGTTATGCTGGTAGTNGCTCGCGCCCTCTGGCGCTAGCTTGTTGAAATGGGCTTCCATATCTCTGCGCACCGTGGAATCGGCATTCTCATTGATACTCAGAGAAGCTGAGGTGTGCTGCAGGTGAAAATGCGCGAGCCCGATTNCAATCTGCCTGAGCTCTGGNAGCTGTTGCGCGACCTCTGCNGTTATCAGGTGGAAGCCCCGCGGCCTCGCCTGCAACTTAATGTTTTTCTGAATCCACATGGATGAATCAGGGGCCAAGNACTTCGATTTCAAACAGGTGGGCCCAGTGCTTACCGGTCACGAACAACCGCCCGGTATCCGCATCCCAGGCTATACCGTTGAGAACTGCTTCAGAACTGCCGAGCTCTGTCATCGTTGACAGGTCGGTGAGGTCGACCACCGAATTGACTCTGCCGTTGGTCGGATCGATACGCAGNATGAAGTCAGTTTGCCAAACGTTGGCCCATACTTCGCCGTTGATATATTCCAGCTCATTCAGATTGGGAATTGCAGANCCATTGAGCGTGACGTCCACTGACCTGACCGGCGCAAATGTCTGTGGATCCATGAACTGCAGCCGCGCTGAACCATCACTGAGGATGAGGTGCTCACCGTTATAAGCCAAGCCCCAACCCTCCGTAGCGTTATAGTGGGTCTCCAATTGGTCAAAACTGTGTTTGTCATACACGAATACCATGTGGGACTGCCANGTAAGCTGATAGATCTTGTCTTCGACAACCTCGATACCTTCACCAAAATAGCGCTGACTCAGTGACTTGGTCATGAGCTCACTGGCATCTTCGAGGTTTAACTTGCTTAGCTTTGATAAGCCGCGCTTGCCGGTACCCTCATAGAGAAAACCCTCGTGATAGAACAGACCCTGGGTGAACGCAGTAATATCGTGAGGATAGGTATTCAATACCCGATAACCATAGCGCATCGGATCCTCTTGCGCGCAGGCAAGTGGAGCAAGAACACAAAGCATCAGAAAAAGAATTCGCATAGTTTGCCGTACCGCGGTCAAGGGTCACTGTTATAGAATNTTACGCTATTAAGTCCCGTAGCCATTTAATCCNAACATGGGCCAGGAAGATTCTACGGGGGCTAATTCATAAGACCCCAAGCTCACAAGGAGTATTCCATGTCAGCAGACTGCCTCTTCTGCAAAATTATCGCAGGCGATATACCCTCTAACAAGGTCTATTCCGACGAGCATGTATATGCTTTCCACGATATTAATCCAGCCGCACCGACCCATGTGCTGGTTATCCCGAAAAAACATCTCTCTGCCGTAAATGACGGCGGAGAAGGAAACGAGGTGCTGCTGGGNAAGCTATTGCTTGCCGCCAACATTATCGCGGCCGACCTCGGGCTCGAGCACGACGGGTTTCGCTATGTGATCAACACAGGGACCGACGGCGGCCAGACTGTTTTTCACCTGCATCTGCATATATTGGGCGGCCGCGCCCTTAGTTGGCCGCCGGGCTAATCCATTCCCTAATCAAGCAGGCTGGCAATCGCTTCGCTGTTAGCCGCCACCACGCCGCGCTCGGTGACAAGTGACGTCACCAGTCTGGCTGGTGTCACATCGAATCCGGGGTTACTGACCTGCACGCTCTCCGGCGCGACCCTGACACTGGCAATCAGGCCATCTGCTGTTCGACCCGGTATATCGGTGACTTCCCCGGAAGCCCTCTCTTCAATNGGAATCTGATTAACACCCGCNTCCAGGGCNAAATCGATGGACGACAGGGGCAAGGCGACATAGAAGGGAATCTGGTTATCAAANGCCGCTAGCGCNTTTAAATAAGTACCTATTTTGTTGCAGACATCACCGTTGCGCGTGGTGCGATCGCTACCGACCACGCAGAGATCTACTAGCCCGGCCTGCATCAGGTGACCACCGGCATTGTCTACAATGAGACTATGGGGAATGTCGGCTTGCGCCAGTTCCCAGCAAGTCAGCGCGGCGCCCTGGTTGCGAGGCCTGGTTTCATCCACCCAGACATGCAGGGGAATATCGCGCTCTGCACTCTTGTAGACGACAGACAGAGCCGTGCCCCAGTCTACCGTGGCCAGAGCGCCAGCGTTGCAGTGGGTCAAAATATTGAGCCGATCCTGGCTGCTGTGCTTCTCCTGCCAGAGACTCTCTACCAGATCTGCCCCGTGATCACCGATGGCCTCGCAGATTGCGATGTCTTCTTTTTCCATGAGCTGGGCGAGCTCAAGCGCCTGCAATACTCGCGATTCTGTCGCTACAGACCGCAGCGCAGCGCGGCAGCGGTCCAGTGCCCACTGCAGATTCACCGCGGTGGGTCGGGTCGCAGCTAGCGCAGCACAGGCGTGATCAAGGGATTGTCCATCTTCGCGCAGCGCCAGGTACACAGCATAGGCTGCTGTCACGCCAATGAGCGGCGCGCCGCGTACCTGCATGGATTCAATAGCGTGACAGGCGGCTTCCATGTTTGCCAGAGTCAGCACCTGGAATTCATGCGGGAGCCGAGTTTGATCAACTATATGCACCTGATCGGTCCCAACGTCATACCAGATGCTTTGCATGTGTTCGCCGCCGATGATCATGTTTCGATCACCCGCTGCCCATTCAGACCGCACTTCAGATCAGATAACACGATCGTTTCCGCCATCAACCGGAATTTGAGCTCCAGTAGTCTTGTCAAACTGCGCACCTAGCAAGGCCGCCACAGTCTCGGCGACATCCGCCGCCTGCAGCTCAGTACCCAAAACGTTTGAACGTTTGTACTCCTCTACGGAAACACCATAATGCGCCGCGCGACTGGCAAGCACCTCATTGGTCCAGATTGCGGTGTCATATACCGCGTTCGGATGCACGGTGTTGACGCGAATCCCCTTGCTACCCCATTCCAGCGCAGCGATGCGAGCGAGCTGGGCAAGTCCGGCTTTAGCGACAGAATAAGCTGCAGCGCCCGGGCCCGGCGCCGGGACATTCTTGGAACCAACAAAAACCACAGCGGGATCAAAGCCATGACTCAAATATGGCGCACAGGCCCGCAGCAGCTTCATATGCGCACTGAGATTAATATCCAGTGAATGCTGCCAGCGCGCGTCATCCATCTCAGCGATGGCAGCGCTGGCGGGGAAACTACCGGCATTGCTTACCAGCAGATCGAGTCCGCCAAACAGTCGGACAAGTTCGAGCAGCGCTGACGNGATGGCACCGTCATCTGTGATNTCACACTGCAGCGCAAGCGCAGCACCATCCATAGCCGCATCTGCAGNTGGAAAACTGNTATCCAGGGCCAATACCACGGCACCTCGGGCGGCCAATGCAGCCACACACGCCGCACCGATACCAGAGGCGGCGCCGGTGACAAGCGCAATTTTGCCCTCCAGCTCCGGGCTGGCGGCTGCCGACTTCAATTTAGCCTGTTCTAACTCCCAGTATTCAACGTCAAACAAGTCCTGNCTGGGTAAGGCGGTCCAGCCACCCAGGGCTTCACCCTGCTGAATCGCGGCAATCGTGTGCTGGCTAATGTCAGCGACAATCTGCAGGCGCTTGTTGTTTGCCGCGAGATAAAGCANACCCTTACCAAGCCAGACGCCATAACGAGGCATGCGGTCCAGGCGCTGGTGGTGGTCCGCGCTATGGCTGTCAAAATAAGACTGATACTGGGACGAAAAATGCGCCAGTCCTGCCAGCAAATCGTTTTTGAATANGGCGCCAAAAGGCTTGGCATGAATAGTATGATCAGGGGTGAGCGGCCCCCGCTGCAACAGCTCAGCAGCATTTTCCAGCGCAGCGAAACCAGCGGCCGGCGCTGAGATATCGGTGCGCACCAACAGCGGAGACCCGAGTAAAGTTCCGGCGTGCTTCCTCAGCGTGGCGACCTGTTCAGCGTCCGACGCCTGCCAACTGGACTGGGAGGAGGCCNTACTGCTCCCGCCATTAGCTGCCAGATATTCCTCGGCACGGGTCACCAGCTCGGTCATATTGCTGTAACTCTGCTCGGCGTCTTCGTGGAAAGTAAAGATGCCGTGATGCAGTAACACGATGCCCTTGATCGAATCCCAGTTGATGCTCGCGGTGGCTTCGGCAACCTGCTGCGCCAGAATGAAACCCGGCATCACATAGGGCAGGATCAACACCTCATCGCCGTAAAGATCGGCAAGCCTGGTGTCGCCATCCGGAGTATTGCTGAGGGTCACAACTGCATCAGCATGGCTATGATCCACATACTTGTGCGGTATCAGGGCGTGCAGGATTGCCTCCACCGATGGCGTTGGTCCCTTTGGGTCCAGCAGGGCCAGGCGCAGTTCGCGCATCATGTCAAAGTCAGAGAGATGCTGCAGCTGACCCAGCCGCTGCAGGTAGGCCAGATCCACCGGCGGAAAGCCCGGTGCTTTAATGGTGCGCAAGTCCCAACCTGAGCCTTTCACATACAGCGCTGGAATGGCCTCACCGAACACATTCAGAAACGGTGCTTTGACGGAAGTATTACCGCCGCCGTGCAACACCAGGCTGGAATCAGCACCGAGTAATTGGGAGCTATAGACACGCAGTTCGACTTCAGACTGCGCTGCCGCGACTGCGGCGTCAGAGTTTTGCCAGCGGTTTTTCATGTTTCCGGATCGTTTTAATCAAATCAGAGCTAATAGATTCGTTCAGCAGATTTTCACCTGAAGCGCCATTTTGTGGACAAGCATTTATGGCTGAGCAATAAAAAACGCACCATCTTGCGATGATGCGTTTTTGGGATCACAGTCNAACGCGGTAGAACTAGTTCGGTTCGACGATGGAAATATTCGCCATGCCAGCCTGCCTGGCTGCATCCATAATCATGACCAGGGTAGAAACTTCAGACGAATTATCCGGCTGGATGATCACNGAAGCAGCGGGATTCTCCGCCTTCAGCTGGTCAATATTGGAACGCACCTGAGTCGCGATAATCGGACGCGGGTTACCGTTCAGGATGATCTCGTTATTGGGACCGATCTCGAACAGGATATTCTTCTTGTCCGTATCTTCCGGNGGNGTTTCGTTGCTATTGTTGTCGCTGCTGGCCGCATTGATAGAGGTCTCAGACAAGAANGTNGCTGTCACCACAAAAAAGATCAGCAGGATGAATACCACGTCCAACATGGGCGTGAGATCGATCTTGGCATCATCTTCCTTATGCTTACCGGAGATTTTTTTCATTGTAATTTCCTGGCACTTACTACTTCAAAAGCTTAAGTATATCAGTGCTGGAACGAGAAACAAAAGCCCTAAGCAGGAGTAGCAACATCCACCCGTGCCAAGTGTTACCTAACGTCCCACTTGACCAAACTAACCCCCTGCACGACTACTTCTTCAGGGAGCCCAGAGTGAATTTGAGGAGATCTTCCAGCTGGCGGGCATTCTTTCCTTCTCGAGAGCTAACCCGCAGGCCATGCAGCAGGTTCATCAGGATATCAGCGGCCGCCTCTTCAGAGACCCCCTTCTTCAACTTACCCTTCTTCTTTGCTTGTTTAAGGCAAACCAACAGGGACTTGCGAATATTAGCCAACGAACTACGCACCATGCGCTTGATGTCGCGGTCGTAGTTGATGCTTTCGCAGAGCGAGTTTACGAGCAGACAGCCCATGGCACGGTGCTTGTTGCTAACACCAAGTACAGACTCCTGAAAATAAGCTTCAATAGCCTCCCAGGGTCCGAGTTCGTGATTCTTGAGGGATGCAGCAATGTGACTATCGACAATCTTGTTGTACTGATCGACGCATGATTTGAAGAATGTATCCTTATCTCCGAAGGAGTTGTAAAGAGTTCCTCGATTTATGCCCGTGCAATCCAATAGTTTCTGGACCGAACTTGCTTCGTATCCTTCCTTCCAAAATTGTTCCGTTGCATTGGTTAGAACTTTTGCTTCATCGAATTCAACTGGTCTTGCCATTTTATTTGCTCGATATCCTGTGATTTTCCGGATGTTGTGAAATATATGCGTGTTTGTCAGCATCGGTAAATATGCAAACCTGCAAAATGTATATTTTTGACGCGCTGTTTTGATGCCAAAAAAAATCACTGCCAGGCAGTGAATTCATAATCCCCGACGTCGAGGGAGCACTATTATATTACAGCGCATTCGGATTTACATCATCCGATTCCAAAAAAGTGGTTTTCAGTGGGTCGTCAGAATGTCACTTTGAACTAAATTTNGGAATGCCATTATGGCTGCATCGGGCCAAGGCTGCGAAGCGTATCACGACGTGCCCCAATTTTATCCAAACCATTCCTGACGAATCAGTATAAAACACGCTTGACCTTATCTTGAATGTCGATTCAAGTTTGGCATCGAGGGCTAATTGATCAATTTTTAATCAGCGCACTGACAGATCTTCCAACTGCAAGCCTTTACACTGACCAATTGTTCACTATAGTGACCACGAGTCCCATCAAACCGCCGAAGGCACAGCCCCAGACCACTAACCAGCCCAGATGTTTATGGATCATCTCTTGCACAATGTCCTTCACCATCTTTGGGGTCATTTGATTGAGACGCTGCTCAATAAGTTCACTTACGGTTTTGCGAATCGACTCTTCATCCAGCGCATTTTTCATGGCGCCCTCTACCCGGGACTGAAACTCTTCGTTAGTAAACTGTTCTGTGAAGTATTCGCGCATGCGCTCAACAAAAGGCGATTTCAGAGGGTTCAGCGCATCTCTGCCTCCCAGCATTCCCAGCATACCGGCGAATGAAGAGCCCATAATGACGTCCATTAGCGAATCGAAGGCCTTTTCCAGATCGAGACTATCGATGGTGCCCTGAATCTGCTCGCCCAAACGCTCCGAAGACTGCCCAGCCCCATGGAAAAATGCCTCGAGGTCACCGCGATTGAAGAACTGCTCCATGATCAGGTTGCGAATACCTTCTTTNAAGTCCTCAAAGCGCAACTGCACCACGCCAGACCCATACAGCCCNGGCACCCGCTCAAACAGCATATGTATCGCAAGCCAGTTGGTAATTCCCCCAGACAGGGCAAACAGGCCGGTATTGAGCACGTACTCCTGGTAGGGGCCCGACATCAAATAGCCCACAGTCACAACGACAACGGCGACGAAATTACTGACTAAACTCTTGTTGATAACTAANCCCTGCAAACTTTTGGTGGCTGCTGTTGCTGAATGGCGCGGAACGAGGCGGAATCATAAATGAATCCGGTCGGCATGGGCAATATGATAAACCATCCGCAATCAGGGCAAGCGCTTGCGCGCCTCGCCCAGCTGCGCCAGATTAATATCTCCCACTGCCACGTCCTCCCTCATTTCGAGGCTTGCAAACACATTCCCCGAGGGATTGATTATCAAGGAATATCCCCAGGTTTCCCGTCGTTCACTGTGCCTGCTACCCCGGGCGGTCACCAAGGTGATCTGATTATCCCGAGCCTGATGAGCGAGGAATGACTTAATTTTTCCCGACAGGACTACCCTCTGGATAACGCAGAAGCTGACGCCGATGTATTCGTCTTAGTCCGCGAGATGGAAGAGGTTTGATCAGTTCAAGTCTATTGCGGCAAGGCCGGTACCGTGTCTGGTGAGCCAAAAGCCTGTTTAAATTCAGGTTCGAGACCTTCTATAGGTCCGGACAGGTTATATACGGCGCTGGAAAGGCTATCCACTTGATCACCAAAAATCCGATCAAACAGATAGGCCCCTACCGCCAGCGGGATATTCGCAGTTAGCAGACCAATCCACGGTAAATTATTACTGACCGGCAGCGTCACAAACATTTCACCATTAATCGACTCGTCGCCCAGGTCAACTTCCCCGGTAATCTGGTAGAGGCTACTGGGACCGGATATTACGAGCCGATCTTCGATAGTCAGCAGACCATCATCTAAATCCAGGTTACCGGTGATCTCATCGAAAGCCAGCCCACTGCGCAGCAGGTCATCGCTGAAACGCAGCCGCTGGAATACCGCAGTCAGATTGATAAAACTCACCAGTCTCAAGGCGCCACCAGTGTCGGAATCTCGCAGGAAGCGACCATCGTCAACTCGCATATCAATACGACCGCTGAGATGCTCACTAGAGAAGAAGGCAGGAGTGCCTGGCCAGCGCAACTCAGTCACGAAAACCGCGCGGTCACTCTCAACGCTGGGCGCATAGCCATTAGCCTCCAGCACGCCGCTGATATCACCTGCCTCCAGCACGCCGGTTAGTTCACTGTTGTGCTCAATGCCATCATAGAACCAGCTGAAGTGCGGCTCGAGGTACTCGAAGGCCTCATCGGGCTCGTCGCGCCCCAGCCGCAGCCCCCTGAAGTCAAAATTTATGTCATGAAACTCGGCGCCAATTCCGGTGGGTGTCAGGGTAAAAGCCCAACTGCCAAACTGCCTGCCTCCGATGTCAAACTCATCGGTTTCGAACAGCATGAGCGGTAATGCTCTTGGGTCAAAACCGATCAGCGGATCTTCACGCTCTTCATCCTCGTCACGAACTCGCCCTGCGTCAGTTACCGCAACTGTCGCGGGCGCCTGCTCGGCCGACTCTGTTACACCCACAACGACGGCTGCAGACTCCGCTTCCTCTTCTTCGTCGCCAGGCAGCCGCAAATACTCCAAATCAACCTGCAGGTAATAGTCGTTGTCGTAGGGGATGACCACCTCCCCCTGCACTGCATCGCTGCTTACCCGGGTTAACCAACCCGCAGCGGCAGGGGAAGGCTCCATTCTGAAGCTCACCTCGGGGATTTCTTCACCGTAAAGGGAAAAAATATCTGACTGGATATCAACGAACGCTATTGTGCTAACAAGTTCTGATGTGGATTCATTGGCATCCCCCATACCGGTAATCAGGTTTACCCAGGGCTGGAGATCAAACCGCTCGATGCTGCCAAAGATTGCCAAACCCGCAGTATCATTGTCAGCCAACTGCTCCATACTGCTGTCTTGCTCGCCAATAACCACCAGGCCATCAGTGATGATGCTGTCATCAATATCGAGCAGGAATCGCAGACCCTCACCAAGCGTACCGCTGATCTCCTGCTGTGTCCCATCAAAGGCTAAATTGAGACTGAGGGGCATCTGCAGATCAGGCATTTTATTAAATGGCTCCGGCAGATCCATGGTGACACCCAGCAAATTGGATTCGATTTGCAGCACATTCGCGGCGCTTGCATCCGGCCGCTGGTCGATGGTCATCTTGGCGTCATAGGCAAATTCGCCGGTCATATTAGCGAGCAGGTCTCTAACAAACTCGCTTTGGCGTGGCCAGGCAATCATCTCGGCTGGCGTGGAGGATCCACCANCTTCGATCACAATCGTCTCNATATCACCGGCTTCTCCNNNGGACGACAGCGCTAAATCAATCTCGGCACCGAACATCTCGCCACTAAATTCAGAGGGCTCCAAGCCGGTGCGGGTATCAAAAACGATTGCGCCTGTAAGTTGACTCACCGACAGGTCAAAATCAGGTATCACCAGATCGTTACCGGCCATCACCATATCGAGCCGTATCTCGGTCTCAGCCCCGCCCTGGTCTAATGGAACAAGGACCTCAACGTCCGCAGTAAATTCGCCCTCTGCCTGCCAGGTAGAAAAAGTTTCCTGTAGGCCATCCCCCAGGGGCGCAGCCTGGATGTAATCCAGGCCCTGGGCTGTCAGCCCTGAAGCGGCACCGGTGACGGTGAGCAGGTTGCGCCCTGCCTCATTACGGCGGACGATGCCCGTGGCCGTTTCCATCTTCATGCCAAGACTGCTGCCACTGTCTACCTGCACATCGATATTGTTGTCATCTGTCACTACGGTGGCGGTCAGTTCCTCAAGATTCGGAAACTCATCACTGAAGTTGACCTGTCCGTTTTCAAGCTGCCAATAGCTTTGAAATGTTTTAGTCTCAGAGGGCGACCCTCCAACGGTTGAGCCCCTATATAGAATTCCACTATTGTAGATATCACCGTCAACAATAGCCTGTTCCAGAAACTGCATGGTATTGCGCAGACTCTGGTTTATGTTCGGTCCATCCGGCAGGTATAGCGTTTTTTGAGCGGCATCGACCCGTTCTGCGCCCACCACGAGATCTAAACTCGCGTCCCGGCTTCCATCGGTAAAACGCTGGGTGATGGAGGTGAACTGGGCATTGCCGTCTACAGCTTCTGATTCGGCAACAATTCTGCTACTGACCAACTTGACTCGCTGCCCATTGCTCAGGTCAACATCAATTAATAGGCGTCCATTCACATAGCTGTAATCCCAGACGCGGGTAAAGGTTGCGGGGATGTTCATGCTGAAATCAGTTGAGTCCACCTCCGCCAAGCCGGTTAGCTGCTGTGCCGCCTGATCAAATTCCATCTCTAAATAAGCATCTATGCCCCATATATTTGGGGAATTCCTGACCGAACCTATCTGGCCATCCACCACATTGCTCCGCAGTGAGATAATGTCATCCGCGGTATCTGTTAGCGGCATGCTAAGACTGAAATTTTCCAACGCACCATCGGGATTGAAGCCCTGGAGCTCCGTCATGGCGTTATCCGACAAGACCCCACTATCCAAAGCTAACTTAGCTAGCAAACCCAGTTCGATGCGATCGGCGCGCACATTGAGAACACTTTCTGGCACCAGGTAAACGTAAGCATTGAATGAGCGCCAGAACTCCTCGCTATAGTTTATCGACATGTCCGCTAGCGCAACTTCCCAGTGGTCCCTGGCCATACCTCGGGCCAGCTTCGCCTTACCCTGAAAATTATCCAGCCGAAGCGGCTCGCCATCCAGCAAACTTATTGTGACACCAGGCACCTCTAACTCAATATTTGCAGCAAGTAATTCGCCATCTTNCAACTTCAACCATGCCTGACCCCCACCCTGCAGGCTCTCTATTGCTACTTGCCCCAGATCCTGCTCGGCGAACAGCCTGGAGTAATCCGAATTTGGCACGCTTATATGAAACGTTCCGGACACCTCATCGAGTGAGTCACCCTGTACTTCAAACGAGAATGCAAGCTGCTCGGCATTGCCCTCCAGATTNGCGTTAACATGCAAAAAGTGATTATCACCCTGGTTCTGGAAGGTAGCCACGCCATTAACCAGACTAAGCCGATCACCGCTGCGGGTGAGAACGTTGATTCCCACATCGGTCAGATCCAGATGGGTAAAACTGAGAAAAATTTGGTAGAGCGAATTAAGATCCACCGGATCACTACCACCGGCGGCATTCACACCCGTCAGTTGCCAGCTGCCGTCGGTATTCTGTGAAATGTCGACGGCAAGACTTTCAATGACGAATTCCTCGAGCACCCAGCGTCGCTGCCAGACTGAGCGCGGCATATCCACAATGATCTTCGCTCTGGCAAAGCGCAAAGCAGANCCAGGCAACTCCTCNCTCACGGCAAGCTGCAAACCGTCAATCTGAACCACGGGATTGAAACCAGAAAAACTGCCGGTTAGGGACTCCACGGAAACNGGTATGCCGGTGCTTTGCTGGATCTGCTCTTCGAGAAAGGACGCGTAGCGCGAAATAGCCGGCGTGAACTGTCGCCCAGCGGATACATAAGCAGCAAGCAACACTACCGCCACGACCACCAGCAAGAGTAGCTGTTGATAGACTTTCTTCAGAATCGTGGCAAACATTTCAAGGTTACTGTCAGAAGCGCTTGTTCATAGAGTCAGGGAAAGGAACGCAAGTCTGAATTCGGCGCGGTCTAGTCCCAAATGTAGCCTAGGTTTGCTTAACAGGGACTTAAATCAGACTGGGAAGCGATACCATCGGATCCTAAGTTAAGACCACATCGAACTGTTCCTGAGTATACATAGGTTCCACTTCGAATTTGACTGTCTTACCGATTAATTCTTGCAGGCCAGCCAGGGTGTCAGATTCCTCATCCAGCAACCTGTCCACCACGCCCTGTGAGGCTGTAACTAAAAGAACATCGTTCTCATAGGCCCGGGCGACCCTGAGGATTTCCCTAAATATCTCGTAGCAGATTGTCTCCGTCGATTTCAAAGTGCCGCGACCTGCGCATATGGGACAGTGACTGTTAAGAATCTGACCCAGACTTTCACGGGTCCGCTTGCGGGTCATTTCAATCAAACCCAATTGTGAAATACTGGTGATTGTGGTGCGGGCATGATCCTTCTCCAGGGCCTTAGCGAACGTGCGCTGCACCTGACGCTGGTGCTCTGGATCAATCATGTCAATGAAATCGATGATAATGATGCCACCAAGATTGCGAACCCTAAGCTGTCGGGCAATGGAGGTGGCCGCCTCGAGATTAGTCTTCAGGATGGTCTCGGCGTGATTCCGACTGCCCAGGTAGGCCCCTGTATTTACGTCGATAGTGGTCATAGCCTCGGTTTGATCTATGATGAGATCACCACCAGACTTGAGCTTCACACTGCGCCCAAGGCCCTTGTTGATTTCGTCNTCAACGCCGTATAGATCAAAAATCGGGCGTTCACCACTGTAAGGCTCTACCTGGGTTTGAAGTTCCGGCACATAGTCTTCCAGGAACTTACAAATCTCGTCGAACGTCGCCTTATTGTCGACCCGGATCTTTTCCACTTCGGGACGAATCAAATCGCGCACGGTGCGCATATAAAGTGGCACTTCACGGTAAACCGCCTTAATACCTTCCTTGCGCTGTATGCGCTCTTCAACCTTGGTCCACAGCCGCTTGAGATAGCGAATATCCTCCACCATTTCCTCAGCACTGGCGCCCTCGGCTGCGGTTCGAATAATGAATCCGCCGCGACCATCCCATTGCTCCTGCTCGAGCACAGATTGCAGCAGCTCCAAGAGCCGCTCCCGCTCTGCCTCATCTTCCAGGCGCTGGGATATGCCCAGGTGTTTGCTGCGCGGCATATACACTAGATTTCGCGAAGGCAGCGTCAGATTCGTGGTCAGCCGAGCGCCTTTGCTGCTGATCGCGTCCTTGGCCACCTGCACAACGATATCCTGCCCTTCTCGCAGGGTTTCCTGAATCGGTGCAGGCGTCTCATCACGCACCTCATAACCGTCTGCATCGATTGCAGAAATATCGGAGTTATGGATGAAGGCGGCGCGATCCAGACCGATATCAACAAAGGCTGCTTCCATTCCGGGCATCACTCGCACGACCTTGCCCCGAAACACGTCACCGACATAGCCACGCTTGTTGTGACGTTCGATGAAAATTTCCTGCAGTAACCCGTTCTCGATCAGGGCAACTCGAGTCTCCATCAGGGTGACATTAATCAGTATTTCTTCGCTCATAGTTTGGGTAAGTAGTCTCCGCAAATCGTTGCTATGATGGTTTGGCTTGCAGATGCTGTGTTTATGGCTTAACAAAAAAAATGAGTAAAACGCCGGGTAAAAAATCAATAGGAACAGACTAGTTAGCTCGCTCCGCTTGGCGACAATATTGGCATGCCGAATTCAGCCAGCAGCTGGGCCGTTTCATAAAGCGGCAATCCCATCACACCGCTATAGCTGCCGCTAATCTGCTCGACGAATACCGCACCCAAACCCTGGATCGCATAGGCACCGGCCTTACCCTGCGGTTCGCCCGTCTCCCAGTAAGCCTGCGCTTCCTTCAACTCTATCTCACGAAAGCTGACTTCCGTAACCGAAAGTCTGCTTGCCGACCTGTTTCCCGATACCAAGCTGACTCCCGTACAAACTCGGTGACTCCTGTTGGACAGCAAGGCCAGCATCTGCAGCGCATCATCCGCATTCTCGGGCTTACCCAGTATAGCGTCCCCAGTCACGACCACAGTGTCAGAACCCAGCACGATGAAGTCCGACTGGTCTTGCGCGGCATAGGCGGCCCTGGCTTTCTCTAGCGCCAACCGCTGTGCCAGTGCCATCGCCGACTCTCCCTTAGCCGGCGTCTCATCGATTTCCTGAGGCGCTTGCGCAAACGTTACTCCGATCTGTGCCAATAATTGTGTGCGCCGAGGGGATGCTGAAGCGAGAATTAGAGTAGGTTGAGTCAAGTTGGGCCGGGCTCCGTTGCTATTAACTAGTGCACATCAAAACTGCGTCTGATGTGACGCAGCAACTGGAACATCGAAGGCCAGATTATTGCGCTGGTGAGCGCCGCCACAAGAAATAGCAGATTGGAGGCAACAGTCTGGCTGGTAACAATTTCCAGCCAGTGACTGAGCATCAGGTTGATTCCCACCATAGCAAACACCAGACCCGCCTGCTGCAGGGCTGAGAACATACGCAGGCGCTGATGCAGGTTGAGCGTGACATAGGCAATGATAACCAGCCCGAGCGCATTAAGGCCCAGCACTGACCCTTCCAATACGTCCAGCACGATCCCAACAATCCATGCCGAGCCAATGCCCACACGATAAGGCAAGGCCATAACCCAGTATATTAACACCATAGGTACCCACTCAGGTCGGTAGTTCATGGCCCAGTCCGGAAATGGTACAATGGCCAGAAGGTAGGCAACAAAGAAACTTAAGAGGATTACCCAGATCGCATGTGCTCGTGGTTGCATAAGAAACCTATAGGGTAGAAGTGCCAGGATCAATTTGTGATACCTGACTCTCGTCAAGAGTAGGCTCAACGGACTGTTCCTCAGGCATGATTTCTTCGCCTGTCTCCAGGTCGAATTCCGGCAACACCCTTTCTTCACTGGCAAACACCAGCATTACGTGACGCGTACGGGCAAGTTGCGCCAGTGGCCTTGCCTTCACGGTCGCAAAATCCTGGCCGGGATCGAAGTATACGCTGGTCACTTCCGCAACCGGATAGTTCTTGGGATAGACCTGTCCCATACCGGAACTAACCAACAGGTCGCCTGCCTTCATGTCTTGAGTCTGGGTGACAAATTCCAGTTCGAGTTCCGAGGCCGTAGATCTGCTGCCACGGGCTAGGGATCGCTCGCCGTTCCGATTAACCTCAACTGGGGTAATGTGGTGAGAGTCGGTAATGAGAAGAACCCAGGCGCTGAACGGCAAGACTTCATCTACTTGTCCCATCAGACCTTTGGCATCCAGCAAAGCCTGCCCAAGGAAAACGCCATCCTCAGAGCCCTTATTGATAAGTATCCGCTTGGAATACGGATCAGGTGATACATTGATGATTTCAGCTGGCATGACTTCCCCAGCGATTACCTGGGTAGCCTCCCGCAGATCCAGTAGACGGCTGTTTTCACTGGCCAAGGATTCCAACAGCTGCAGCTCGCGCTGCGCGACCAACAGATCTTCCCGCAGACGCTCGTTTTCCTCTAACAGATCGGTGCGCGACACAAATACATCATCGATCCAAAACGAGATGCGGGTTGGAATGTCTGCAACCCAGTAAACCGGCGTAGTCACATACCCCAAGCTATAACGCACCCGCTCCAGGTAGCCAAAGCGACTGTCGGCAAACATGATGCAGATAGATAGCAANAGGAAGGCAAGAGCCCTGTACTCCAAGGCTACACCTTTTATGAACAGAGTCTTATCGATGGCCTAATTACCTCGCAGAGTTGCTGGAAATTGTAGCCCGCGAGCAGCATGGGCGGAACCGNGAAGATTTACCTTTGCTGCAGCCCTAATCGGGGGTTACAAGGTCAATATCGTGGGCATCCATGAGTTCCATCGCCTTGCCACCGCCACGGGCAACACAAGACAAGGGATCTTCAGCCACAATGACTGGCAGTCCGGTTTCTTCGGATAGCAGCTTGTCCAGATCTTTCAGCAGCGCACCACCACCGGTTAACACCAGCCCGCTTTCGGCAATATCTGATGCCAATTCCGGG
This sequence comes from Gammaproteobacteria bacterium, assembly GCA_002684935.1. GTDB lineage: Bacteria > Pseudomonadota > Gammaproteobacteria > Pseudomonadales > Pseudohongiellaceae > UBA9145. The sequence continues at coordinate 18,035 of NYWC01000044.1, forward strand.
GGNGACTGTTCCAGAGCACTCTTCACCGCTTGCACTATTGCCGTCAACGGCTCCTGCAGGGCTTCCAGAATTTCGTCACTGTTGAGAGTAAAGCTGCGGGGAACCCCCTCAGCCAGATTGCGACCACGCACATCGATTTCGCGAATCTCGCTGGAACTGCCAACGTAGGCGCAGCCGATTTCTTTCTTGATGCGCTCAGCCGTAGCGTCCCCTATGAGACTGCCGTAATTTCGTCTGACATGGGTAGTAATCGCCTCATCGAAGCGGTCGCCGCCCACCCTGACGGACTCAGAATACACCACACCATTGAGGGAAATAATGGCGATCTCGGTAGTACCGCCACCGATGTCCACCACCATGGAGCCGCTGGCCTGTTCCACCGGCAAGCCCGCCCCAATAGCAGCAGCCATTGGTTCTTCGATTAGACGCACATCTCTGGCACCGGCGCTGGCCACAGACTCTCGAATAGCGCGGCGCTCAACCTGGGTCGATTTACAGGGCACACACACCAAAACCCGAGGGCTAGGTGGAAAGAAGCTGTTTTCATGCACTTTATTGATAAAGTGCTGCAGCATCTTTTCGGTCACCTGGAAGTCGGCGATCACGCCATCCTTGAGCGGACGAATGGCAGTAATATTACCTGGAGTTCGACCCAGCATGCGCTTGGCGTCGGAACCAACTGCGGTCACTGTTTTTTGACCATTATGAGTTCTAATGGCCACAACCGAGGGTTCATTCAGCACGATACCTTCGTCGCGGACGTAGATAAGGGTGTTCGCCGTGCCCAAATCGATGGACAAATCATTGGAGAACATGCCCCGAATTTTTTTAAACATGAAACTCGTCTTCCTAAAATAGATGATCCTAAGCCCGACNGCGATTGTTATTCACTAATTAGACGGCACATCAGCCTAATGATTTAGCGCGAACGCGCTTTTAATTGGGTGCTGGAGGGGATTAGTNTGACTATTGGAATCTCCTAGAGCCCGCGACCGGCGTATTTACTGCAAATTGACCTAAGTGGCCGATTTTCCAGTATAATCCCGCCTTCGCGCGAATCAGGACGCACTCTAGCAACCGCGAAGGGCTAGAGCAAGTGTGAGTATCCAAATATGCGACTAAATAAGCATCCAAATATTGGCCCACTTCATGCCGCAAGCCTGTCAGCAAATTACAGTATTTACCGGAGCACCTCCATGGCATTTGATAAGTCTGAAGTAGAGAAAGTGGCACAACTCGCCAGACTGCATATGAGCGAGTCCGACGTGGAAGAAGTGGCCGCCCGTATCACCGATATCCTGGCGTTAATCGACCAGATGCAATCCGTCGACACCGAGTCTGTCGAGCCCCTCGCCCACCCTCTGGATATGACCCAACGTCTGCGCCCGGACGTGGCGACCGAATCCAATCGTCGCGACGAATTGCAGCAGCTGGCGCCGGAAACCGAAAACGGGTTGTTTCTGGTTCCCAAGGTTATTGAATAGAACCCGCAGGCTCAGCAAAGCAGTACTCGGCCATTGCGCTGAAACCGTATTCCACATTTCACATTTCAATTGAACAGAACCTATGATTGAAAAGACTGTTGCAGAACTTTCCAGCGCCCTGAATAGCGGTGAGATTTCCAGTGTGGAATTGACTCAAGCCTACCTTGATCGCATCAACCGCTACAACGAAACCCTCAATGCTTTCATCACCGTTAGTGACGAGTCAGCGCTGAGAAAGGCAAAACAGGCAGACGCACTCAGGGCCAAGGGAGACTCTTCACCTTTGCTTGGCATCCCCCTGGCACACAAGGACATCTTCTGCACCGAAGGAGTAAAGACCAGCTGCGGATCAAAGATTCTGCACAACTTTATTTCGCCCTATGATGCCACGGTTGTAACACGCTTCAATGACGCCGGCGCCGTGATGCTGGGTAAAACCAACATGGATGAGTTTGCCATGGGCTCCTCCAATGAAACCAGTTACTTCGGTCCGGTTCGTAATCCCTGGGACACAGAAAGAGTGCCAGGTGGCTCTTCTGGTGGTTCTGCGGCAGCCGTTGCCGCCGATCTTTGCGCCATGGCGACAGGAACCGATACCGGNGGTTCGATTCGNCAGCCCGCAGCTTTCTGCGGCGTGACCGGATTCAAACCCAGCTATGGGCGCATTTCCCGTTGGGGCATGATCGCATTCGCCTCCAGCCTCGACCAGGCTGGCCCCATCTGCAAGAGTGCAGAGGATGCCGCTCTGATGCTCAACGNCATGGCNGGACTAGATANCAAAGACAGCACCTCNGCGGATGTGGANATAGAGGANTACACTGCTGGCCTGGGNAATTCGCTGGAAGGCCTGCGCATTGGCCTACCGCGCCAGCATTTTGCAGAAGGTTTATCTGCTGATGTTGAACAGGCAGTGCGTGACGCCTTGCGCGTCTACGAAAAACTCGGCGCCAAGCTCGTCGATATCGACCTCCCCAATAATCACCTGTCGGTGAGCGCCTACTATGTTGTCGCACCCGCTGAGGCCTCCGCCAACCTGTCACGATTTGACGGCGTGCGCTACGGCTATCGCTGCGAGAATCCGGTCGACCTTGAAGACATGTACAAGCGCACCCGCAGCGAAGGCCTCGGCGAAGAGGTAAAGCGGCGCATCATGGTAGGAACCTATGCCCTGTCGGCAGGTTTTTACGATGCCTATTATCGTAAGGCCCAAAAGATCCGCAGGCTTATCAAGAATGATTTCGACGCTGCATTCAAGCACGTCGATATCATCATTGGCCCGACTTCACCCCATACTGCTTTTAAGCTCGGTGCTAAGACCGACCCGGTTGCCATGTATCTAGAAGACATCTACACCATCGCAGTGAACCTGGCAGGCCTACCCGGCATGTCCGTGCCAGTGGGACTGGCAGATGGACTGCCGGTAGGTATGCATATGGTGGCCAGCGATTTCGCCGAGGCCAAACTCTTGAATGTTGCCCATCAGTTTCAGAAGAATACGGACTGGCATCGGCAGCGAGCCTCTGCTTTCACGGAGGGCCAGTAACATGGAATGGGAAGCTGTAATCGGACTAGAGGTCCACGTCTCGCTGTCCACGAAATCGAAACTATTTTCGGGTACTGCATCNATATTTGGCGCCGAGCCTAACACCCAAGCCAATATCTTTGATCTGGCCATGCCAGGCACCCTGCCGGTGCTAAACGAAGAAGCNTTGCGCATGGCGGTGAAGTTTGGTCTCTCCATAGATGCTGAAATCGGCAAGCGTTCGGTGTTTGATCGCAAAAACTACTTCTATCCAGACCTACCCAAGGGATATCAGGTTACGCAGCTGGATTTCCCGACCGTGGGCAAGGGCTCACTGACCATCAATCTGGAAGANGGCAGCGANCGTGTCATCGGCNTNACCCGCGCCCATATCGAGGAAAACGCCGGCAAATCATTGCACGAAGATTTCCACGGCATGTCAGGCATCGACCTCAACCGCTCCGGCGAACCGCTGCTGGAAATTGTCTCAGAGCCAGAAATCAGAAACGCNACGGAAGCGGTCGCCTATCTGAAAAAACTCCATGCCATCGTGCGCTACCTGGATATCTCCGATGCCATCATGGCCCAGGGTTCCNTGCGCTGCGACGTAAACGTCTCGATTCGACCGAAAGGGGATACTGAACTTGGCACCCGTACGGAATTGAAGAACATCAATTCATTCCGCTTTGTGGAGAAGGCCATTATCTCCGAGATACAGCGNCAGCAAGACCTATTGGAAGATGGCGGAAAGGTAGTGCAGGAAACCCGCCGCTACGACGCGGAGNGAGACTCNAGCTCCCCCATGCGCAGCAAGGAGTTCGCAAACGACTATCGCTATTTCCCAGAGCCCGATCTGCTGCCTGTCGAGATCGACGATGACTATATCGAAGCAGTCCGGGCGACCCTGCCGGAACTCCCCGATGCTAAAAAGGCTCGTTTCGTCAGCGAATATGGTCTAAGCGACTATGACGCCGGTGTGCTCACGGCAAGTCGCGAGATGGCTGAATATTTTGAAGCGGTGGCTAAAGAAAGCGGCGATGCCAAACTCGCTGCGAACTGGGTAACCGGCGATCTGCAGGCACTGCTAAACAAGAACAACTGGGAACTGACNCAGTCGCCGATTCAGTCTGATCGCCTCGCCGTGCTGATCAAGCGTATTATCGACAACACGATCTCCGGCAAAATCGCCAAGATCGTATTCGAAGCCATGCTGGAAGACAGTGCCAGTGTGGATGAGATAATCGAAGCCAAGGGGCTGAAACAGGTTACCGACAGTGGCGCGATCGAGTCACTGGCGGATGAAGTTATCACCAACAATCCCGATCAGGTCCAGCAGTTCAAGGATGGCAAGGAGCAGGTATTGGGCTACCTCGTGGGTCAGGCCATGAAGCTATCCCAAGGTAAGGCCAACCCTGAGCAGGTAAATCAACTGCTCAGGGAAAAGATAAGGTAAAACGATCTCACTTGAGAGCAGGCCCTCGACAGCAATAAATGAGCACAAGGCAATGAAGGAAGGCAAGAAACGCGGTGCGGAGAGAACCCAGATCGCGACCCGCAACGAAAATTGGTCCGATGAACGTCTGCAAACTTTCCTCACGCTGGAACCCCCAGAGAGTCTGCCGGCGGATTATAACGTCCTGCTAAAAGCCTACCGCGGCATGACTGCTGAATTGTTTGCCCGTTTCTTACCGATCTTTACCGCTGCTAACCGGGATATCAATACTCGACTNGAAGACGGCAGCACTTTCCTCGATCTGGTGCTTCAGCATCGCAAGTCAGCAGCCTACGCTGNCGCACTGAGAGACAACAGCGCTATTTCCAGCAAAGACTAGTCGGCCAGATTCGCACAGCCAAGTGNTTCGAAAAGACTTTCGAANTCGGCAGCGCCTAGCGTCGCCTGTTTGAACCGCCACCGCGAGCGGGGGGGCGACCANCGGGTTTTTCGCGAAANCGTGAAGGCCGCGAGAAAGCCGGGGGCTTTTCCAACAANCTTTCATCAGGGTGAGTGCAGTCGAGTTTTTGACCGAGTTTTTCCTCAATCGACGGCAACAGGAATGAATCTTCCTCACANGCAAAGCTTATCGAGGTGCCAATGGCACCAGCTCGGCCCGTACGCCCAATGCGATGCACATAGTCTTCCGGTTCTTCCGGCAAGGTATAGTTGATAACATGGGTTACATCATCAATATGCAGGCCGCGACCGGCGACGTCTGTGGCCACCAACACTTTCAACTTGCCTGANTTGAAATCATCAAGCGTACGAANACGTTTGTTCTGGGCAATCTCTCCGGACAACAAACCACAGTCAATGCCNTTGCGATACAAANTATCGGCGAGTCGCCTGACCTGGTCGCGNCGGTTGCTGAATACCATTACTTTTTCTACTTCCGGCTCNGAGACGATCTGATAAAGCANGCTATATTTNTCCGCAGTAGTCACCAGGTACACAATCTGATTNACGGCNTCGGCNGCAACCTTTTCCGGCTCAACTTCCACCATGATCGGATCCATGGCCCAGCGGGTTGACAGTTCTGCAATCTCCGGCGTAAACGTGGCGCTGAACAAAAGCGTTTGGCGGCAGTCTTTGCGCGGCGTGCGCGCCACGATTTGTCTGACTTGGGGAATAAAACCCATGTCCAACATGCGGTCGGCCTCATCCAAGACCAATTGTTCAATCAATCCNAGATAGAGATTATCGTTGGAAACGAAGTCCAAAAGTCGCCCTGGGGTAGCCACGACTATATCCACGGGTTTGGCATCCAGGGCACGGGTTTGCTTCTGGTAATCCTCACCACCAACCAGGACAACAGTATGCAGGTCGCAGCATGCTGTCAGTTTTACGGCATCACTAGCAATCTGAATAGCCAGCTCCCTAGTCGGTGCAACTACCAACGCGCGCGGTTCAGCTAGAAAGCGCTCTNCCTCAATTGGATTCTTTAGCAGATCATTNATGATGGTGATCAGAAATGCTGCTGTCTTGCCGGTGCCGGTCTGAGCGCGNCCTGTAACGTCATGCCCCTCCAGCGTATAGACCAGACTCTCGGCCTGNATCGGCGTGCAGTATTGAAAACCNAGCTTGTCGATAGCGTCTCTGANTGGCTGTTCGAGAGGGAACTTGTCAAACGATACGCCGTGTTTTTCGACTTCTTCTGTCATGTTTTTTACTGCAGATGATAGCTGACCGGATTGGTCGGAGGCGGGCATGATAGCCGCATGCCCATATAGAAGCAATTGGCGGGTCGGGGCTACACTTAGACCNCACCGAAACTTCNCCGCCTTATTCCGTGCTTTCTGCGGCTCGCTGGGNGCAGGCTTCACAGCCTGGATCGCGGGGTAGCTTAATTTCGCGCCAGCTCTGGACCAGACCGTCGAACAGCAGTAGCCTTCCCACTAACGCTGACCCGACGCCGGCGATTAATTTGATAGTCTCCAGCGCCTGCACAGATCCGATGATTCCCACGACCGGCGCCATCACTCCATTGCTGGCGCAAGAAACATCATCGTCATCCCCGGCCTGGTAAAGGCATTGATAACAAGGGCTATTGGCCTCACGAAAGTCAAAAACAGTAACCTGACCTTCTAACCTGATAGCCGCACCTGATACCAGCGGTTTTCCCGCCGCAATGCAACTCTCGTTAACCGCGAACCGGGTAGAGAAGTTATCGCAGGAGTCCACAACCACATCCGCTTGTTTTACCAATTCCAGCAAACGATTGCCGCTGAGACGCTCTGCAATTGCGGTGACGCGAACGTCAGGATTCAATCCCTGCAGGCTAGCTGCCGCCGATGCCACTTTGGAGTTGCCAATATCTTTTTCACTGTGGGCGATCTGCCGCTGCAGATTGGTCAGTTCCACGTCATCGTCGTCGGCAATGATCAGGTGCCCAACGCCAGCCGCAGCGAGGTACATGGNCGCCGGGCAGCCCAACCCGCCCATGCCGATGATCAGCACNGTTGNACCGACCAGTTTCTGCTGGCCTGCCACATCCAGCTCGGGCAACATAATCTGGCGGCTATAGCGGAGCAGTGATTCGTCTTTCATTATGCCAGTTGATTCCAATATTTNCCCTACATCCAAAACTAAGCGCTCACCTTGCTGAACCNACAGATTTCATTCCTGCTCTGAACAGCGATGGTGCTGACTGGCCAANNAAGCNCAGCGCGCTCTATTATCGCTCGCCAATCGCCTGTTAGTCACTCGCCACTGCCTAATCCTGGCCCCATTGCGCCGCAACCAGACGATCGCGACCCGCNAGATCTGCGTNNCCGCTTACCGCAGCGTAACCCAACTTAAGCAGCAGTGCCCTGAGTTGTTTCTGTTGCGCAAAGCCGTGTTCGAGCAGCAGCCAGCCACCGGTGCGCAGATACTGTCGCGCCGTACCGGCAATTCTATCGAAAGCGGCAAATCCGGCATCCGCTGCATGCAATGCCAGCGCAGGCTCAAACGGCAGATCGCCCTCAGTCAGATGAGGATCGTCTGGAGCAATATAGGGTGGATTCGACACAATCATGTCGAGACCGCCCGCGGCAAGCGCCCCACACCAGGATCCCTGCACAAACTCCACATTTTTCAGTGCCAGTGCCTCGGCGTTTTGACGCGCCACCGCGAGCGCTTTTGAACTGATATCTACCGCCAGTAATTGCCAGGCCGGACACTCCCTCGCCAGCGCCAGGGCAATGGCACCACTACCAGTACCGAGGTCGGCAACATGTAGAGCTTCGTCCGCTGACCCTAACTCCAACGCGGTCTCCACCAACAGTTCCGTTTCCGGTCTTGGCACCAGCACGTGGGAATTGACCGTGAGCTCAAAATCCCAGAAAGATTTTCTGCCTATGAGATATGCGATGGGCTCGGATTGCATACGTCGCGCGACATGACGCTGGAAGCATTGCCAGGAATCGACTGACAGTTCCTGTTCGGGGTGGGCAAAGAGATAGCTGCGCTCAACCCCGAGCACGTGGGCCAGCAGGATCTCGGCATCTAGCCGCGGTGAGTCACTGCATTTGAGCTCTAAAGCGGCCGCATCAAGCGCCTGTTTGATAGTCACTGACGCTTAGTCCTCTTCCGAGAGTCCAGCCAGCAGATCTGCCTGATACTCGTTTATCAGCGGCTGCACCACTGCACCTAGGTCACCCGCCATGATTTCATTCAGGTTGTACAGGGTGAGCTTGATGCGATGATCCGTCACCCTGCCCTGGGGATAATTGTAAGTGCGAATTTTTTCAGAGCGATCNCCGCTTCCCACCAGTTTNCGACGGGCGTCTGACTGTTCCTGCTGTTGTTCGCTCTGGGCCTGGTCCAGCAGCTTGGCCTGCAGCAGTGACATGGCCCGCGCCTTGTTCTTGTGCTGGGAGCGCTCGTCCTGGCATTCCACCACAATGCCGCTTGGCAGGTGGGTAAGACGAATGGCTGAGTCGGTTTTGTTGACGTGCTGACCCCCAGCNCCGCTAGCCCGAAAAGTATCGATGCGCAGTTCGCTCTTGTTGATATCGATCTCGTCNACTTCNTCCAGCTCCGGCATGATTGCCACNGTGCAGGCAGAGGTGTGAATGCGACCCTGGGTCTCCGTCTCCGGCACCCGCTGCACGCGATGGGCACCGGATTCGAATTTTAGCCTCTCGTACACGTCCTTGCCCTCGATGCGGGCAATGATTTCCTTGTAACCCCCATGTTCGCCAGGCCGTTCGGCAATCACTTCCGAGCGCCAGTTCTGGGATTCGGCGAAACGTGAATACATGCGATACAGGTCGCCTGAGAAAATTGCGGCTTCATCACCCCCGGTGCCGGCACGAATCTCAAGAAACACGTTACAGGAGTCCTTGGAGTCCTTGGGCAACAGCAACTTCTGTAATGACAGGTCCAGTTGCTCGAGTTCCTCACTGGCGCTGCTTATTTCATCCGCCGCCATCTCGCGAATATCTGGATCGTCGTCCTTTTCCATCTCCCGCGCCTGNTCCAGGTTCTCGCTGACGCTTTGATAGCGATTAAAACTCTTCACGACCTCTTCCAGTTCAGCGTATTCCTTGGAGAGATCCCGAAAGCGATTCTGATCGGCGATAATTTCCGCATCGCTGAGAAGCGCTTCGATTTCATCGAAGCGGTCTTTTAGATTTTCCAACTTAAGGCGAATCGAATTTTTCATACTGTTGTTATTGCCGGTTTCACCCTGGAGCCTCTACAAACGAAAGCTTCAGGAATCCTGGTCGAGATCGAATAGCTCCTGGATCAATTGCAAGACTTCATCGCGACCCTCTGAGCTGGCCTGTTTCATCTGCACACTCGGTGAGTGGGTCAGTTTGTTGGTGATACCGCGAGCCAGGGACTCTAACACCACTTCTGCCTTGTCGCCTTTTTCCAGGGACTTGATGGCTTTCTGTAACTCCCCGTCCCGAATATTATCTGCTTTTTCTCGGAACGCTTTCAGGGTTCCAACAGCATTCAGCGATCGCATCTGCATGCTGAATTCCTCCACCCCTCTTTCAATGATCGAGTGGGCCTGGTTGGCCGCTTCCTCTCGACTTTTGTGGCTGTCCTCAATCACCTCGCTAATATCATCAATACTGTATAGATAGGCATCCGCCACCTGACCCACTTCCTGTTCAATGTCCCGCGGCACCGCCAGATCAATCAAAAGCATGGGCTTGTGCTTACGCTGTTTCAAAGCACGTTCCACTGCGCCTTTACCCAGTAGCGGTAACTGACTGTTCGTAGACGACACCACGATATCCGCGGTCACCAGTTTTTCGGGGATGTCTGACAGCAGGGCTCCAGTACCATCGAAACGCTTGGCTATCTCCAGCGCATTGTCCAGGGTGCGGTTGGCCACCACCATGGAATGGACCCCTCGCTCCATCAGGTGACGGGCGACCAATTCGATGGTGCGACCCGCGCCAATCAGCAAGATGCTGAGGCTGGGTAAGTCGCTAAAAATTCGATCGGCAAGCGTCACTGCNGCATAGGCTACTGAAACCGGGTTTTCGCCAATCGCGGTNTCAGTTCGCACTTCTTTGGCAATAGAAAACGCTCCTTGAAAGGCGCGCCCCAGACTTGCTCCAACTACCTCAAGGTCACGGGAGAGAGCGAAGGCCGATTTGATCTGACCCAAAATCTGCGGCTCACCCAGAATCATGGAATCCAGTCCACAGCTCACTTTCATCAGATGACGAATGACATCTTCACTCTCGTAAAAATAGCTACAGTCCTGCAGCTGCTGCCTATCCAATCCGTGGTAGCTGGAGAGCCAGTCAATAACCACGTTGGCCCGGTCTACCAGTTTTCGGTNGGCCTCCATGTCTGNCTGTGTCGCCGGCGTGCNGCCCCCATAGTCCAGGTAAATCTCGGTGCGGTTGCAGGTCGAAACGATCACCGCTTCGGCAACAGGTTCCAACGCCACNAGCGAGCGCAGCGCAGCACNTATGATCTCTGGCGGAAATGCAACTTTCTCGCGCAGATCGATAGAGGCAGTGGTATGGTTGATGCCTACTAACAGGAGCGCCATAGAACTTCTAGAACCGATTGATCTCAAGGAGGCCGGCAAGGGCCAGGGTAAAAGGTCGTGTATCTTACTAAAATTCCGGTTGCCATGCTCATTAGATGCAACGAAAACAGGGGGAAGTGCCTTAATAGCAGCTATCTAGCCGGATACCGGGAACAAATCCAGTGATACAAAGGTCTGACTTTAGCGTGCGACCCTCTATATACCTTACAGCCTGTTAACCCTGCCGCCCAGGTTTCAGATGGTATGTCACATGGCTTGGCGACTTGCTGGTACAATAGCCTCAGATTTTTAGTGCTTTAATTATGTCTATCAAGATCACCAGTTTCGCGCTGACCCTCACATGCATTGCCACCTTGATTGGTGCCTGCACCACCACCCAACCACCCGCCGCGACAGCGTCCGCTGCTGAGGCGCAGCTGGTCAGCAATGCTCAACCTGCGTCGCCCGAGACGGAATACGGAAACTTCACCGAAGAGCAGCTGTACCAGGCCATTATCAGTGAGTTAGGCGCGCAGCGCGGGGTAGTGGAAGAAGCTGGCGACAGCTATTTCGATTTAGCCCTAGAAACCAGAGACCTGGGCATTATCCGCCGGGCTGTGCAGTTTGCTTCGGCTAACAATGACATGAATGCCATGCTCCAGTTGGGTTTGCTCTGGGCCGAGATTGATCCCGCCGATGCCCAACCCCATCTCATGCTGAGTTTCCAGTTTCTCGAAACCGGTAACTACAAACAGGCCCTTTCCCACATGGCACGGGTGATTGAGCTGGGTGGAGATATTGACTTCTCGGCCTTGGCAGCTCGCACCGGTCAGTTAGACCCTCGCACCAGAGCCGTGCTGATCGACAATCTGCGTCAGCTCACCCGTGAATTCTCTGACCAGCAGTCTATCCGATTGACCCTGGTCCAGCTTCTGGCTCAAAACGGCGAATATCAGGAAGCGCTACTGGAGTTTCAGCTGCTGATCCAACTAGTTGACCTCAGCCCCAGGCTGGTGATGCTGCAGGCGCAGATACTGCAAAGCGCTGGCGATGCAGATCAGGCCATTCGGGTCATGCGCAACGGTGTTAGGGAATTTGGAGACGACAAGAATCTGAGACTTGGCTATTCCCAGCTGCTGGTACAAAACGAGCAATATGAAGCGGCGCAGGCTCAGTTCGCCGCCTTGATGGAGCTGGACCCTCAGGATTGGGAAACCCTGTTCTCCATGGCGCTGCTGGACATGGAATTGGAAAACTATGAGCGGGCTGTTGAGCGCTTTACCCAGCTTGCCAGAATAGACCAGCGCGCTGACGAAGCCAGATACTATTTGGGCTATATACATGAGCAACGTGAAGAATTCGACGCCGCCATCGCCGCCTACCGTGAAGTGCGAATCGGCACCCAGAATTTCCTCGCCGCACAGCAGCAGGCCACGCGCCTTGCTGTGCAGTCGGGTAACCTGGAATCGGCCCACGCCCATCTCAACCAGCTCTCCCGCGGTCAGCCCAGGCTGGAAATACTCTTCAATACCATCGAATCCGGCGTCCTGATTCAGAATGACTTCATCCCGGAAGCCAAAGGCTTGCTGGACACTGCCCTGAACAAGTACCCGAATGAAACCGACCTTCTGTTTGCCAGGGTATTGTTCTACGACAATGTCGGAGACCGGGCAGGGTCAGAGCAGGACTTACGCCAGATCATCCTGATGCAGCCCGAAGATTCCCGCGCCCTGAATCACCTGGGCTATATGCTGGCGGATCAGACTGACCGCCATGCAGAGGCCCTGGACCTCATCGAACGAGCAATTGCGATATCGCCGGAGGATCCAGCCATCATCGACAGTCTGGGATGGGTACAATATAAGCTGGGCAGGTATGAAGAGGCCCTGGCAAACCTGCAGCGTGCCTATGAGCTGTTTCCCGATCCTGAGGTGGCTTCCCACGTAGGAGAAGTCATGTGGATGATGGGCCGCGAAGAACAGGCTAAAGAAGTCTGGCGCGGGGCACTGGAAAACCAGCCCGACAGCGAATTGATTCAGGAAGTCGTAGAGAGACTGCAAGTCGAGCTATGAGTTCGGTGCAACCGGCTCGGTTTCCTTCCTCCCGGATAGCCATGCACAGACTCGAGCCTGTTTTCTCTCCGAGAGCGATCCTGTCGCTATGTCTGGGACTTATCCTTCACGCCTGCAGTAGCATCGCGCCACCCGCTGTTGAGAACAGCGTTTGGTCCCAGCACCAGCATCAGCTGGATGCGTTAGCGCAGTGGCAAGTGCGTGGTCGGGTCAACGTGCGCTATGACAACGAATCTTATACACCCCGCATCCAGTGGCAGCAGGATGAGCGCAACTATAAAATTCGCTTATGGGGCACCTTCAATGCTGGCAATACCCGCATCGAGGGTCGTCCGGGCCGAGTGACCATGGAGCAAGACGGCAATTTGCTCAGCGCCGGGACACCTGAGGACTTGATCCTGCAACAGCTCGGCTACGAGCTGCCGGTCTCCTACCTGGAATACTGGATCAAGGGCTTGCCTGCACCCAATTCAAGGGCCGACCTGACTTTCAATAATCTGAACCAGCTCACGAGTTTAATTCAGGATGGCTGGACCGTGAGCTACACCGATCCACGGAACTATGACGGTATCGCCCTGCCGCGCCGAGTGGAGGTCACGCGGCCCCGTGATGATGTGCGCCTTCGCTTCGTGGGTCTGAACTGGACCCTGGCCCCAGCGCTGGAACCGCTGTAATGCAGGCACAGGGAATCGTCTGGCTCGCACCGGCAAAGCTGAATTTGTTCCTGCATATATTGGGGCGCCGAGACGACGGCTACCACGAGTTGCAGACGCTGTTTCAGCTACTGGACGTCGGCGATACTCTGCAGTTCACCGCAGCAGCCCGGGGTGAACTGCAGCTGCACCTCAGCACTAACAGCACGGGCCAGGTCGTGCCACTGGCTGACAATCTCATTCTAGAGGCAGCGCGCTTGCTGCGTGATCACGCCGGCAACCCAAAGCTAGGGGCCAAAATCCAGCTGGAGAAGCAGCTGCCCATGGGTGGCGGCCTTGGCGGCGGCAGCAGCGACGCCGCCACCACCCTGCTAGCACTGAACCAGCTCTGGGAGCTGGGCCTCACGCGTCAGGAACTGCAGGCGCTNGGACTGCAGCTTGGCGCCGATGTNCCGGTCTTTATTGGGGGCAGATCGGCCTGGGGGGAAGGCGTGGGAGANAACCTAGAGCCGGTGGAATTGCCGCCGTGCTGGTATCTCGTGATCACCCCAAATTGTCTGGTTTCTACCGCCCGAATATTTGACCATGAAAATTTGACACGGAACACTCGAGCCATCAAAATGGCCGACTTTCTGGCGGGTAGGTCTCAAAACGACTGCGAGACAGTTACCCGAAACCTNTATCCNGAAGTAGATAATGCNCTGAACTGGCTGTCCAAATATGGGTCAGCCAGNATGACNGGAACCGGTGCNAGTGTATTTGCCNACTTTNCTGGGGAGGAACCAGCCAGAGCAGCGCTGTCGGCGCTACCCGATTGTTGGCGTGGATTTGTCGCTCAAGGCGTAAATTCACTGGAACCCAGCCGGGACGCAACCTAGAATAGGACTTATATCGTAATACTGATTTCTTGGGGTGTCGCCAAGTGGTAAGGCACAAGGTTTTGATCCTTGCATGCGTTGGTTCGAATCCAGCCACCCCAGCCAAATTTAGAGCTAACCAACCTTGTTAGCGACAAAACTTCGGTGANTGNGGGNGTCAGAGTAAATTTTCACGGCCGAAGCCAGNAGNCNAGGCAGCGAGANAAAATTTACTCTGACCCCTTCTACCGATTGCACATCGAACAAACAAAAAATAAAACAACAGACAGGACAGCGGCGTGGCAACCAACTTAATGGTTTTTACGGGCAATGCGAACCGCGACCTCGCGGCAGACATCGCCAAAAACATCGGGGTGCCTCTGGGTCGTGCCAGCATATCCAANTTTAGCGATGGAGAAGTTTCCGTAGAGNTGAACGAGAACGTGCGCGGAAAAGACGTTTTTGTCATTCAACCGACCTGCGCGCCNACCAATGACAGCATAATGGAATTGTTGTTAACGGCAGATGCCCTGCACCGGGCCTCAGCCAATCGCATAACTGCGGTGATTCCTTATTACGGTTACGCGCGCCAGGATCGTCGAGTTCGATCAGCCAGAGTGGCAATTTCAGCCAAGGTTGTTGCTGACATGATNAGCGCCGTNGGCGTGAATCGCGTACTGACTGTCGANCTGCATGCCGAACAGATACAGGGCTTCTTCAGTATTCCGGTGGACAACGTCTATGGCTCACCGGTGCTGACCGAGGACATCGTGCGCCAGAATTACGAAAACCTGCTGGTNGTCTCACCGGACGTGGGNGGTGTGGTTCGAGCTCGCGCAGTAGCNAAACAGCTAAATGTGGACCTGGCGATCATCGACAAACGCCGGCCAACCGCCAATGAAGCGCAGGTTATGCATATCATCGGCGACGTAGAAGACAGAAGCTGCCTGATCGTGGACGACATGGTCGATACCGCGGGCACCCTATGCAAGGCTGCAGAAGCATTAAAGGATCATGGCGCTAAGCGCGTCATGGCCTACGCAACCCACCCGATTTTGAGTGGGCCTGCAATCGAGAATATAGAAGGATCCGCACTNGATTCCCTGGTGGTAACTGACACGATACCNTTGTCGGATGCTGCCAAGCAGTGCAGTCGCATTCGCCAGCTTTCCATGGCAAAGCTGCTGGCGGAATCGATTCGACGGGTCAGCAATGAAGAATCTATCAGTGCCATGTTTGATAACACCTGACGCGAGTCAGGCTTTTCAAACACCGCTGAAGACAATGGGATAGCGCAGGACTCACTCAGGTTTAACTCAAATTAAACCAGGGCCTTGAGAACGCTGCCCTTTTTTTAACGCGTCGGAAAACTGGTCGCAAGTGTTCCGAAGACTTTTCAAGATCAAGGAGACTTAACATGTCTGCAGACCAATTCGAGCTAAACTGCTCAGTTCGAGAGGACAAAGGGAAAGGTGCGAGCCGCCGCCTGCGTCGTCTGAACAATCAAATCCCGGCTATTCTTTATGGTGGTAAAGAAGAGCCTATGTCACTGAGTATTACACATGATGACATTTTTCACGCTACCGAAAATGAAGCTTTCTTCTCTCACATCATTACCCTNAACATCGGCAAGAGAAAAGAGAAAGCTGTTATCAAAGCACTTCAGCGTCACCCTGCCAAACCATTCATCCTNCACGCGGATTTCCTGCGCATCGATGAGAGGCAGGCGATTAACGTGAAGGTCCCTCTGCACTTCATCAACGAGGAAAAGTGTGTCGGCGTTAAGATCGGCGGCGGCAGNATTCGCAAGACGCTCAACGACCTTGAGGTCTCCTGTCTGCCTAGCAATCTGCCTGAATATATTGAAGTGGATATGCTTGAAGTTGATTTGGGCACCACCGTTCACCTGTCAGACATCACCCTGCCTGAAGGCGTTAGCAGTGTTGCGCTTTCCCATGGCGAAGACAGTGATCTNTCTGTAGCCCAGGTTGTTGCACCTCGCGGTAGCGACGAAGATGTCGACAATGATGCACCCGAAGCAGCCGACGACGCAGCGGCCAGCGACGATGCTGGTGACGACGGAGACAGTTAATCTCTGCCCAACAGCCAGGTAAGCGACTATGCCGGGCGACTCCCTCAAAGTGATTGTGGGCCTGGGAAATCCAGGCCCCAAGCACGATACCGACCGCCACAATGCTGGCGTGATTTTCCTCCACCATCTGTGTAAGAGCTATGGTGCTACTTTGCGCGCGGAGAATAAATTCTTCGGCGAGTTTGCTTCCATCAACATCGATGGCCAGGACCTTAAACTCCTGNTCCCCACCACCTTTATGAATAACAGCGGCAAGTCCGTTGCGGCTCTGTGCAAATTCTACAAGATAGAACCCCAGAACATGCTGGTGGCCTACGACGAGATCGATTTCGAAGTTGGTGTCACTCGCCTCAAAGAAGGTGGGGGTCATGGCGGTCACAATGGCATCCGCGACATCATCAGTGCACTGGGTGGCAAGAAAAATTTTTACCGCTTGCGTATTGGTGTGGGTCACCCCGGACACAAATCCATGGTGGCAAACTATGTACTCAGCCCGCCCTCACGTTCTGAGGCTGATATAATCATGTCTAATATCGAAGATGCGATTCGGGTGATGCCCCAGGCTGTAAACGGCAAATGGGAAGAAGCCATGCTGCACCTGCATACCCCGTGACTAGAAATTTAGGTCAGAACCAAACCTACCCTGTTAAGGATTAAGCAAACATGTCAGTTAAATGTGGAATCGTCGGACTGCCTAACGTAGGCAAATCCACCCTCTTCAATGCCCTTACCGAGGCGGGCATTGCGGCCGAGAATTTTCCCTTCTGCACCATAGAGCCCAACTCCGGCATCGTTTCTATTCCCGATACGCGCCTGGATAAGCTGGCAGAATTAGTAAATCCTGAGAAAGTAATCCCCACTACTGTAGAGTTTACTGACATCGCAGGGCTGGTGGCTGGCGCCTCCAAGGGTGAGGGTCTGGGCAACCAGTTTCTGGCCAACATCCGCGAGTGTGACGCCATTGCCCATGTGGTGCGTTGCTTCGAGGACGAAAACGTCACTCACGTGTCCAACGCTATCAATCCCGCTGCGGACATCGAAATCATTAACACNGAACTGGCCCTNGCTGACCTGGAATCTGTAGAGAAGAGTCTGGATCGTGTGAGCAGAGTNGCCAAGAGTGGCGANAANGATGCACAGCGCCAGGTGACACTGTTAGAAAAAGTTAAGNNCCATCTGGACACNGCAGAACCNGTACGCACCCTCGACCTCTATANGGAAGANCAGGCCGATCTGAAAAACCTGCATCTGCTTACAGTCAAGCCNGTTATGTATATCGCCAACGTGGATGAAGAAGGATTCAGCGATAACCCTCATCTCGATACCGTGAAAAAAATNGCGGAAGCAGAAGGCNCCGAAGTGGTGGCAATCTGCAACAAGCTGGAAGCAGAGNTCGCNGAGTTGGACGCCGAAGAAAAGACTGAATTCCTGCAGGACCTCGGTATGNAAGAACCGGGCCTCGACCGCGTGATTCGCGCGGGCTACTCGCTGCTCGGCCTGCANACNTATTTCACCGCCGGCCCCAAGGAAGTGCGGGCCTGGACCGTCAAAGAAGGCGCCACGGCACCNCAAGCAGCAAGCGTAATCCACACCGACTTCGAGAAAGGATTTATCCGAGCCGAGATTGTCGGTTATGCTGACTATGTGAACAACGGCGGCGAGAATGGCGCGAAAGATGCGGGCAAATGGCGTCTGGAGGGCAAGGAGTACATCGTTGCCGATGGCGACGTCATTCATTTTCGGTTTAACGTCTANTAAGAACGTTTGAGAAGCGCCGTTTAGCGAGCAAATAACGATTGAAAATTAAACGACTGCCGCGCGGCAGTTAGCAAGAAGGAGGCCAGCNTGAGATTGATTAAAGGTTTATGCACGGTTCTAGCGATTGGATTGTCTTCTGGCGCATTCGGCCAGTCAATGGAAGATGAAGCCGTCGCCTGGTTACANGAATACATCCAGATCGACACCATCAATCCCCCGGGTAACGAGAGCCGCGCCGTGGATTTCCTGGCAGCCATTTTCGAAGCCGAGGGGATCGAATATGAAACCGCCGAGAGCGCATCGGGCCGCGGCAATATCTGGGCGCGCCTGGNAGGCGGCGACGAACCTGGTCTGGTTCTGCTGCAGCACTCNGATGTTGTGCCCGCCNACGANGAATTCTGGACCATCCCCGTATTGTCTGGCGCCATCCGCGATGGCTTCATCCTGGGCCGTGGCGCCCGCGATATGAAGGGATTAGGCACTTTACAACTCGCTACTTTTCTCGCCCTTCACCGCTCCGGCGTGGAGCTGAATCGGGACGTGGTGTTCCTGGCCACTGCCGATGAAGAAGCCGGCGGTTTCTATGGTGTGGGTTGGCTGATCGAGAATCGTCCCGAAATCTTTGAAGGCACTGGCATCCTGCTCAACGAAGGCGGGGGCGGCAGCCGCAGCGAGGAAGGCGACGTAGTCTTCAGCGTCGAGGTCACCCAAAAAGTGCCAGTATGGCTGCGCCTCAATGCCATCGANACCCCGGGCCATGGCTCCTCCCCGAGAACCACTAGCGCCGTGACCCGCATTGTGCAGGCCCTGAATACCCTGCTGGAGAATCCCTTCCCACCCCGCATCATCGGGCCGGTGAACGAATACTTCAGTGCCCTTTCTGCGGATATGAATGAAGAATGGGCTGGCTCCTACGCCAATATACAGGACGCAATCCGCGACTCGGCCTTCGTGGCCAAGCTGCATGGGGCCCGCCCTGGCCACAACTCTCTGATCCGCGACACCTGCTCCATGACCCGCATGAGTGGCTCTACCAAGATCAACGTGATCCCGCCCACGGCCTGGGCTGAGCTGGACTGCCGCATCCTGCCGGACAAGCCCTCCGAGCAGTTCATCAGCGAACTGG